>CAZSSU010000153.1:0-4364 GCA_964609415.1 uncultured Christensenella sp. | reverse complement strand
GCCACCGTCAGGTTGGGGCAGAGGTTGACCTCCTGATACACGGTGGAAATGCCCAGCTCCATCTGCGCCTGGACGGAAACGGCCCTGCGGAAGTCCGCCGGGTCCCGGCCATCCAGAATGATGTCATACTTGTCGTAATACTCGTCCACCAGGGCTTGGGTGTCGCTGGCGGAGACGGCTGCCACAGCCTCAGCAATTTCGCTGGAGGGGTAAGCGTCAATTTCCCAGCCAAAGACCTGTTGAGCCTCCACCTTGTCGCCCTCGGTGACGGCCACATTGCGCATGTTGTCGGCCATGCGCATCACGCGCACCTGCCGGCTTTCCACCACGCCCACGGCGGTGTGCATCCAGGCGGCCACCCGGTCAAGGACAATCGGGTCCTCCCAGTAGCCAGCCACCACCTTGCGCTCAATGCCCAGGCGGGTCACCATGTGGCCAAACTCCCGGTCGCCATGGGCGGACTGGTTCAGGTTCATAAAGTCCATGTCGATCGTGTCGTAGGGGATTTCCTGGTTGAACTGGGTGAGCAGGTGCAGCAGGGGCTTGCGCAGCTCCTGAAGGCCCCTGATCCAGGACTTGGCGGGGGAGAAGGTGTGCATCCAGGTGATGACGCCGGCACAGCTCTCATCGGCGTTGGCGGCGTTAAAGGTGGCGCGGATCATATCAGGGGTCACCAGCGTGGGCTTTAACACCAGGCGGTAGGGAAGGCGGCCCCCCTGGTTGAGGGAGCGTTCCATCATCTGGGCGTGCTCAGCCACCTGGCGCAGCACATCCTCGCCATATAAATCCTGAGAGCCTACGCAAAACCAGAACGCATAGTCCTTTTTCACCAGCATCGGGAGATCCTCCTCTGTCATGTTCAAAGCATATGTGGACGCAAATAAAACGCTTGGGCCATTCATCCAGTTGTGATGCTTTTATTATACTGAAGGATACCAAAATAAATAGTAGGAGGAGAGGCTAAATTAGAAAAATTGAATCATAGGAGTACTATTTTATTGCTGTCACAGGCGCAGGGAGGAGAGGATGGCCTTGCGGTAGTCCCGGGGGGACATTCCTTCCTGGGCCTTGAAAACCTTGGAGAAATAGTTGTAGTCGGGGATGCCCACCTGGGCTGCGACCTGGCTGATGGGCATCTCTGACTGGCTGAGGAGGTTTTTGCTTTCCTCAAGCCGGAGGCGCCTGACATAATTTTGCAGGCTCATGCCGTAATATTCCTGGGCCAGGCGGTTCAGCTTCGCTTTGCTGATCAGGAGCGTTGCGCACAGCGCCGGCGCTGACAGGTCGCTGGCGAGGTTATTTTTGATGTAATCAGATATGCGGAAGGCCAGGCTGCCCTCGTTGATGGAGGCGGCTTTGGTCACCCAGGCATGAGCGGTGCAGGCTTGCAGGATTTCAAAGGCGGCGTCCACAATGCGGGGCTCCAACTCCCGGTGGCCCTGATAGGCGCGGATAAGCGTTTCCTCATCCACCCCATAGGGCTGGCAAGCGGCCAGCACCCGGGGCAGGGTTTCCTCCCGGCAGCCATAGGGGATGAGCTGGCCGGAGATGATATAGCCCACAATCATGCCGTGGTCGGCCACGATGGGCACCGCGAACTCCTCCAGGCCAATGTGGCAGCGGTACTGCTCACCCCGGCCGCTGGCCTTGCAGCGCAGGCAGGCCGCCCGGTCACAGGCCCGGCAGGCTTCCTCAAAGGAAGGAATTTTCCGGAGCATGTCGCACAGCGGGGAGCGGATCATGTTCTGGCTCCAGGCGATACCCCGCCCCTTGTCGTCAAACACCGCCGAGTGAATGCCTGACACCATGAAGAAGCTGTCGATGATGCTTTGCAGTTTTGCTTTGTCAAAGCTGAGAATCATGTGGAACCCTTTCCGCGTCCTTGCTCTTCATAAATGATAGCAAATGCCGGAAGGCAATTCAAGGCAAGCAAAAACCGCCGGTTTTCACGCGGCGGCTTTTGTGTGGATGTCGTTAATCAGTGGCCTCTGAGCGCTTCTTTCACGATGCGGCTGAGCTTGGTTTTGTTGCCGTAGTTGAGGCTGCCCCAGCGGTAGATTTTGATGCTGAGGAAGGCGAAGAGGGCTACGAACACCAGCATCAGGGCGCCTGCCAGGATCAGTTCGCTCCAGGGCACGGTCATCACCGCACTCCTAAGGGGCATCACCATGATGGAGGTGAAGGGGATGATGCTGCCGACCACGGACAGGGTGCTGGCGGGCATGTTGGCGGAGATGGTGGCCAGGATGTAGCCGAAGATGAACAGGAACTGCACCAGCGCTGTGGCGCTGCCCAGATCCTCCATTTTGGAGACGGTGGAGCCCAGGGCGGCAAAGAGGAAGAGGTAGAGGATGAAGCCGAAGAAGGAGAAGAACAGATAGGTCCACACATAGCTGGGGGTGAGGGTGCCGGAGAGCATGGCCGTCACCATGTCCGGATAGAGGCTTTTGTTCAGCTGATAGCCCACCACGGCAGCTGCCACCACCATGCCAAACTGCATGAGGGCAGAGACCCCGGCGGCTGCCACCTTGCCCAGAATGAGGCTGGAGGGGCGGGTGGAGGTGATGAGGATTTCCATGGTGCGGCTGTCTTTTTCCCGGGCGATGATGGAGGAGACGCCATTGCCATACAGCAGCACCACCATGTACACTATCAGCATCAGCCCGAAGGAGAGGAAGTAGTTTTCCATGCTGTTGCGGCCAAGCACGGTGGTTTTCCCCTGGGCCTGGGCCGCTTCAATGGCGCTAAAGTCCTGGGCTGTGATGCCCTTTTCAGCAATCAGCTGCTGCTTTTTCAGCTGCGTGAGGACGGCGCCCAGCTGGCTGTCCCGCCGGTCTTCCATGGAACGGTCCAGATAAATAGCCTCATAGCTGTAATCAGGCTGGATGACAAAGCCCACCTCGATGGTTTTATCCCGCAGGGCTTGCTCCAGGGCGGCCTGGTCGGCATAGCGCTGGCCTTCGGCCTCCCCCAGGATGGGGCTGAGAACAGCCGCCCCGGGGCCTTCGGGCAGCACATAGCCAGCGCCATCTATCAGCTGGCTGGGCATCTCGGCCCCGCCTTCAACCACCTGCGCAGGATCCTGGCTGCCAGGGCTGAACAGGGCGATGATGCGGGGCAGAAAGGTCACCCCCAGCACCACGATCATCATGATGACGGTGGTGACGATGGCGGTTTTTTTGGCCAGCTGGGTCTTGAGTTCATAGCGGAAAACGGTGAGAAAATCGCGCATGATCAGTCACCTGCCTTTTTGATAAAAATGTCGTTGAGGCTGGGCTCGTACAGGCCGAACTGCCGCACGGTGAGGGGCTGCTTGGCCAGCCAGCCCAGGATGTCCTCCTGGGTGATCAGGCCTTTGGTGTCCAGAATCAGCCCATCGTCGCCCTGCTCCATGGAAAGGGAGGGGAAGGCGCTTTGCAGGCTGTGCTGCCAGGCATCATCGCCAGAGAGGATGGAGAGAAAGAGCTTGTTCTGCCCCTCGTTTCGTTTGATCTCGTCCAGGTTGCCGGTCAGGAGGATGTCGCCTTTGTGAATCAGCGTCACATCATCGCACACTTCCTCCACATAGCTCATCTGGTGGGAGGAGAAAATTACCAGCCTGCCCTCTTTGACAAACCCGCGGATGGCGTTCTGGAAAATCTGCGCGTTCACCGGGTCCAGGCCTGAGAAGGGCTCGTCCAGGATCAGGATGTCCGGCTCATTCAGAAAGGACTGGGCGATCTGGATCTTCTGCTGCTTGCCCTTGGAGAGGGTTTCCAGCTTTTTTCTCTTGTAATCTCCCAGGCCGAAAAAATCTATCCAGCGGCTTGCGGATGCAGTGGCGTCCCCCCTGGAGGCACCCCTGAGCATGGCGAAGTAAACGAGCTGCGCCAGCACCTCATTTTTCTGGTACATGCCCCGCTCCTCCGGAAGGTAGCCGATTTTCAGGCTCCGGGGCATGAAGGGCCTGCCGTCCAGCAGGAAATTGCCGCTGTCGGGGCGGAACACGTCCATCAGGCAGCGGATGGTGGTGGATTTGCCGGCGCCGTTGCGCCCCAGAAAACCCATGGCCCGGCCGGATTCAACCGTGAAGGAGACGCCGTGGAGCACCTCCGTCTCCCCAAAGCTTTTCGTGATGTGATTGATGACGAGCTGCATATCCTCACCTCTTTCCAAAACAGATGGATTATAGCATATTCGGCCCGTCTTCATAATCCCCAAAAACCAAAAGGCTAAACGGAAATTGGAGCGCCAAAGGATGAACCCCGGCAACAGAGATATTTAGACGCGGCTGCCTGGGGTACAATCCCTTTGCCGATTACACATCAAAGGGAGGAACAGGCGATTGATCAGGCTGGAGAATGTCAGCTGGACGCTGCCGGAGG
>CAZSSU010000152.1:1513-4385 GCA_964609415.1 uncultured Christensenella sp. | reverse complement strand
ATGATTTTGATGCCATGATCCTGGAGGATGCGATTGGTGACCAGGTTGCGGTCATAGACGATGACGGTGCCGGGGCTGATGCACAGCGTGTTGCTGCCGTCGTTCCACTGCTCGCGCTGGGCGGCGATCATGTCCTGCCCGCCGCAGCGGATGAGGGTCACCCGGGGGACTGACATGGCTTCAGCCAGGATGGTTTCCAGGCTGCCCTGCATTTCGCGGGCCTTAAAGCCCTGGCCATTTTTTTCCAGCAGGAAGCAGCGCAGCACCGGCAGGATGCCCGGGTGCACGGTAAAGACGGTTTTATCAAGCTGGGTAAACACCGTGTCCAGGTGCATATAAGCCCTGATGTTGGGGATGTTCATGGCCAGCACCCGGGTGATGCCGCTGTCCGGGTCCGCCATGAGGTTTTTCGCCAATAGTTCAATGGCTTCCGGGTCTGTGCGCTGGGAAATGCCCACGCACACCAGCCCGCCGCCCACCACCAGAATGTCCCCACCCTCCAGGCTGAAGGGCAGCTGGGCATTGTACCAGGCGGGGATGTTGCCGCCCTTATAGTCCGGGTGATGGGCCATGATGTAACGGCCATAGATGGTCTCCCGCTGCCTGGCATTGGCGCGCATGCGGCTGTAGGCCACGCCCTTATGGATGACGGAGAAGGGGTCCCTGGTGAAATACAGGTTGGGAATCGGGTCCAGCAGGAAACGGGTTTCCTGCCGCGACAGGCGAATCAGCGGATGGGCATCCACCAACCCTGCCTCCTGATCGGTGACGCCCATCATGCTTTTTTCAACCAGGGCCTTGGGCTCCTTGATGGACCCCAACAGCTCGGTCAGCGCCTGGCTGTTGTACTGGGCCACCGGGCCGCCCTCGCTGATAAACTCCTGGATGAACTGCGCCCGCACCGCCTCGTCCCCCAGCGATTGGGCCACCATGTCCGTCAGGTAGCGCACCTGGGCGCCATGCTGGCTGAGGGTTTGGGCAAACAGGTCATGCTCACGCTGGGCGCCGGCCAGGTAGGGAATATCATCAAAGAGCATGCGCCCCAAATGCGGTGGGGTCAGCTGCTCCAGCTCCTGGCCAGGGCGGTGGATCAAAACCTGTTTGAGCGGACCAATCTCGGTGGATACGAATAGGCGCATATCGTTCTCCTGTTGCTGTTTTATTCTTGTGCCACCAAGTATATCACGTTTATGCAGGAATGTATATATTTGGTCCCCATGATTTTAAACCGCCCCGGAAGCCTTGCCTGCCTTGCCTTTCCAGCCATGCGGATGCTATACTCTGCTCAATAACAGGGGCTTGGGGAGGGCGTTATGGACAATACCTGGAAGAACATCGAAAAGTTCTTTCTCTCCTTCACCGCTGACGCGGCGCTGAAGCTCGCCGGCGCGCTGGTGATGTTGCTGGCCGGGCTTAAAATCATCAAAATACTCATGGGGCTGCTCAGCAAGTCCATGGAAAAAAGCAAGCTGGACCGGGGGCTGCTGGGCTTTGTGAACAACCTCCTCTCCTTTTTGCTGCGCTTCACGCTGGTTGTGAGCCTGCTCATCTACCTGGGCGTGCCCGCCACCTCCTTTATCGCCATCCTCTCCTCCGCCGGCCTGGCCATCGGCCTGGCGCTCCAGGGGAGCCTGAGCAACTTTGCAGGCGGGCTGATGCTGCTGTTTTTCCACCCCTTCCGGGTGGGCGAATACATCATCACCCAAAGCGGTTATGAGGGCACGGTGAAGGACATCTCCATGATGTACACCACCCTGGAAACCATGGACCGAAAACGGGTGGTGCTGCCCAACGCCGGGCTTTCAAACGGCGCCATCATCAACAACTCCGCCAACCCCATTAGGCGCATTGACATCACCATCACCACGGATTTTTCTGCCGATGTGCCCCAGGTGCGCCGGCTCCTGGAGGAGGCGGCTGCCGTGCCCCCCGGCGTCCTGGCAGATCCCCCCGCCGCGGCCTCCCTGGACAAAATTCAAGATGGGCTCCTGGTGTTCACCCTGCGCTGCTACGCCAAAACGCCGGACTGGTGGGCCACCCAGCTGCTGGTGACAGAAACCGTCAAAAACCGTTTGGAAACAAGCAACATCCCCGTGCGCGGGCCGCTGCGGGACGTGCGACAGCTATAAGAAGAGACAAAAAATTGGTGGCTGGGATGCTTATTGTCCCGGCCTCGTTTTATTTGTTCCGTTTTATGGCTGCTGGCCGCCGCCCTGGAGGAGCTTGGTCATCATCCAGCCTGTTTTGCCGTCCACCCACACCTGGCACCAATATTCCCCGTACTTAAGCACATACACCTGGGTGCCGTTGGGGTACATGCCCTGGGTGTCAGAACTGGCGGAGGATTTTTTGCGCAGGTGGGCGCCTTCGCCGCCGGTATTGGCGATGGTGGTGGTATAGGCGTAAGCGGGCGGGGTCGCTGCAGGCGCTGCGGGCACCTCAGGCGGCTGAGCGCCGCCTGTTTGCTGGGCAGAAGCCGGGGCTTTTGCCGCATAGGGCTGGGGATTAAGCCCCCAGGCCATCATGAAGCCCAGCTTGCCCTCCGGCGCCATCACCTGGGCAAAGTCATCGGTAAAGCCCAGCACGCGCATTTCCGTGCCGTTGCGGTAAGCGCTAATTTTCTCCGCCTTGAAGGACTGGGCGCCCCGCATGGTAAGTGATGGCCCATCCTTGTAGGCCACGCTCACCCGGGGCAGGACATCGGCCACGGTGCCGGGCAGGGGGTCAAAGGCCAGGTTATCCGCCTTCATGAAGCCCTCCAGGGTGCCAATGCCCAGCTTCACCCAGCCCCTGTCCGGCTGGGCAAGCACCCGGGCCACCACGCCCGGATAATAGCGGCCCAGCAGGTCTCCATTGCTCCTGGCCTGGGCAT
>CAZSSU010000152.1:0-1413 GCA_964609415.1 uncultured Christensenella sp. | reverse complement strand
GCCAGCGCCATCAGGCTCATCACGCGTTTCATGGCGTTTCTTTCCTCCTTCGGGGGCGCAAAGCAGCGCCCTCTCTCCTATTATACCCCTGTGAATTTTTGGCTGCCAAAATCGGGCTGTTTTTCTCCGCAGAATCCTTTTTGCCCCTGTTCGTTGACAGATTCCCCTCTCCTTTTTATACTGAAGCCACAAAAGAGAACACTTGTTCTCATTAAGGAGGGAACCATGATTACCCAGGAACTGCGCCAGCTTCGGATGGCCCTGAACCGCAGCCGCCTCAGCCGCAAGGAAGCGGCCGCCGCCCTGCACCTGTCCTACAGCGCCTTCAACCGCAAGCTGCGCGGGGAAGCGCCCCTGCATCCGGAGGAAGCGCAGGCGCTTTATGACCACATCAGAAAGGAGGGGCACATCGGGTGATGGCCAGGGGATATCTGGAAAGCGTGGGTGAGATGGAGGCCCGCCTCAACATGCTGCTGCGCCAGCAGAGAATACTAAGCCATATGGCGCAGGCCGAAGGGCAGGATCAAGCCCGCCGGGAAGCCCAGGCCCGGGCGGTGGCGGACGCCATCCAGGCCACCTGGCGCAGCCTGCACCGCCAGCGCCGCCTGGTGGGGCACTCCATCAGCCGCCTCCCCCGGGAGGAGGAGCGCAACCTGCTCGCCCTGCGCTACCTCAGCTGCCTGAGCTACCCCGACATCGCCGAAATCCTGGGCTATTCCCAGCGCCAGGTGTACCGCATCCACCACCAGGCCATCATGCACATGGAGGCGCTGGCGGATGGCTATGACAATGTCACAAATGCCTCAGCGTCTTGAGATAATCCTTCATCTCCGGTGAAATGCGGCGGCTTTCCACTGCTTTTTGAATGGCCTTGCGATGGGTCCAGGGGGGCAACAAGCGCTTTTCCAGATAGGGCAGCGCCGCCTCTGACTGCTTGGCCAGGGCGGTGGCGAAATACCAGGCCACCATCATGTTCACATAGTATTCCTCTGACTGGATGCCAGCCGCCTTTTCCAGCATCCCAGGCTCAAAGCCCTCATCCAGATAACATGACAGCATCAGCCCCAGCCCAAAGCGAACCGTGTAGGGGTGGGCGCTTGCCAGCCACCGGCTGATGTGCCCCGGATACAGCCCCTCCGGGCGTTTCTTGAAGGCCTGGGGGCTCATCATGTCGCAGGTAGCCCAGTTATCCACATGGGGCAAAAAGGCATCCAGGGCCACCACCGCCTCCTTCTCATCCTTGATCCGCTCAATCAGAAAACCATGCAGGTTGTTTTCCTCATAGTAATAATGGGGCAGCTGCGTTAAAAAAGCCGCCGCCTCAGGCGTCCCCGCCAGCTCCCGGGCGTATTGGCGCAGGGCCGGGATGCGCACGCCGATAATCCGCGCCTTGTCAATGGTGGGCATCAGCCG
>CAZSSU010000151.1:0-4385 GCA_964609415.1 uncultured Christensenella sp. | reverse complement strand
CCCCAACCGCCACCCCCGCGCCTTGTGTATACATGGACCTGCCCTACGCCGTGGCGCTGCGGGAACTGTTCAAAGGCTACCGCATGCGGGCGCAGATGAACACCAAATACATCCAGTCCTCCACCCGGGAAGCCACGGTGACCCATGTGCTCAACATGTTCATCTCCAAGCTCACCTCGGCGGATATCCAGTCCACCATCACGCCTGACGAGGGCCGCAACGTGCCCTGGCACATCTTCAACATCGAAGCCTGCGACACCGCCAAGCAAACCCTCATCGGCCTGGACGGGCTGATGGACATGGTGGAGCTGAAAAAGGACGGCCCCCTGCGGGAGGACGCCCGGGAACTGAAGGAGCGCGCCATCCTGTTTATGGAAGAGATGCTGGAAAAAGGCGGCTACTTCCAGGCGGTGGAGGACGGCTTCTTTGTGGATTCGGGCAACTACCCCGAGCGCAACGGCGACGGTATCGCCCGGCAACTGTCTGGCGGCATTGGAGCCGGCACCCTCATCCCCCGCAAAAAGGACTATCTGGCCCCGGTGACCGCCCACTATGGCTACAACAACCTGGCCCAGTATGGCCTGAAAGAAGGCGAAAGCCCGGCCAGCCTGATTGGCGGCTGCACCCTGGAAAAACCTGAACTGATCCAGTACATTGATGAACTGGACGAGACGGACAACGCCGCTACCCGCATGTCAGAAACCGAGGACCTGCGCCAGCCCGGGGCCAAATACGTGAAGCCCGAAATGGAATGGCTGGGGGACGGCACGGTGATGCTCACCCTCTTCTTCCCCGTGGAGGCCAAGGTGGCCCAGGCGGCGGCGCTGGAAGCCGCCCGCCGCATGAACCTGGAGGAGGCGGAGGTGATCTCCGTTGAGGTGATGCACCCGGTGGACGGCACCCGCATCGAACTCAAGGGCAAGGTGCCCTTCAAGATCGCGGTGGATGAGCTGGTGATCCCGCCGGAGCCTGATGTCTTAAGCGACGATGAAATCCGCGCCGCCATTGAGAAAAAACCCATGAAGGTGGTGTGCGGCACGGTGGGCGAGGACGAGCACTCCGTGGGCCTGCGCGAAATCATCGACATCAAACATGGCGGCATTGAGAAATATGGCATCGAGGTGCACTACCTGGGCACTTCCGTTCCGCCTGAAAAGCTGGTGAACGCCGCCATTGAGCTGGGTGCTGACGCCATGCTGGCCTCTGTCATCATCAGCCATGACAACATCCACTACAAGAACATCGCCCTGGTGGACCGGATCGCCAAAGAAATGGGCGTTCGGGACAAGCTGATGTTCCTCACCGGCGGCACCCAGGTGACCCCGGAACTGGCCCGGGAAGCCGGCGCTGACGAAGGCTTTGGCCGGGGATCAAAGGGTGTGCACGTGGCCACCGCCCTGGTCAAACTGCGGGACGCCAAAAAGTGAATCCCAAGCCCCTGAACATGATTGACGCCGTGGTGGCGGAGATTGGCTCCACCACCACGGTGGTCAGTGCCTTTGACCGTTTGGAGGATGCCCCGGTTTTTCTGGGCCAGGGCATGGCCCCCACCACCGCTCAGGATGGCGATGTGCTGCCGGGGCTGGCGCAAGCGGTCAGCAATCTGAAAGAAAAACTGAATGCCCCTGGCCTTTCCTGGCGGGCGATGTACGCCGCCTCCAGCGCCGCCGGGGGCCTTGCCATGAGCGTCCACGGCCTGGTGTATGAGATGACCGCCCGGGCGGCCCAGATGGCGGCCCTGGGGGCAGGCGCTGTGGTGCGCAGTGTGACCGCCGGCAAAATGAGCCAGGATGAGCTGGAGGACCTGCGGGATTTGCGGCCCAACATGATCCTGCTGGCGGGCGGCACGGACTATGGCGACCGGGAAACCGCCCTGCACAATGCCCGGGCGATAGCCGCCCTCAGGCTTGATATTCCGGTGCTGTACGCCGGAAACATCCAGGCCCAGGAGGCGGTGAAGCGGGCCTTTGAGCGGGAAGGCCAGGCCATCACCCTGACGGAAAACGTCTACCCCCAGCTGGATCAGCTCAACATCGAACCCGCCCGCCGGGAAATCCAAAAGCTGTTTGAAGTGCATATTGTCAAAGCCCCTGGCATGGCCCGCATCAGGGAGATGGTGGATGGCCCCATCCTGCCCACGCCAGGCGCTGTGATGGAGGCGCTGCGGCTGCTTCAGCCGGTGATTGGCGACTGCATGGCCCTTGATATCGGCGGGGCCACCACCGATGTGCACTCCGGTGCCCAAGGCAGTGAAGCCATCTCCCTCATCCAGACCCAGCCGGAACCATTCTTCAAGCGCAGCGTGGAGGGGGATTTGGGGCTGTACCTCAATGCCCGCCATATGGCGAAGCGCATGGGGATGGACAATATCAGTCATTTGCTGGGCCTGGACGCACAGCAGGAGCTAGCCAGCTGGCAGCCCATTCCCCAGACTGAAAATCAAATCAAGCTGGCGGTGCACCTGGCGCTTGAAGCCGGGAAGCTGGCCATCAAAAGGCACGCGGGCAGCCTGCGCCAGGTGTTTTTGCCGGAGGGCCGCAAAACCTATGCCACCGGCAAGGATTTAAGCGAGGTGACCACCCTCATCGCCACCGGCGGGGCGCTCACGCGGCTGCCGGGGCATGGCGGCATCCTGCGCCAACTGCGGGACATGAACAGCGCAGGTGACATGCTATATCCGGCGCCCGGGAAAATGCGGGTGCTGGTGGATGAACATTATCTGATGGCCAGCCTGGGGGTTTTAAGCCGCCGCCATCCAGAGGCGGCCTTGGAACTGATGCGGCAAAGCCTGAAGGAGGAAATGGAATGAAAGCGCCAATGATCAGCGCCCAGCTGGGGAAAATCAAGGACAACGCGGCTTATATCCTGAAGGCCTGTGAGAAGCACGGCGTGACACTGGCGGCGGTCACCAAGGTGGTGTGTGCCGAAGGACCTGTGGTGCAGGCGCTGGTGGAAGCAGGGGTGCCCATGCTGGCTGACGCCAGGGCCTTGAACCTGGCCCGCCTGCCTGGGGGCACGCCCAGGCTTAGCCTGCGGCTAAGCGATCCCCTGCTGGCCGAGGAAACCGTCAGGGAGGCGGACTATAGCCTGCAAAGCGGTATGGAGGCCATCCTGGCCCTGGGCCAGGCGGCAAAAAAACTGCAAAAACGCCACCGGGTGATCCTGATGATTGACCTGGGGGATCTCAGGGAGGGGCTGTACCACCGGGATATGGACAACATCCTTAAAACCGCCCAGGCGGTTAAAGATGAGCCCTTTTTGGAGCTGGCGGGCACGGGTACCAACCTCACCTGCTTTGGGGGCATCCTGCCGGATGAACACAACCTGGGGCTGCTGCTGGATATCACCATGCGCCTCAGGGAGGCCCTTGACTTGCCCATTCCCCTGATTTCAGGCGGCAACTCCAGCTCCCTCCACCTGCTGTTTGAGGGCAAGCTGCCCCAGGGTATCAACCACCTGCGCGTGGGCGAAGGCCTGCTGCTGGGCATGGACACCGCCGTGGGCAAGCCCTTCCCGCAGCTGCATCAGGACGCCTTCACCCTGTCGGCGCGGCTGATTGAGGTGAAGGAAAAGCCCTCAAAGCCGGAGGGGAGCACCGGCCCCAACGCCTTTGGTGAGTATGTCACCTTCCCCGACCTGGGGCCCATGCGCCGGGGCATCCTGGCCATTGGCAGGCAGGATACGGACGCGGACGGCTTGACACCCAGGGATGAGCGCGTCAAAATAATCGGCGCCAGCTCTGACCACCTGATTGTGGACCTGACCGGGGCCCCGGACTACCAGGTGGGGGACCTGTTAAGCTTTACGCCTGATTATGGCGCCTTGCTCAAAGCCTATACCAGCGCCTATGTGACAAAGGAGAACGCATCATGAAAACCATCGTGGTAGCCCTGGGCGGCAATGCCCTGCAAAGAAAAGGCGGTGAGGCCACCGCCCAGGAACAGTTATCTGTGGTGCATGACACCGCCAAATCCCTGGTGGGCATTGTGAAGGCTGGGTGGCAGCTGGTGATTGTCCATGGCAATGGCCCCCAGGTGGGCCGGATTCTGATGCAAAATGAGGCGGCCAGCCACCTGACCCCGGCCATGCCCTTTGACGTGTGCGGCGCCATGAGCCAGGGGATGATCGGCTACCACATCCAGCAGGCCTTGGGCGAGTTGTTGGCGGAGGAGGGCTTGCCCCAGCGGCCTGTCACCCTGGTCAGCCAGGTGGTGGTGGACCCAGGTGACCCAGCATTCCAGAACCCCACCAAGCCCATCGGCCTGTTTTATGAGCAGGAGGATGCGGCGCGCATAGCCCAGGAGAAGGGCTATACCTTCAAGGAGGATGCCGGGCGCGGCTGGCGGCGGGTGGTGCCCTCCCCCATGCCGGTGGAGATTGTGGAA
>CAZSSU010000150.1:0-4392 GCA_964609415.1 uncultured Christensenella sp. | reverse complement strand
GGCCTGGCTCCAGGAAACCAGCTGCTGCATCTCATACACGCACAGCGGACGACAGGAAAGGGCATCAATCAGCATCGCGCGCTGGGGATCCCCCAGGGCTTTGAGCATGGAAGCGCCTTCCTGATAATTCTTGCGGTCTTTGGGATCAAGCTGTTCCAGAACCGACTCGCGGAGACCACCATAGTAAGAACGCTGGACAAATTTTTTCATCGGTTGGTTACCTTGCTTTCCGACGGAAATCCGACATATTCACAAATAATAATTCGGTAATAATGCGAAACAAAGCGTGATGCATGACAGACCTCCCTCTTTGATTTGTGGTATGCCCAGGCAAAAAAACTAAAAATACTGCCTAGCAATGAATACTAATACCTTTTCAGTATTTTTGCAAGGGGAAAATGTAATGAAAATGTTAAAATACGACAAGAAATTGATATTTGTCGTAAAATTGACGCTTCTCTTTGCAATGCTAAGGGTATAGCGGTTATAATAGCGGGGAATGTGGATGGAGGATGCATGAATGTACATTGTCGTTGTAGGTGACGGAAAAGTTGGCCATGCGCTGGCGGGCCACCTGGTGGGTGAAGGCCATGACGTGGCCATCATTGAGCACAACGAGCAGGTGATGCAGCGCAACCAGGACACCCTGGACGCGCTGTATGTAAAGGGCAACGGGGTAAGCGTTGAGACGCTGGAAAAAGCGGGCATCAGCCGCGCTGACATCGTGGTGGCGGTCACCATCAGCGATGAGATCAACATGCTGGTCTGCCTCACGGCCAAGCGCCTGGGCGCTCAGTATGCCATCGCCCGCATCCGGGATCCCGAATACCACCGCAGCCTGTCCTTTCTGATGAAGGAGTTGCTGATTGACTACGTGATTAACCCCGAGCGGGTCATGGCCCAGGAGGTCAGCCGCATTCTGCGCTACCCCTTCTCCGGCCGCATAGAAACCTTTGCCAGAGGCCGGGTGGAGATGATGGATTTCCGCGTCACGGCGGATGACGGCCTGGCGGGCCTGGCGGTGAAGGATTTGCTGCGCCTGAAGAAAAACCTGCCCCAGGTGCTGGTGTGCGCGGTGGAGCGGGAGCATCAGGCTGTCATCCCCAAGGGCGACTTTGTCTTCCGCGAGGGGGACCGGGTGTTTGTGGTGTCGGACATCACCACCATCACCGCCTTTTTCAAGGCCCTGGGCAAAAACATCAATAGCGTCCGCAGCGTGATGATCATGGGCGGCAGCCGCATCTCCTACTATCTGTCGCTGATGCTCATCGACATGGGGATGGAGGTGTCCATCGTCGAAATCGATGAGGACAAGGCTACCTGGCTGTCTGATATGCTGCCGGATGCCAATATCATCCTGGGGGATGGCACCGATCAGGAGCTGCTGATGGGCGAAGGGCTGACTGATTTTGACGCCTTCATCGCGCTTTCCGGCCGGGATGAGGAAAACATCATGGCGGGGCTTTACGCCGTGCACCAGGGGATGCGCAAGGTGGTGGTGAAAAACAACCACGACAACTATGGCGACCTGCTGGGCAAAATCGGCATTGAAAGCGCGGTGAACACCAAGCAGGTCATCAGCGATACCATCCTGCGCACGGTGCGCACCCGCTCGGGTGCCGCGGGCCCCAACCAGGTGCAGCGCCTCTACCGGCTGATGGATGGCCAGGTGGAAGCGCTGGAGTTCATCGTGCAGCGGGGCGAGAGCGTGATTGGTGTGCCGCTAAAAAACCTGAAGGTGAAGGAAGATGTGCTGATCGCCGTCATCGTCCGGGATGGCAAGGTGCGTATTCCCTTTGGCGGGGACGTCCTGGAGGAGGGAGACCGGGTGATTATCATCACCAAGGAGCAGGGCGTCAACGAGCTGAGTGAAGTGGTCAGAAAGGCCTAAGCCGTGAATTACCAGCTTGTGCTGAACCTCTTGGGCAGGCTGCTGGCCCTGGAAGCCCTGATGATGTTGCCCAGCCTGGGCGTTGCCCTGGTCTATCAGGATGGGGACGCGCTGGCCTTTTTGTGGAGCATCCTGGTGCTGCTGGCGGTGAGCCTGCCCATGATCAAATTGATGAAGCCCCAAAACACCCAGATGCGCAGCCGGGAGGGCTTTGTGGTGGTGGGGCTGGTGTGGGTGCTGTTCTCCTTGTTTGGGGCGCTGCCCTTTATGTTTTCTGGCGTCACGGTGTATTTCTGGGATGCCTTTTTTGAGAGCGTTTCTGGCTTTACCACGGCGGGGGCCAGCGTGTTTGCCCGGGTGGAGGGCCTGCCCCGGGGCATTGTGTTCTGGCGTTCGCTCACCCTGTGGGTGGGCGGCATGGGGGTGCTCATCCTGACGCTGGCGGTGATGCCCAAAATCGGCGGGCGCACCACCCTGCTGGCCCGGGCAGAAAGCCCAGGCCCCACCTTTCGGAAAATGCTGCCCAAGATGGCGGACACCGCCCGCTTCCTGTACCTGCTTTACGCGGGGATGACGGTGCTGGTGGCGCTGCTGCTGCTGATTTCCGGGCTGCCGCTGTATGACAGCCTCATCCACGCCTTTGGCACAGCCGGCACCGGGGGCTACTCCAACCGCAGCCTCTCCGTGGGCGCTTATAACAACCTGGCCGCGGAAATGATCATCATGGTGTTCATGTTCCTGTTTGGCACCAACTTCATTGTGTTTTTCCGCCTGTTCCAGGGGGAGAAGGGCCTGGCCCTGCGCAATGAGGAGGTGCGGGTGTATTACGCGGTGGCATTTGTGGCGGTGGCGCTGATTGCCTGGAACACCACCCCCCACTATGGGGATGTGGGCACGGCGCTGCGCCACGCGGGCTTCCAGGTGGCGTCCATCATGTCCACCACCGGCTTTTCCACCAGCGACTATAACCTGTGGCCGGAGTTTTCAAGGATTCTCCTGATGATTCTGATGATGGTGGGGGCTTGTGCCAACTCCACCTCAGGGGGCATCAAAATTGTGCGCGTCAGCCTGATGGCGAAGATGTGCGGGCGGGAAGTAGGCCGCATGGTTCAGCCCCGGCGGGTGCGGCTTGTGAAAATGGATAAGCAGACCCTGGACGAGGAAACCCTCCACAGCGTCCTTATTTTTATGGTGCTCTACCTTTTTGTGCTGCTCATCGGCACCCTGGTGGTGTCCCTGGACGGGGTGGATTTTACCACCAGCTTCACAGCCGCCGCCTCCAGCCTGTCCAACATTGGGCCCGGGCTGTCCCTGGTGGGGCCCATGGGCAACTTCGGCCACTTCTCCCCCGGGGTGAAATACGCGCTGTCCCTGATCATGCTGCTGGGGAGGCTGGAGTTTATCCCGCTGATGGTGCTGTTTCACCCGGCGGTGTGGCGCAAGGCGCACTGAGGTGCTATAATCCGCCCATACCCTGGAAAACGGAGGATACACAGTGAAAAAATCCAAAGCCTGGGCGCTTTATCCGCTGATCGCGGTGCTGGTGGCCACTGGCTTTTTATATTGGCCCCGGCCCATGGCCGGGCTTATCAACTGGGACCATCCGGTGCAGGCCATCCACATCGCCATGGCAAGAGATGAGGCGGCACCCCCCAGCCTGGGCACCCGGAGCTATGTGCTCACACCGGGCAGCCAGGCGCATAAGGCGCTGGCGGATTTGTTTGCCGGCTTCCGCTGGCACAAGGGCTTTGACACCCTGTTCCGGGACGGGATGGCGGGCTTCAAAGGCCAGTCAGCCATCCAGTTCCAGGAGATGAGCCCTAACGGCAGCCTGATTGAAGTGGCTGAGGGAAGCGGGATGATGTCCATCGCCGGCAAGGCCGCTAAAATTGGTTACTTTGGCGCTGGGGACGCGAAAAAACTGGTGGCGGGCGTCATGGACATTCTAGCGCCCCTCAGCCCAGACAAATAACAGGGGGATTGCATGAATTATAGGCTGGTTATCACCCTTCTGGGCAGGCTGCTGAGCCTGGAAGCAGGCATGCTGCTGCCCTCCCTCGGCGTTTCCCTGTGGTATGGCGGGGAGGACGCCTCCGCCTTTTTGTACAGCATGGGCATCATGCTGGCGCTGGGCCTGCCCATGATGCTGCTGGTGAAGCCCAGGGAGAAGACCATGCGGCCCCGGGAAGGCTTTGTGGTGGTGGGGCTGACCTGGATCCTCTTTTCTGCCTTCGGGGCGCTGCCCTTTATGTTTACAGGGGTCACCACCTTTTTCTGGGACGCGTTTTTTGAGACGGTATCCGGCTTTACCACCACCGGGGCCACGATTTTCGCCCAGGTGGAAACCATCCCCCAGGGCATCCTGTTCTGGCGCTCCTTCACCCACTGGGTGGGGGGCATGGGGGTGCTGATCCTGACACTGGCGGTGATGCCTAAGGTGGGCGTCCGCAGCGCGCACCTGGCCCGGGCGGAAAGCCCCGGCCCCACCTTCAGCAAAATGC
>CAZSSU010000149.1:0-4396 GCA_964609415.1 uncultured Christensenella sp. | reverse complement strand
GGTGGTAGATGATGTCGCCCGCGGCACTGGTCAAGCCCAGCTGGCTCAGCTGCTCATTAATGGCCTGCCTGGCCAGGGTCAGCAAACTGCGCAGTTGTTTCCAAAACGCCTGCATGGACAGCACGAATAAAACCTCCCAATCAATATTGGTTCAGGATAATCCGAAATGGTTGATGTGTCAACCATTTATTGGCTCCGGCAAATGGGTGGCTACTTTTCCGCTTTCAGGGTGCCTGTTGCGCCCCATTGCCTCAATGCTTGGATATTTGAGAAGCCAGCACTGGCCAGGCATTGTATCTCATGCTCCACAGTCAGCGGTGTATCAAAATGATAGAAGGCCTCATCCGTAATGCCCTGTTCTGCTTTTAAGCGAAGCAGTTCCCTTCTGTGCAGGCGCTCTTCTTCATCCGATAATGAAAAATAATCAGTCAGGATAAAGAAGCCGCCGGGCTTCAAGGATGCATGCAGCTTTTGGTAGAGTGGCATCTTTTCATCTGCGGTAAAATGGTGCAAGGACTCCACGGAAACAGCCGCGTCATATACCGCACGCCCAAACGGCACATCAAAATAAGACCCTAAGATGAGATTGATGTTCCTATGGCCATGCTTCTCCTTCAAGCGGTTCAGCATCCCCGGCGCCATATCAATGCCTGTCACGCTGGCTGATGGATTGATGGCAAAATAGTCATCAAGTTCCAGCCCCGTGCCACAGCCCAAATCAAGGAGGCTGCAATGGGCATAGGCCGGCAGGCATGCTGCGGTGAAACGCAAAAACTCCCGTGCGTGATCGATGCAATCCAACTGATGGTCATCGTATATATCAAGGCGACTGTCAAAAAACTGATCCATCCGCTCTAACATCGGAGCCTCCAAAGGTCGATCGTCAGCTTTTGCGGGGACACGAGCAGCCCACCGGGTCATTCAGCTTGTGGCTGTGATTTGGGCATCAGGGCCCGAATGCAGCCAAACATGTCATCAACGGAATACTGCATATTGCCGCGTATCCACAACATGATGGCGGCGGTAAAACCCGCCGCGCAGCAGGCGACTGACAGCTCCTGGGGGTGCGGGAAGGCGACCTCATTGCCGCCCTTTTGCTGTTGCTGGTAGAAATTATCCAGAAAGCCCTTGCGCAATAGCTCCATCAATTCCGCGTCATAATCAGCCATCAGCAGGTTTTTAAACAGCCTGTTATCCTGGTGGATGGCTTCGAGCATCATACGTATGTGCGCGCTTATGCTTGCATGCTCAGTCCTGTAAAAAAGTTGATGCGAAATTTCATCCAGGCTTTGATTGAGCAAATCATACTTGTCCAGAAAGTGACTATAGAAAGCGCTCCTGCTGACCAGGGCCTTCAGGCATATGTCATTGACGGTGATTTTGCTGAAGGGAACATCCCGCAGCATCAGCACCATGGTGCTGATGAGCGCTCTTTTGGTTTTGATAACCCGCAAATCCGTATTCTTAGACATGTATGATGCTGCCTTTCTTTGCTGGCTGTATTTTATCATCATCTTGCTTTCATGACAATTACCGGCCATTTTGAGAAAAATGTCCTTTATCTGACAGATCCTTTTCTGTGTCGCTGGCAAGCGGCGTTTCAGCATTTTAAAATAAAAATGACAGAAAGGAGGGAGGGCTGTGGCGCCATGGCGCAAGGAAATGACTACCATGTCCCAACTGGAAGGGGATATCCGGCATCTGGAGCAGCGCATGGCAGCGCTCCGCCATCAGGCCGAAAGCGAAAGAATGCACTTAACAGAACAAACCAATGGGCAGATTGACCGCCTGACAGACCTGCTGATCGCCAAAAAGCTGCGGCTGTCCAAGCTGCATGGCGATGTCCGCTGCCCCGCCTGCCAGATGATCAACCCAAGGGCCCATCGTACCTGCCGCTTCTGCGGGCAAGATATGGATGACGATAGAAAGGAAACACGATGAATCACCAAGAAAACACAAGTTCAACCCCCGAACAGAACGACAACCTGAACAAAACCACCGCCGGCGGGCCTTCCCCTTCCACACCGGCCGGCTATCACAACGCCTCCAATGGGGCCCCTGGCAACCCCAGGCCCAACTGGTCAAGGGTGGTTAACATTCTGCTGGTATTCTTTTCCCTCACCTTCCTGTTCAACCTCCTCATTGCCAACCGCCTGTCCACCGCCGCCATCCAAATCGGCTATAGCCAGGTGCTGTCCCTGGTGGATGAAGGGCTTGTTGACCAGGCGGAGGTGAATGAGGAGCGCATCTACATCGCGCTCAAAGAGGGCACAGACATGCAGCAGGTGGGGAAGCTGCTGGGGATAGACGCTTCAGCAAGAAACCTGCCCGAGCTAAAACCTGGCACGGTTTTCACAGCCGTGCTGATGGATGACCCGAACCTGACCAGCAAGCTGTATGAAAAAGGCGTGGTCTTCTCCAAGGTGTACAACGAAACCCGCTCCTCCCCCATCTTCAGCTTCATCCTCTCCTGGATTGTCCCCATGGTGCTCATGTATGTGTTCTACACCTTCATCCTGCGCAAAGCCATGAACAAGATGGGCGGCAGCGGCGGCGGTATGTTCAATGTGGGCAAGAGCAAAGCCAAGGAGTACAACCTGCAAACCAAGACCGGCGTGAAGTTCAGCGACGTGGCCGGCCAGGACGAGGCCAAGGAAAGCCTGCTGGAAATGGTGGACTTTCTGAAGAACCCGGAAAAATACCATAAAATCGGCGCCAAGCAGCCCCGGGGTGCCTTGCTGGTGGGCCCTCCCGGCACAGGCAAAACACTGCTGGCCAAAGCGGTGGCCGGGGAGGCGGGCGTGCCCTTCTACTCCATTTCCGGCAGCGAATTTGTGGAAATGTTTGTGGGCGTCGGTGCCAGCCGGGTCAGGGATCTGTTTGAGCAAGCCAAGAAGAACGCCCCCTGCATCATCTTCATTGATGAAATCGACGCCATTGGCAAAAGCCGGGACAATCGCTTTGGCAGCAATGACGAACGGGAACAAACCCTCAACCAGCTGCTGGCTGAAATGGACGGCTTTGATGGCGAAAAGGGCATTATCGTGCTGGCCGCCACCAACCGCCCGGAGGTGCTGGACAAAGCCCTGCTGCGGCCTGGCCGCTTTGACCGCCGCGTAATTGTTGAAAAGCCCGACCTGCCCGGCCGCGAAGCCATCCTCAGGGTGCACGCCGCCAAGGTGAAACTGCATCAGGATGTGGACTTGCGCAAGATTGCCCTGGCCACCTCCGGCGCCACCGGCGCGGACCTGGCCAACATGGTCAACGAGGCCGCCCTGCTGGCGGTCAAGGAAGGCCGTGAGCAGGTGCAGCAGAAGGATTTGATGGAATCAGTGGAAGTGGTCATTGCCGGCAAGGAAAAGAAGGACCGCATCATGAACCAGAAGGAGCGGGAGATGGTGGCCTACCACGAAGTGGGACACGCCCTGGTCAGCGCCCTGCAAACTAGCAGCCAGCCCGTGCAGAAAATCACCATTGTACCCCGCACCATGGGCAGCCTGGGCTACACCATGAACATGCCCGAGGAAGAGCGCTACCTGATGACCAGGTCCGAAATCCTGGCCCAGATCACCACCCTGCTGGGTGGCCGGGCAGCTGAAACTGTCCAGTTCGGGGAAGTCACCACCGGGGCCTCCAATGACATCGAGCGCGCCACCAAGCTGGCCCGCGGCATGGTGACCCAATACGGCATGAGCCAGACCTTTGGCCCCATGGGCCTGGAAACCCAGGAAAACCAGTACCTGGACGGGCGCAATGTCTTTGGCGGCTCCGATGAATCCAGCGCTTTGGTGGACAAGGAAGTGCGCGGCATCCTGCAACAATGCGAACAGGACGCCATTGCCCTGCTCAAGGCCAACCAGCCTGCCCTGGAGCGCATCTCAAAACACCTGCTGGAGAAGGAAAACATCTCCGGAGAGGAATTTATGGAGCTGATGCGCGCAGCATAAGACCCTAATCATTCAGCGCCTGATTGATAAAGCCGGGATTTTTTAAATAAATCCCGGCTTTTTGATTGCAAAAAACAGCATCATCATAAAACAAAGCCAGGCATTGCGGGTATGTTCATAGTATCCATATAAGGGAGGGCATCCTATGCAGCAGGGCTTTGGCCGGGGACGCAGCGGGTTTTTAACCGAGGAGGAAAAGGCGGACAAGCCGGAGGTCAGCCTGGCGTTTTTAAAGCGGGTGATGTCCTATTTGAAGCCCTACTGGAAGCAGCTGCTGTTGTCGCTTTTGGCTATTCTGCTGGCCACAGTGCTGCGCCTGTTGCCCTCCATCCTCACCGGCCGCATCATTGACGAGGGGCTCATTGGCCGGGACTTGAACCGGCTGGCGGTGCTGATTGCGCTGTCGGTGGGCGTGACGCTACTGTCAAACCTGGTGGGGCTGCTGGAAA
>CAZSSU010000148.1:0-4430 GCA_964609415.1 uncultured Christensenella sp. | reverse complement strand
GGGGAGTGGTTGGCTTAATGCCGGTTTCTGTCGCGCATTCGCTCCTTCAACCGTCATCAGGAGGCATCGTTTAATGAATGTGAACGCACACATAGCGGCGCTGCCCGCTGGCTATCTGTTTTCGGAGATCGCTAAAAGGGTGAAGGCCTTTGAGGCGGCTCACCCCGATCAAAAAATCATCCGCATGGGGATTGGGGATGTGACCCGCCCCCTGGCTCCCTTTGTGGCCAAGGCCTTTGCGGACGCCGCCCTGGGCATGTCAAGCCCCGCTGGCTTCCATGGCTATGGGCCGGAGGGCGGCTATCCTTTTTTGATTAAGGCCATCATTGACAACGATTATGCCCCCCGGGGTGTTTCGCTAGAGGCTGGGGAAGTGTTTGTGTCTGACGGCGCAAAGTCCGACACCAGCGCCATTCAGGAGCTGCTGGCCCAGGACGCGGTCATCGCCGTCACCGACCCGGTTTACCCGGTGTATGTGGATGCCAACGCCATGGCGGGCCGACTGGGCGCCTACCG
The DNA here is from genome assembly GCA_964609415.1 of uncultured Christensenella sp. Taxonomy (GTDB): domain Bacteria; phylum Bacillota; class Clostridia; order Christensenellales; family Aristaeellaceae; genus UBA6115. The sequence goes on along the minus strand of CAZSSU010000148.1, from coordinate 3,914 downwards.
GGAGGGGCGCTGGGAGAAGCTGGTCACCCTGCCCTGCACCCACGAGAACGGCTTTGTGCCGGAGCTGCCCAAGGGGCGGGTGGACGTGCTCTACCTCTGCTATCCCAATAACCCCACCGGCGCTGTGCTAAGCCACGATCAGCTGGCACGCATTGTGGACTGGGCGAGGGAAAATGAAAGCCTGATTATCTATGACGCGGCATACAAGGCCTTTATCGCGGATCCGGCCCTGCCCCAGAGCATCTATGAAATCCCAGGTGCCAAAGAGGTGGCCATTGAGTGCTGCTCCTTCTCCAAAACCGCGGGCTTTACCGGGGTGCGCTGCGGGTATATGGTGGTGCCGGAAGGGGTGAAGGGCCGCCTGCCTGACGGCAGCATGGCAAGCCTGAATGCCCTGTGGCGGCGCAGGCTGGCCAGCAAGTCAAACGGGGTATCCTTCCCTGTGCAGAAGGCGGCGGAGGCCATCTTCCAGCCCCAGGGCAAGGCGGAAATCGGCCAGAGCATCGCCTATTACCGCCAGAACGCCCAGGTGCTGATGGAAGCGCTGGTATCGCTGGGCCTTGAGGTGCAGGGCGGTGCCCACGCGCCCTACCTGTGGCTGAAAGCGCCTGGCGGCATGGGCGGCTGGGAGCTGTTTGACTATTTGCTGAACAAAGCCCATGTGGTGGGCACCCCCGGGGAGGGCTTTGGCGCAGCCGGCAAGGGCTGCTTCCGGCTGACCGCTTTTGGCAGCCATGAGGACACGATCACAGGCGCTGCGCGCCTGAAAGACGCGCTTGCGGCGCTGTAAAGGAGTATCAAGATGATTCGCGCGATTGTTGGCGCCAACTGGGGCGATGAGGGCAAGGGGAAACTGACAGACCTGCTGGCTGAAACCAGCGACCTGGTGGTGCGCTTTCAGGGCGGGGCTAATGCCGGCCACACCATCATCAACGAGCATGGCAAGTTTGCCCTGCACCTGCTGCCCAGCGGCATTTTTCACACCCAGGTGCAAAACCTGATCGGCCCAGGCGTGGCCCTGGATCCGGAAGCCTTTTTCCGGGAGCTGGATGAGATTCTGGCCCGGGACATTCCCAGCCCCCAGCTGATCATCTCTGACCGGGCCCAGGTGCTGATGGATTTCCACATCCTCTTTGACGTGCTGGAGGAGGAGCGCCTGGCGGGCCGCAAGTTCGGCTCCACCAAGTCAGGCATCGCCCCTTTCTACAGCGATAAATTTGCCAAAACCGGCATCCAGACCTGCCAGCTGCTGGACAAGGACCTGCTGCATGACCGGATCAAGGGCAGCCTGGTGAAGAAAAACGTGCTGATGGAGCACCTGTATCACCAGCCGCCGCTGGATGCTGAAGAACTGACCGAGAAATACTACGCCTATGGCCAGCGCATGAAGCCCTACCTGGGCGACACCACCAGCATCCTGCATGAAGCGGTGAAGGCGGGCAAGCGCATCCTGCTGGAAGGCCAGCTGGGGGCACTGCGTGACCCGGACCATGGCATTTACCCTTATACTACCTCCTCCTCTCCCCTGGCGGGCTATGCCAGCGTGGGCGCGGGCCTTCCGCCCCATGTGATTGGCGAGGTGCTGGCGGTGACCAAGGCTTATTCCTCCAGCGTAGGCGCGGGCTATTTCCCCAGCCAGATCCATGGGGATGAGGCGGAGGAACTGCGCAAGCGCGGCGGGGACGCCGGGGAATACGGCGCCAAAACCGGCAGGCCCCGGGACGTGGGCTGGTTTGACGCGGTGGCCACCCGCTATGGCTGCCTCACCCAGGGGGCAACGGCCTGTGCTATGACCAACCTGGATGTGCTCAGCTACCTGGATGAAATCCCCGTCTGCGTGGCCTATGAGCTGGACGGGAAAACCATCACCCACTTCCCCGCCACCCCCGACCTGGCCCGGGTGAAGCCGGTGTATGAGGTGCTTCCCGGCTGGAAAACAGACGTCAGGGGCATGACCGATGAGAGTAAGCTGCCCGCTAAGTGCATGGATTATGTGAAGTTTATTGAGAAGAAAATCGAAACGCCAATCACCCTGCTGTCAACTGGCCCCCATCGGGATGAGATTATTTGGCGGAAAAGCTGAATGACAAACCCCTCATTTTGTTAAGTAATCTGTTCTTTTCGATAACAGCGGCACCCTCAAATTTGAGGGTGCCGTATGCATTATCAATAATCGGGAGATAGATTAATAACCCAAATCTCTAATCCCCTTTACATAGGACATAACGCCTGTTGTCAGGAAGGTCGTATCACCGGTCAATACGCCATCAAATCCTAGATCGAATTTTGCCTTGGCGTCTGCTGGATTCATTCCCAGTGTGAAACAATATTTGTTTTCTTTTTTGCACGCTTTTAACACCCTATCTTGTGCGGCTAAAAAGTCCGGATGGTTAAACTGCTTCGGAATACCCATTGCAACGGAAAGGTCGAAGGGGCCGATAAAGATGGCGTCAACCCCCTTGATGGCAACAATATCTTCGATGCTTTCTAATGCTTCCACAGTTTCACACTGGGGAATAAGGAGGGTGTTTTCATTGGCCCAATTGAAGTAATCCTCGATGTTGGCAACCATTTGCTCCAAGCCATAGCCTGACTTACGTCCAAAGCCACAACCTCTATCGCCAATGGGTTTGTATTTCCCATAGCTGACGAGTTCCTTAACCTCATCCACCGTTTTAATGAATGGAATGAGAAGCCCCATCGCCCCAACATCCAGCATTTTGAGGATAGAGTTGCGATGGAAGTCTTTCACTCTCACAAAGGGTGTCATCCCTCTGTTCTCTGCGGCGATAATTAGCTGAGATGCCGTTTCAACATCAAAGGGTCCGTGCTCAGTATCAATCATGATGAAATCTAAGCCAGCCATAGCGAGTATCTCTACAACACCGGAGTACCCTAAACTCATAAACGCTCCGGCAACCTTGCCGCCATTTTCCATTTTTTCTTTGATCTTATTTTTCCCCAACATAATAATTTGCCCCTTTCAATCATGTTCTTTTGTTATCAGGTTTTTTCTAGAATTTCACCTTGTTTTTTCAAATTCTCAATTCTCCACGGAATTAAGAAGAACATAGGAATCAAGAAGAAATAGAGATTGATGGTTGCCATCAAGCCATAACCATAGTATATCAAGTTCATGATTCCAAGCTGTCCCAGAGAAATGCTGATGATGATTGCTAGGAATGTAATCACTCCGCGGCGAGTTGTGACACTAACATGTCCGAATTTCTTTGTATTTGCCAGAGAAGCATTAATCCGCTCTACCCATCCACTCATGCCGCCAACCCCTGTACTGATCAAGGCCAGCCAAGCAAAGGTGGTATAGAGGATTTGTGTTGCCCTGCTTGAACCCACAATGTTTTGTAGCGCCCACAGGGTAGGCAGGGGTTCAGCATCGATGCCGGGCATGCCAGCAGCAAAAATTACGTTCATCATGATTAGTGCAAGGCCAAGCAGCAGGGAGCCGCCAATAGCTAAGATTAATGAATCTTTCTTGGTTTTGATAACACCTTTTGAGGTTACCATGCCAACATCCAGATAGGATACAAAGAGCGGATAATAGAGAAGAATATTGTACCAGGATGAACCGATAGAGGTGTTGATAGTGCGATTGCCAATATATTCTGCTGCTTTGGGAATTGAGGGAGGGAGTGAGACCACCCCAATGTAGATAACTAAAACAATCAGGATAATTGTTATCACTGTTGCGCTGTCACGAACGATTTTTTCGCCGAACATAACAAGAAATCCCACAATCAATGTGCTAACAACACCTGCTACCACCGCTGATATTCCAAACAGGTTAGAAAGCAGTTGGCCGCCAGTTGCATAAACCAGAGCAACCGATACGGTAACGCCAATGATGGAGCTGATATCCTTAACATTGGAGAATAGAACTTTATACTTTCCATAGA
>CAZSSU010000147.1:0-4447 GCA_964609415.1 uncultured Christensenella sp. | reverse complement strand
CCATAGCCCGGCGTGTGGTCAATCAGGGTGCGCTCCGCGTCGCCCAGGTCGTTGTCGATGGTCTTGGGCACGCCCACCACCTTCAGGTCGTAATCCATCTCCCGGGCTAGGCGCTCCACCTTGTCGGCGGTGTCCATGGAGTCATTCCCGCCGATATAGAAGAAATAGCCCACCTCATGGGCCCGCATCACTTCCACAATGCGGCGGTAATCAGCTTCATACTCATCCTTAAGTTTATAGCGGCAGGAGCCCGCCGCCGCAGAGGGGCTGTGCATCAGCCGCTTCAGCTCCGCCTGGTCCTGATTCCCCAGGTCAAACAGATGCTCCAGCAGCACCCCTTCAATCCCGTGATGGGCGGCCAAAACCTTCCCCACCTGCCCGCTTTCAAGGCAGCCCTCCGCCACCCCCAGCAGCGAGGCGTTAATCACCGGCGAGGGCCCGCCAGACTGGGCCACCAGGGCGTTTCGCTTTGCCATCCCACATGTCCTCCCTATATTGTCTGACGTTAATGTATCACGCCAAGGGCTTTAGCACAATTGCCGGAATAAAAAACCGCCCTCGTGGCAGCACCAGGGCGGTTAAGGATGAATCAGGCGAAGGCAGTCACTCCCGCAGTTCCCGCTCCCTGACCAGCGCCTGCCGCATTTTAAATAGCCTCGAGACGCCGCTTAGGATAACGGCGATTAAGGCCGCGTAAAGCAGCAGGATGACCGCGGCACCCAGCCAGCCAAAGCCGCCTGACATCATGATGGATACCATGTTGACCATGGAATAAATCAGCAGCAGGGCGGCAAAGCCAATCTGCACAAAGACCCGGTTGATGTGCTTCACCCGGCTGTCCAGGTCGCTGAACATCTCAAAGGGCTTCCCGTCATTGGCCCGTCTGAAATAGCCCCAGAAGAAGACTGTGGTCACCAGCTCAATGCCGCTGTCCTTCAGAAAGCCAATGTAGTCCTCATACTTGTCAGAGCCCTTCAGGTGGGGAATCAGCTCCAGGCAGTAGCGGTGGGCGCCCTTCTCCCCCTTGTCAAAGGAATAGGTCCATAGCGCCACCTCCCGCAGCTGCCAGCCCTCATCAGACATCCGGTTCAGCCAGGCCTCCTCTTCCTGATAGCGCCAGGCCGGAAAATATCGGTTCACCCGCTTCATTATATTCCCTCCCTGCCATCCGCCAGGATGGCCCGTCCGTTTTTAACCAGTTCCTCCAGCCGCTCAAGCTCTGCCGCCAGCACCTCACGCCCCGCCTGGGCGATGCGGTATTCCCGCCTGCGGCTGCCGGCATCCCCAGGCAGCTCCTCCACCCAGCCTTTCTGTGAGAGGTTGGCCAGCGCCCCATACAGGGTGCCCGCCGCCAGGCGCACCCGCCCTCCCGACAGCTCCTCTACCCGCTGCATGATGGCATAGCCATGCATGGGCTGCTGCAACACCAGCAAAATGTAGTAAACCGCCTCTGTCAGCGCAATGTTCTCCGCCATGAAGCCCCTCCATTCTTCGTCAGCCGGTATATCGTCTCCCGTTATACCGTCACCCGAATAATAACCTGGATGCCCCTGCCCTGTCAACAAGAAAAATGCCCTGCGGCAAAAACGCCGCAGGGCATGGGTTTTTTGAGGGTTTACTTCAGGAATCCCGCCACAATCCGCGCCTCGGCCTCTTCCTCGGTCAGGCCCAGGGTGCGCAGCTTCAGGATTTGTTCCCCCGCGATTTTACCGATGGCCGCCTCGTGAATGAGGGCGGCATCCGGGTTGAGCGCGTCCAGCTGGGGGGCTGCGGTCACCACGGCCTCATCCGCCAGAATGGCGTCACAGGCGCTGTGCCCGTGGCATTTAGCCTCGCCCACAATGCGGCTGACAAAGCTCTGCCGGGAGTGTCCCCTGGCCACCGAGCGGCTCACCAGGTCGCATCCCGCGTCCTCCCCCTCCAGCACCACATCAAAATAGGTTTTCGCCTCCTCATGGCCCTCGGTCAGCAGCCGCTCCCTGACAATCAGCGTGGCCCTGGCCTTCAGGGTGGCGGTGGTCTTCCGGTCGGTGTAGGATACGCCGCCAATCTGGGAGGTTTCCATGGTCAGCGAAGCATCCTCATCCAGGAAGACTTCCGTCACCGGGTTGATGCGTCGCAGGCCCTTTCCCTCTCCGGTGCCAATGTGCTTTTCCTCATAGAGCACCTCGCTGCCGGTGGACAGGTAAAAGCGGTGGATGCCGTCATGGCGGCTTTCGCTGTCATCCTGGGTGTGCACGCCGCAGCCCGCCACAATGGTCACCTTGGCCCCGGCGCCGATGTAAAAATCGTTATAGGCCACATCGTTCACATTGCCATGGGTCACCACGGCGGGGATATACACCTTTTCATCCCGGGTGCCGGGCGCCACATGGATTTCAAGCCCCGGCTTGCCATCGGGCTTTGATTCGATGCGGATGTTCTCCGTGCTCCGCCTGCCGGCGCAGCCCGAATCCTGCCGGATATTGTAGGCGCCTTCAAAGGCCCCTTCATAGCCCGCCACGGTATGGAGCAGGCTTTCCGCCACCTTGTTCACGTCCTGGGTCTTCACAGCCTTTCCCTCCTGCCAACGGGGCAATATCCCGCGATTTCACCTGCCAGCAGGCCGGGGAGCACCTCGTCCTTGGGGCCCTGGTCCCGCACCTGGCCGGCTGAAAGCACCACAATTTCATCCGCCACGTCAATCAGCCGCTGCTGGTGGGAGATGATGATCAGCGTGCGCTTTTCCCGCTTTAATTCGTTAAACACATCCACCAGGCCCTTGAAGGACCACATGTCGATGCCGGCCTCCGGCTCGTCAAAAATGGCCACCTGGGTGCCTCTGGCCAAAACGGAGGCGATTTCCACCCGCTTGATTTCGCCGCCCGACAGGCTGGCGTCCACCTCGCGGTTCACATAGTCCAGCGTGCACAGCCCCACCTTGCCGGTGAGGTCGCACAGGGTGTCAAAGTCAAGGGGGCCGCCAGCGGCTGTTTCCAGCAAATCCTGCACCGTGAAGCCCTTAAAGCGCACCGGCGTCTGAAAGCCGTAGCTGATGCCCAGCTTTGCCCGCTGGGTGACATCCATATCCGTGATGTCCAGGTCATCCAGGTAGATGCGCCCGGCGCTGGGCTTGACCAGCCCCGCGATAATCTTGGCCAGGGTGGTTTTGCCGCCGCCATTGGGGCCGGTCACCACGGTGAGCTTGCCGCCTGGGATGGTAAGGCTCAAATCCTTGATAATATCGCCGCCCTCTGGCAGCGTCCAGCTGATATGTTCCAGCCTGATCAAATCCATATCCTCCTTTTGCCGGCCTTCCGGCATAAAGATTGTACCCGCCTTGACGCAGCCCAAATCCCCGCCTAAAATAAGCCCCATGTTGCGCGGAAAGGCGGTGTCAGGCATGAAGGATTCATCCAGGCGGGGCAGCCTGCTGTTATTGATCGCTTCGGTGATCTGGGGCAGCACCTTTGTGGCCCAGAGCCTGGCGGCCCAGCATATCCGCCCCTTCACCTTCCAGTTCGCCCGCTCCATGCTGGGGGCTTTGGCCCTTGTGCCCGCCATCCTGGTGGCAGACCGCATGAAGCAAAAAAAGAACGACCCAGCCCAGCCCCCGGCCCGGGATGACAAGCGCCTGCTGCTAAAGGGCGGCCTGGCCTGCGGTCTGGCGCTGTTTGTGGCCACCAACCTCCAGCAGTTTGGCCTGGAGGAATCAGGTGCTGGCAAGGCCGGCTTCATCACAGCGCTCTACATCCTCATCGTGCCCATCCTGGGCCTCTTCCTGGGGCACAGGGCTCGGCCAGCCCTATGGGTCTCGGTGGGCATCGCCGCGGTGGGGCTCTATCTATTAAGCATCAAGCAGGGTTTTTATATCTCCACCGGCGATGCGCTGTTAATCCTCTGCGCCATCGCCTTCGCGGTGCAGATTTTGCTGGTGGATCACTTCGGCATGAAGCTCAACGCCATGAAGCTGTGTAGCCTGCAGTTCCTGGTGTCGGGGCTACTCTCCGGCGTCCTGATGCTGATTCTGGAAAAACCGGAGCCAGCGCAGATTCTGGCCGCCTGGGGGCCGCTAATCTATGCCGGTGTGCTCTCAAGCGGGGTGGCCTATACCCTGCAAATCTTTGGCCAGCGCACCACACCGCCGGCTGTCGCCTCTCTTTTAATGAGCCTGGAGGCCGTCTTCGCCGTCCTCACCGCCATCCTGGTGCTGGGCCAGGTGCCCACGCCCCGGGAATGGGCGGGCAGCGCCCTGATGTTTGCCGCCATTCTGCTGGCCCAGCGCGGGCAATCCCAGCACCCATCGGTGTAAATGCAAGGTAAAATGGGCGGCGGGATTCTTCCATCGCCGCCTGTTTTCTGTTATAGTTCATTTCTGTTGCAAGAAAGAGGTGATCGTATGCAACTGGACATCAACAACATCACGAAATCCTTTGGCGATAAGGAGGTGCTGCACGGCGTCTCCTTC
>CAZSSU010000146.1:0-4458 GCA_964609415.1 uncultured Christensenella sp. | reverse complement strand
CCCATTCCTCCCAGTCAAGCCCGGTAAAGAACGCCAGCAGGTCGCTCATCCAGCCGGAGATATTGTACAGCGCACCCAGCCCGGACAATAGCCGTTTGATGGGATTTTTTGTTTTCTCCCTGCCAGCCATCACCAAAATCAGTAAAGCGCCAACAATGGCCATCCATTTTCCGATGGTGGCTGTAGCCGGCAGCGCCAGCATCACCAGGCCCACCACCAACAAAAACCAGCTGATCTGATCGTAAAGCGCGTCCAGGATCTTGCCCCTTTTGATGTTCATGTAAGCGCCGATGCCAAGCCCAGTAAACAGATGCAAGGCGCCAATGCCCACACACACAGCCATAACCGGCAGGGAATTGTTCATCGGGTCAAACAACGAAGGGAAGGGCGCAAAGCCAAACCAGGTGTTGTACATCGCCCCCCAGAACACCGTCATCACGCCGCCCATGGCCAATACCCACATCAGCTTTTTCATGCCCTTATTAGGCTTCATGATTTTGATGAGAATGGGAATCAGGATGGCCATCATCAGACCATATCCAGCGTCTGACACCATCATGCCAAAGAAATTGGCAAAAAATGGCGCCATGAGGGCAGTGGGGTCAAAGCCATCCGGATGGGGCAGCGCAAAGCCAGTTACCACTGTTTCATAGGGCGCGAACAAGGGCTTGTTACGCAGTAGCACCGGGGGCTCTTCCCCCTCCTCCGGTTCAGAGAAAGCCATGGTGGCTTCCGGAAACTCTTCTTTAACTGCCTTTTCAACCGCTGGAATGGCAACGGCAGGCACCCAGCCTTCCATGAAGGATGCTGATGCGGTGTGAACCATCTGGGCCTGGGCTTGTTCCCGGTCAAGTTCCGCCTTTAGCTGTTCATAACTAAGACGCAATTCCGGCAAATGCACTGCCAAAGCCTTCATTTCATCCTGCAAGGCAGCCTGGTCATGATCCAGCGCGTTCAGCTCCTGAAGCAGGGCTTCCTTCATTTCCCGGGGCTGTCCTTTTCCTTCTGGCAGGTCAACTGACTGAAAATCCCGCTCGCGCAAGTCCTGCAAAAAGGCTTCCGCCACAGAGCGGTGAGCGGCAACCCAGAAATACTGGGATTCCTGGCCACGCACCAATGCCTTGATTACAACTGGCTGGTCACGCCAGGATGCAATTAAGCTGTCCAGCGCTTCTGGCGCCAGGGTGCCGGCAAATATTTTGATGGTTTTGCTGTCCTTATTATCCTGAAGTGGAATATCCAAATCAATCCAAGGATTTACCTGCTCAATGGCTAGATGCAAACGATTTTCATGGCCTCTAAGGTCGCCTGATTTGCGCTCAATATCCTCTGCTTGTCTGATCACCTGTGCGGCTGATGCCTGAGCCTTTTCTGATAATGTTTCAAGGTTCACAGACGGCATGGGTGTAAACATGGACTTTTTCGCCGTGTCATGGGGCAGCAGCTTATTGATAGCCCATTGATGGCGCGCTATCTCTGCTTCCAATCTGGCAGCATCATTCTCTTCTTTTCTTAGAGAAATGTTTTCAGGCACATCCACACTCGTAATCTGGACACAGCCCATTTTTTGCAGATATTTCAGTAGCCGGCTATGATCCCGGCGCAAGATGAGCAGGCTGAGGCGCTTCATCTCAGCGATTGCCATCAGCCAACACCTCCTGCACAATCATGTCAGCGGCCTGGGCCAACTTGCCCTGGGCTGCTTGAACAGCGGTTTGGATGGCCGCTTTACGCTTGCCCTCCTGGGCATCAATTGACGCCTGAACTTCCTGGCGCTTCTCTTCAATCATCTGCCTATAGATTGCCCGGTGCTCCACAGCAGCTTTTCGCTCCTGCTCCCGGGCTTCCGTCTGGGCGCCTTTGATGGCTTCGCCAGCCTCTGTCTGAGCTTCCGACAGCATGACCTCGGCTTTCTTTTCCGCATCCAGTATGTGCTGAAGAATATTCTCCGCCATCAAACTTCACCTCATCATTTTGCTTTATGTGGATTATCTTAACACATGCCTTAGTGATATTTCAAGCCAAAACGCCTATTTTGGATGAATATGCGTATATATAAATTTTATGTGCGCATCAGCACACGCCCAAACTGCCAACACTAAATCTTTCTTTGTGTATCCCGCATTCATATGATACAATCCTTTTAACAAGATTTCACATACCTGGAGGGAAAGATGGGAACAATCCTTGTGGAAGTTTGCGCCGGCACCCACTGCACCATGCTTGGCGCCATGAACATCATTGATGCCATCCATTCGCTGGATGAGATCAGGCAAAGCATGGGCGACATATGCGACGCCTGCACCATTGAGGTGAAACCAGTCGCCTGCATGAACCTGTGCAAGGACGGGGAGCATGGCCCCTTCGTGCGGGTGGATGGGCAAATGATCCCCCATGCTGAGAGTGAATCGGTGATGGCTGTGATCATGGAGCGCTGCCGTCATCTGCGCTGTCAGAACGAGTAAGGCAGGTGGCTTAGAATGAGAGGTCTGTTCACCCCCATCACCAAAATCCGCCGCCAGGTGTTTACCGAGGTGGCAAAGTTTGCCTTTGAGCGGGATCTGACTCAGGACGATTTCAACTTTTTTTATGAAAGCTCTTACCGCATCATCCCAGGAGAGGTTGCCACCTACCGGGACAGCGTGTTTAAAGAGCGCGCCATTATCAGGGAGCGCATCCGCCTGGCGCTGGGGCTCCCCATCCGTCCGGCAGGCACACACAAGCCTCTAACTGAAGGCATGGCAGCCTGTGCCACCAGTGAAAAGCAGTTGGAACTGCCGCTTGTCAATGTCATTCCCTTTGCCTGTGAGGCCTGCCCGACTGATACCATAAAAGTAAGCGATAACTGCCGCAAATGCCTGGCCCACCCCTGCACCACCGTGTGCCCTGTTAACGCCGTTTCCATTGGGAAATCCGCCGCTATCATTGATCAGGACAAGTGCATCAAATGCGGCCGCTGTGTCACCGCCTGCCCCTATCAGGCCATTTTGCGCTTTGGGCGCCCCTGTGCCCAGGCGTGCGGTGCCAAGGCCATCAACTCAGACGAACTGGGCAGAGCTACCATTGATCAGGAAAAGTGTGTCTCCTGCGGGCTATGCATTGTGTCATGCCCCTTTGCCGCCATCGCCGACAAGTCAGAGATATTCCAGCTTATTACCGCTATCCGCACCGGACAAACGGTGTTTGCGGCCATTGCCCCCTCCTTTGTCGGGCAGTTTGGCCCTCTGGCCACACCGGGCAAAATTGTCTCAGGCATCAAGGCCCTGGGCATCAGCCGGGTCATTGAGGTGGGCTGGGGCGCTGATGTGGGCAGCCTTCATGAAGCGGAAGAATTCCTGCAGGAGGTTCCTGATAAAAAACCTTTCCTGGGCACGAGCTGCTGCCCCTCCTGGGCCTTATTTGCCAAAAAGACCCAGCCCAGCCTGTCCCACTGCATTGCCCTCACCCATACCCCCATGGTGGCCTCCGCCAAGAAAATAAAAGAAGAACACCCTGATGCCAAAGTGGTGTTTATCGGCCCCTGTGTCGCCAAAAAGTTAGAAGCACTGGATGAAGAGGTCAGCCCCTATGTGGACTATGTGATCACCTTTGAGGAGTTAATGGGCTTGTTCAGCGCCAAACAGATTGAGCTCTCTGACCTGCCCGAAACCGACCTTACCACCCAGGCCTCCCGGGATGGGCGGAACTATGCGGTCGCAGGCGGCGTTGCCGAGGCGGTGGTCAATGTGATTAAGCAAAAGGACGCACAACGACCCATAAATATCATGAAGGCAGATACCCTTGGCGAATGCCGCAAAATGCTGGCCCAGGCCAAAGCTGGAAAGCTGAATGGTTTCCTGCTGGAAGGGATGGCCTGCCCCGGAGGCTGTGTTGGTGGGCCTGGCGCCCTCTCCCTCATTCCCCGGGCCACAAACGCCGTCAAATCCTTCGCTGGAGATTCGCTTTATGCAACGGCGCTTGATAACACCCTGGAACAGTTAACGCCAAAATCTCAATAAGCTGTGGAGAAAACCCTTGACCAGCCTGGGGATCCTGTGCTATATTAACCTTTGCCGCTCGGGAGAGGCTTAAATGCGCGTGCGCTGCCTCAAGGCCCTCTGCCTAAAGCCCGGCGAGTTTTGAAAACGGAGGTGCTGCACATGTACGCAATCATCGCGACAGGCGGCAAACAGTATCGGGTCTCCGAGGGAGACGTCATCTACATCGAAAAGCTGGATAAGGAGTTGGACAGCGAGGTATCCTTCCCCGTCCTCATGTTGGGCGGCGACAAAGTGGTTGTTGGATCCCCTGAGGTTAAAGGCGCCAGCGTCACCGGCAAAGTGCTCCAGCATGGCCGCGGCCAGAAAATTGTGGTCTACAAGTTCAAGGCCAAGAAAAACTACCGCCGCAAGCAGGGCCATCGGCAGCCCTTCACCAAGGTGGAAATCACCGGCATCACCGCCTGACATGACCACCATA
>CAZSSU010000145.1:0-4466 GCA_964609415.1 uncultured Christensenella sp. | reverse complement strand
AAATTCTTTGAAGGTTTGGAAACTTTCTTTTAAGAAAGTTTCCAAGCGTTTCCCCTACTTCACAATCTCCTCGTCCATTTCAAAAAACGGCGTCACAGCGCCCTCGGGCACAAAGCCGCGCATGAGCTGGCCTGCGGAAGTGAACTCGATGTAGTCCCAGTTCATGTTGCGGTGGTAGTAGCGGTTAAGCCAGGTGACAGGGGTGCCGGGGCTGAGCTTGGCGATGGGGGTGAGGGCACGGACAGGGTCCTCGGTGACCTGGGCTGGGGCCTGGATGGTGGTTTCCGTGCGGTTAAAGAGGAGGGCGGGCAGGTCAACGCGCTCCTTAAAGTCCTGGGGGGCGGCGAAGCCCACGCGCACGCCGCCGCTGTTGACCTCGTACATGATCATCAGCCAGCCACTTTCCCAGCCCGCCGCGTAGATGCGGCCGTTTGAGGAGGCGACGGCTTTGCCGTTTGCGCCCCGGCGGTAATGGCTGCCTGGCCCGTCATACACCTTGAGCTTCTGGCCGGGGGCAAAGTAATACTCCACAAAGCCGGGGAGCGGGGTGGCGATGCGGTCATCAAAGATGCGGGGGAGGGGCTTGCCGCAGGGGTTGGTGGTGCCCAAGGCGCGCATCTGGGCTCTGACTTCCTTGATGAGGGTGTAGTTATCCCACTCCAGGTTGCTGAGCACCTGGCCGTCGCCCGGGTAGTAGGGGTCCACCTGGTACCAGATCTGGGAGCGGAAATAATAGTCGTATTTCTGCCCGGCGATAAAGGGCCGGCCATAGCGGGCGAACAGCTCGTTAAAGGCGTAGCCCAGGGCGTCATACTGCCACTCCCACACCTCATCCCAGGTGAGGTGCCTGCGGTTGGAATCCGGGAAGATGTAGTGGTTGCCCGCCAGGGCGGAGAGGGGCAGCAGCGTGAGAAGCAACAAAATGGCGGCAAGGCGTTTTGTTTTCATGGTTTCTCCCCCTTAAAACCGTTTGAAGTATGGAGATGTGTCATGTTATTCTCTGTTTGGTTTATGAATCAGTGGGGTTGAATACCCATATCTTTTTTAAAGGGATAAAGTCTTTGATGTCAGGCTCCAGGGCGTCATAGTGCTTGAGGAATTCCTCGATCACTTCCTTGTGTGTCCAGAGGCGGATGTTGAAGAACTGAAGCGCGTTTTCCTTTATCACGGATGATTTGTACCCGCTCCAGGAAACGAGCAGGCCGTAGTCAGCATTCACTTTTTTCATCACCCCGCCCAGTTGGTCAAGCACCGTACGGTCAACCGGGGCATCTGATGATTTGACTTGCACACAGATTTTGGGGCTTCCAAAGCCCATGATGCCGGAAGAAGCGAGAATATCGACGCCTTTATCCGGCCCTTCTGGGCTGACGTAAGTGACAAAGCCTTTTGCTTTCAAAATGGCATCCACAATGCGGGCAAGCCCATGTCCCTTGGCTTTACGAATGATGATGCTGGAGATTTCTTCAATGGCCTCAGCCTCAATGTCCCGTGCTTCTTCCGTGTCTTCAGGGATGTTGAGCTGGGGAGGCGGTGCTGCATGGCCTGCGCTTGTGCCTGAGATGATGTTCAGAATGCGTTGCTCCTGGCGAATACGGCAAATGGTCAGGAACGCGCCAAGGGAGTATAGGATGTCCTGGTCAAACCGACTGCGCGGAATATCCAGGGCGAACCACTCCACTTTTCGAAAGTGCTTATAGGGCATTTCGTTGTTTGACAGGAAGGTGTAATCACCCACAATACGCCCAAAGTGAATCACCGGCTTGATTTTACTGGGCAGGATGACAATTTCACCCACTTGCATTTCGTGCCCGAAAGGCCATACCTGGCTGGCCCAGTTGATTGCGGTTTTGACTTTGATATCAGGGTCGATGCTGGTGAAGTGATGCTGTAAAGCATGTTGCTTCTGAAAACTGGTGATGGGTATGCTCAGGTTGTCCCAGGTGCAGTAAATGCCACTGTCTTCCAGAAATTTATTCTCGTATTCACCATATCTTCCAGCTCGGCATAACCACATGGACATTGCTTATTCCTCCTTATCATCAGGGGGGCTGCTTGTTATAAAACCAAATCGGATGATTCCTTCACTCTGAACCGCTCAAAATACGCGTTTTCCAGGGGGATCCACCTGGATTTAAAGCGTTCAAAGGAGGCCTGATCGGGGCAGCGGGCTTTTAGCCTTTGCAGCTGGGTTTCTTTGTCGATAGCCAGAAATACGGTTAAATCGTAATACGCCCGCAAATCCGGGTGATGGCTGTAGCTGCCTTCGATGATGATGAGGGGGCGCGCTCTGCCAGGCACCGCCTCCAGGGCGCCTGTCTGGCAGTTGTAGCGCTGGTGCCCCTGATAGCTGCCCGACTGGAGGGGGATCAGCACCTGCGCCAGCAGGCGCTCTCGGTCCAGGTTGCCGCCGGGTTCATTCAGGCGCGCTGGCGTGCGCTGGTGGGGCTGCAAAAAGAAATCATCGGCGTGGATCATCAGGCTGTTAGTGAAATCCTGCTGCAAGGCCGCTGCCAGGCTGCTTTTGCCAGCGCCTGCGGGGCCATCAATGGCGATGAGAAGGGGCTTGTCCTGGTTGGCCAGAAGCGTATGAATCTGGGATTTCAATGCCGGGAACAATCAGCGTTCCTCCCGGAAATAGTTGACGCCGCAGCTGGCGGGCTGGCAATTCTCCGGCTTCATGCGGATGCTGGAAACCACCAGCACCAGGCAGGTGACGGCAAAGGGCAGCATGGAGAAAATGGCGGCAGGGATATCGGCCACGTCTTTAGAAATATACAGGCGCAGGACGCTGAGCGCGCCAAACACCAGGCTGCCAAGCACCGCCCTGAGGGGCCGCCAGCTGGCAAAAATCACCAGCGCCACCGCGATCCAGCCCTGGCCGGCCACGATGTTGGGCTGCCAGTTGCCCAGGCAGGTGACCATGCTGATATAAACCCCGCCAAGGCCGGAGAGGCCGCCGCCCAGCATGATATGAATATACTTGTGCCGGGCCACAGAAACGCCCATGGCATCGGCCGCCGCCGGGTTTTCGCCAATGGCACGGAGGTTAAGCCCGCGCCGGGTGTGATTCAGGTAAAGGCTCATGAGGATGGCCGCCGCCACCGCCAGGTAGGTGAGGATGCTGTGGGAAAACACCAGCTTGCCAATCACCGGTAGCTCGCTTAGGGCACCCAGCTTAAGCGGCGTCAGCGTCAGCTTCAGGCTGTCTGACATAAAGGTGGTGCCCACGGGCGCCAGGGTCTTGATCTGTTCGCCGATGAAATTGGCAACGCCGGTGCCAAAGACGGTGAGGGTGAGGCCGGCCACGTTCTGGTTGGCCTTGAGGGTGACGGTTAAAAAGGCATAGATGGCAGCGCCCAGGGCGCCTGCCGCGAAGCCTGCCAGGATGGTCAGCACAGGGGAGGAAGTGCCATAGCCCACCGCGAAGCCCGCGATGGCGCCCAGGTACATCATGCCCTCCACGCCCAGGTTGAGGTTGCCGGCCTTCTGGGTGAGGATTTCCCCCAGGGTGCCGTATAGCAGGGGCACCGCCGCCAGGATGGCGGCATAGAGGAAGGCCAGGGCCTGATGGTAAAAGCTGCTCATGCCAGGGCCTCCTTCCGGCGCATCACCCGGTATTGCAGGAAGAACTCCGCCCCCAGCACGCAAAACAGGATCACACCCTGGAGGATATCGCTCATGGAGGCGGGGATGCGGTACTCAGTTTGCATCATGCTGAATCCCTTCTGCATCACAGAGAACAGGAAGGACACCGCCAGTGCCCCAAAGGGGTTGAGCCGGGCCAGCCACACCACGGACACCGCCTGAAAGCCGCGGCCTCCGCCGATGGCGTCGGTCAATTGCCGGTCAGCGCCAGACACCTGCAGCATGCCCGCCAGGCCGCAGATGCCGGCGGAGAGGAACATGGTGCGCAGCACAATCCTGGAAACAGGCATGCCGGCATAGCGGGCGGTGCGCTCGTTTTCGCCCACCACGGAGAGCTCATAGCCCTGCTTGGTGTATTTCAGGTAGATGAACAAAAGCACCACCATCACCAGCATCACAATCCAGCCGATGTGCACATTGCCCACAAAGGGAAAGGGCGCTTCCGGCAGCCGGGCCGCTTTGGGGAAGCGGGGCATGGCGGCAAAGCCGCCGCCCTCCGGATCCCGCCAGGGGCCTTCCCTGAGGAAGGTGATCAGGTAGAGGGCGATGTAGTTGAGCATCAGGGTGAACAGCGTCTCGTTGGTGCCAAAGCGGGTTTTGAACCAGGCGGGCACCAGCCCCCACAGCCCGCCCACCAGGATGGCAAAGGCCGCCATGAGAACAAGCAGCGCCCAGCGGGGCAGCCCCGCCTGGAAATAGGCGAAATAGCTGGCCGCCACAGCGCCCATGATGATCTGCCCCTCGGCGCCGATGTTCCAGAAGCGCATTTTGAAGGCCAGCAGCACCCCCAGGGAGGCCAGCGCCAGGGGGATGGTGAG
>CAZSSU010000144.1:1822-4541 GCA_964609415.1 uncultured Christensenella sp. | reverse complement strand
GAGCAGCTGAGCCAGCTGGGCTTGACCAGTGCCGCGGGCGACATCATCTACCACCTGAGGGGGGAGGCGTCCGGCCTGTCACAGGAAGCGCTGTGTGAAGGGCTCGGCATCAGCAAGGCGGCTGTCTCCCGGACGGTGGATTCGCTGGTGGAAAAAGGCATCGTCAAACGGGAGAAGAACCCCCAGGACGCGCGCGCCTACCTTGTCCGCTTAACAGATGCGGGCTTTGGCATCAGTGGGCCGGTTCTGGCTGTTTATGAGAACGTGTTCCGCCTGATTCAACAGGGCCTCCCGGAGGAGGACTTTCTGCAAGCTTTCCGCCTGTTAAGCCGGGTGCAGGAGAACCTGGCCGCAAAGGGAGACAAGCCATGATGGGCGCATTCTGGAAGGGCTTTGGGCTTTTACTGGCCTATTTCCTGATAGCCGCGGTGATTGCCCTGCTCATCCGCGCACGCTTTAACCTGCCCCGGGAGATGTTCCGCAAAACGCTGCACGGGATCCTGCTGTTTTCCCTGCCGGTGTATCTGTATGCCTTCCCCAGCTGGAGCCTGTCTGCCCTGGCCGCGATTGTGTTTGCCCTCATCGTCTACCCCCTGCTGGCTTTGGGTGAGCGTTTGGAGGGGTATGCGGAGTTTTTAACCCAGCGCAAGGAGGGGGAAATCAAACGGAGCCTGATGCTGGTGTTCCTGATGTTTGCGGTGATCATCAGCCTTTGCTGGGGCTGGCTGGAGGACAGGCTGCTGGCGGCGGCCTGCATTGCCGCCTGGGGCTTTGGTGACGCGGCGGCCGCGCTGGTGGGCAAACGCTTTGGACGGCATCCTTTGAAAGGCAGGCTGATTGAAGGGCGGAAAAGCTGGGAGGGGACGCTGACCATGTTTGCAGTGTCCTTTCTGGCGGTCTTTCTCATCATGATGGTCCGGGGCGGATTAAGCTGGCAGCAGTGCTTTGCCATGGCGCTGATCACCGGAGCGGTCAGCGCCGCCGTTGAGCTATACACCCTGGGCGGCTTTGATACCCTCACCTGCCCCCTGGCCGCGGCCGCTGTCATTATACCGCTCACGCTGCTTTGGGAAGGCTTTCCGCTATGAAAAAACCATCTGGCGAGCGCACCTTGTTCATGTCCGTGTTGCTCAGCGCGCCAGGTCCATTGGTGGTGGGCTTGGGCTTATTGGTCGGGAAATCCGCCACCCAGCTGGCAGACTTTGTCCGCCGCACAGCGGAACTGGCTGCCCTGATTGTGTCCTTAATTGTCTTCCGCTCGCTCCACCGGGAAGGCGCGCCAGATCATCAAAGAAAAGAAAAGCTGGAGCGCTATGCCACGCTGGGCGTGGGCCTGGCCATGTGCCTGGGCGGCGCTGCCATGGCCTTGCTGGCTTTCATCTCAAAAACGGATGACAAGGGGAATGTCATCCCCGGGCTGCTTATCGCTCTATTGGGCGTTGTGACCAACAGCTGGTTCTGGTTCCGCTACAATAAACTCCATCAGGAAAGCCCCAGCGCCATCATGGCGGTTCAGGGCCGCCTGTACCGTGCAAAAGCGCTGGTGGATTTGTGCGTGACTTCGGCGCTGCTGTCCGTCTTGCTGTTCCCCGGCTCCAGCGTAGCCAATGTGATGGACTCTGCGGGCTCCCTGGTGGTGGCGGTGTACCTGATCATCAGCGGCGCAAAAATCCTGCTGGGTCAGGATGGAAAGCCCCGCATGGCGGGATGAAAAAGGAATAACAAACCATCGTTCCCACCGATTTTACATGGAATTGATTGTCATTTGGATATCAAAATGATATCAAGGAAGCAGGACGAAAAGGAGGTCTGCTTCCATGAAAGAACAAAAGCTGAAAGCCGCGCCGGGCATGCCCGTTTTGCTGGGGTTTGGCGCACTCTACCTGGCCGCCATCGGGCTGATTGTGCTGGGCGGTATCCTGCTGGAAAGTGAAAGAAGCATCGGCGCACTGCCGCTGGTGCTGGGCATCGTATGGGTCATCGTGGGGATCATCCCCTTCCTGGGGCTGAGGGTGCTTAAGCCCAATGAAGCCCTGGTGCTGACGCTGTTTGGTCAGTACACTGGCACCTTGCGGGAGCCTGGTTTTTACTTCATCCATCCCTTCTCCGTGTCCGTGAACCCTGCGGCCAAAACCAGGCTGGGGCAAAGCGGCGATGTGCAGGATAACAAGCCGGGCATCACCATCTCCAGCGAAGGTGCCAAGGTGGATGTGGAAGCCCTGGGCAAGCGGGTATCCCTCAAGGCGATGACATTGAACAACGCCAAACAGAAGGTGAACGACTGCCTGGGGAACCCGGTGGAAATTGGCATTGCGGTCATCTGGCGGGTGGTGGACACGGCCAAGGCGGTGTTCAATGTGGACAACTACAAAGAATACCTGTCCCTGCAGTGTGACAGCGCGCTGCGGAACATCGTGCGCATCTACCCTTATGATGTGGCGCCCAATGTGGACACCACGGGGGACGGGGAGCCGGACGAGGGCAGCCTGCGCGGCTCCAGCGAGGTGGTGGCCCAGCGCATCAAGGATGAAATCCAGGGCAAGGTGAACGAGGCCGGGCTGGAAATTCTGGAAGCGCGCATCACCTACCTGGCTTATGCGCCGGAGATTGCAGCGGTCATGCTGCAGCGCCAGCAGGCCAGCGCCATTGTGGATGCCCGGAAAATGATTGTGGATGGCGCTGTGGGCATGGTGGAAATGGCCCTGGAAAAATTGAGCCA
>CAZSSU010000144.1:0-1812 GCA_964609415.1 uncultured Christensenella sp. | reverse complement strand
GGTGGTGCTGTGCGGCAACCGGGATGCCCAGCCTGTGGTGAACAGCGGCAGCCTATACTAAAAATGGCTGCAAGCAAAAAGCAAATCCCACTGCGCATCAATGCAAAAATGTATGAACAGCTGGCCATCTGGGCCCAGGATGAGTTCCGCTCCATCAACGCCCAGATTGAGCACCTGCTCAGTGAAGCCCTGCGAAAGCATGGGCGGAGTAGCAAGTTGCCCCCTCCTGTACAAGAGGAGGGGGACGGCGTAAATATATGAGCGCAGCAAGCCCCCTATGTTTTGCTACTGCAGCTGTTCAATCCTTTGCTGCATCAGGTTCAGCATCGCTCCCTTCATTTCATCCGGAAGCAAGGACTCCTTACACAGCTGGTCAAAGGTTGGTTGCAGGGAAAGCAAGTGCTCCATCATGTTTACCGCTGACTTGCGCGCAATGCCGTTTGATTCCGCAAAGACCAAAAAGTCCATGCGGCGCAGGTTGGTTTTCTTTCCGTTCATGGGAAGGGCGAACTGTTCAAGGTCCTCCGGCATGATGACATTGACCGGCAGCAGGTCATACGCTGGTGATAGCAGGTATTCACCGCTTCCCACCGCAGTCTCCAACAAGGAGAAATTCTTCAAATGCATATCAGAGTTCCCAACCAGAAAGGAGAGAACCAGGCGCAAGAACAATTCTGTCATGTCCAGACCACTTCGGGAGGAGAATCTCGCTACAAGCTTTGCGCAGCGTTCGTAAGAGCCTCTATACTTATCCTGGGTCAGGCGGCCATCCAACTGACAAAAATCCTCCATTGCCAGTTTCTGCGGTGCCTTTCCTTTTTCAAAAATCCGATCAACCCGCTTGGTAATGTAAGCATATTCGTCCCGGACACGCACCAAGGCATGGGGAACGGTGGATATCCCGGCAGCATCCGCCATGCTCATGACCAGGTGTTCTGCCTCCGGTAATGCAGTATACTCCTGCACCTGGGGCTTTAAGATAAAGCCTGCGGGATGGTTTACGATGGTTAGCCGTGGGGCTTTCTCATCCGATAAGTGCAAAGACAACTTTTTCTGCACACCAGGCACTGTGATGCCCTGGTTGATGTTTTCTTTCGCAAGTTTTTCCAGCGTCTCCTGGTCAATCTGGATTGCTGGGATATCGGCTGTCCCAAAGAAGCGCCTTACACAGCTTCTATGCCAGCCGGAGGCTTCAGCTTTTTTAAGAGGCTTTCCGCAGTGCAAGCAGTTCATGCGCGTTCCTCCCTGATGCTGACATTGCCTATCACATCCTTGCAAGCCACCAACAGGATGCCAAAGCGGTCATTTGTATCAATTTTCCAATTGCGGCTGACAACATGGAGCAACCAGCCTTCTGGTATCAAACCGTCAAAAAAGGAGAATAATGTGCTGGAAAGGAAGGGCTCTTCCTGGAGCGGCAGGGTTAGTGAAACCACAGAAGCCTGATTCAGTTTCAGGTATTCGGGGTCATAGGTGAAAGAATAGCCATTATCGGTTTCCGACAGATGACCGGCATAATCATCCCTGACATACACAAAAGCACTACGAATGCCGCTCATTGTTGCTGTTCCTTTCTGCCGGGCACAGCCTCCATGCCAAACATGGATAGGGCAACATTGACCTTGTCCATCCTCACTGTCTCCTTGCCCTGCTCCAGGTCGCGGACAAACCGCAAGCCCAGCCCGGAACGCAAGGCGAACTGCTCCTGCGTTAAGCCTGCCTCTCGTCTGCTCTTCTTGATAAACTCCGCGATTTTGTTCATGCAATCACTCGCCCCTTTAATGATATTTCAAGATTATACCCTTTCGGGTG
>CAZSSU010000143.1:0-4579 GCA_964609415.1 uncultured Christensenella sp. | reverse complement strand
TTTACCGCATCCGGAAGGGCCAACCAGCACGATAAACTCTTTGTCTTCGATATCAAGGGTGAAGTCACTTACAGCGGTCACATTGCCAGGATAAATCTTGTAGATGTGCTTCAAAGATACACTCGCCATATCATTACCTCCTCATCATTCCGTGGGCATTATTTTCTGTCCATATTATAAGCCAAAACCCCTTCTTTTTCCTACTGGGATATCCGCCAAATAAAATTCCTCTGGCTTGTGCAGATTTGATACAGGCGGCCTTTCTGGTATAATAAGAGTAGAAAAATTGGTGAGGTGACCCATATGAACACACAAGCCATCCAGCAATTGGCGGAGCTTATCCTGCAATCAGACAACACCGTATTCTTTGGCGGTGCAGGGGTATCCACCGAAAGCGGCATCCCTGACTTCCGCAGCGATCAGGGGCTGTATCAGCAAAAGAGCCTCATCCCGCCGGAGGAAATCATCAGCCATTCCTTTTTCCTGAGGAAGCCTGAAGTTTTCTACGAGTTTTACAAGCACAAGATGGTCTACCCCCAGGCCAGGCCCAACCCAGCCCACCATGCCCTGGCGCGGCTTGAGGCCATGGGAAAACTGCGGGCAGTCATCACCCAAAACATCGACGGCCTCCACCAGGCAGCCGGCTCAAAAAACGTGCTTGAGCTCCACGGCAGCGTGCACCGCAATGAGTGCATGCGCTGTCACAAGCACTATTCGCTGAATGACATCCTCAGCCAAAAGGGCGCCCCCACATGCGATTGCGGTGGGCTGATCAAGCCCGATGTGGTGCTGTATGAAGAACCGCTGGACGGGGACGTCATGAACCGAACCATGCAATACATTGAGCGCTGCGACCTGTTGATCATTGGCGGCACCTCTCTCACCGTCTACCCAGCGGCATCATTTGTGTCGCTATGCTCCGGCAAAATCGCCATCATCAACAAATCCGCCACCATGATGGATCAGGCGGCGGATGTGCATATCACAAGGCCCATCGGCGAGGCCTTTGAGGAAGTCATGGCTTTGATTGAGGGAAAAGCCTAAGACTTGTTTATCACAAAGACCAGATCACTCCGCTCGTCGGCGCTGTCCATAAACACCTGGATTATCTGCTGCCCATAAACCCCCAGCGCATTGCGCAGGGCATCTGCATAGCGCAGGGTGATGTGAGCGCTCGCCATCTCCCCCAGGCAGTCGTGGAGGGCATCCAAATTAGCCCCATAGTAATCCGGCAGCCCCAGTTCATCCCTGATATGCTGATGGGCCATGGCCCGGGTGTCCATCTTTCGGCCGTCCAGTTCAATTCGCCGCATGGTCATCCTCCCCATAGAGCAGTGTGAAGGATTCATAATGATCCTCTGTGTAATAGATAAGCCCATCATTGGAGTATACCAGCCTCTTGGCACCCCGGGAGGATTTCCCCAGGGTGTCGATGTCACACTCGTAATAGACGCGTCCCTTTTTTGACGGCAGGAGCCCCTCGTAGTTGCCAAAGCGGTCCCCGCCAATGCAGGTATCCTCGGCGTATGGGCGCAAGTCCCCGCCCGGCCAACCCAGTTTTCTGGCTTCTGCCTTGGTGATGAAGTTGCGCGGCAGTGTGCCGTAAGCCTTCAGGTAATCGGCCACATCCCTGGCGCTGGTGTACAGGCCTTCTTCATCAGGGGCCGTGCTTTTGGATCTGTCTTCCATCGCCGGGGCAGATGTCTCCTGGACCTTTGTTGGCGTGATGACAACAGGCTGGGCTGCTTCAGGCTGTTTTAAAGCCTGCCACGCCAACACCAACAACAGGGCTGCCAGAATCGGCAGCAGAGATTTCAGTTTCTTTGACACCCGAACTCACCTCTTTCCACAACTTATGCTATATTGGTTTGCAGCGCCATGCGCTGATTATGATTAACAAAGGACACAGCATGATCAAATCCCTTGCCCGACGCCTTCTGCCACCTATTTTGAAGCACATCCCCACCAATCAGAAGTGGCTTTACCCCTTTTATCTTTCAGCGCAATTGGCTCTCAGGGAGGAGGCTTTCACCACAGATAAGCTGCCAGCGTCTTTTTCCGGCCTCACCATCACCTATGCCTCTGACATCCATTATGGCAGCTACATGAGTGAGGAGCGGGCGCTTGAGGTAACCAGGCGCATCACAGAGTTGGAAAGTGATCTCATCATCCTGGGGGGCGATTACGGGGAGGATGCCAAAACAGCGGAAGCCTATTTCGACTTGATCCCGTCCTTTCCGGAAAACGTCCCTGTTCTGGCTGCCATCGGCAACCATGACCACATGGGCCAGGGTGCCAATATCAACCGCCTGATGGACATGATGCGCTCAAAAGGGGTTACGCCGCTGAAAAATGACGTTTGGCTCATGACCCGAGATAAGCATCGCCTGGCTTTCTGCGCGCCGGATGACCTGCTGGCAGGCTTTCCTGACTTTGAGCCGCTTAAAAAGAAATCCCAGGGGGCAGACTTCATCCTGTTCATGCCCCATTCCCCCGATCTGATCCCGGAGGCGCGGCAGGCGGGCTTTGCCTTTGACCTGGCTCTGTGCGGCCACACCCATGGCGGACAAATCGCGCCTTTTGGCCGCAGCCTGCACGCCTCCAGCCGTTATAAGGACCGTTACCGCAAAGGCTGGGTCAGGGAGGAAGGCGCTGACATTTTCATCACCTGCGGGGTGGGCACATCCATCATGCCCATCCGTTTAGGCACCTACCCGGAAATTCACCAGTTTACCTTATACGCCAAATAAGCGCAGGCCTGGCTCCGCGTTCACATCAAGGTCTGCCACCCGCTGGCGCATCAGCAGCCGGTGGGCAGCAGCGCCTATCATGGCAGCGTTGTCCCCGCACAGGGACAGGGGCGGCATCACCAGGCGGATGCTTTCAGCCTCACATAGCGTTTTTAGCTCCCGGCGCAGCAATCGGTTAGCCGATACGCCACCTGCCAGGGCCAGCGTATGCCAACCCTTGTCACGGCAGGCCTGCATGGTGCGCTCCACCAGGTGGCTCACCACCGTATGGCGGAAGCTGGCGGCCAGGTCCGCCGGCTTGGCTTCTATCCCTTTTTGCTCCAAATTGTGCACCAGATTAATAAACGCGGTCTTCAGCCCTGAAAAGCTGAAATCATATTGTCCCGGCGGATGAGGCAGCGGCAGGGGGTATGACAGCGGGTCACCCTGCTCAGCCAGGTCATCCAAATGAGGACCTCCCGGATAGGGCAGCCCCAGCACCCGGGCCGCCTTGTCAAAGGCTTCGCCTGCGGCATCATCCTGGGTGCAGCCCAGCAGATGAAAGCCCTCCTCCCCCACCTCCGCCAGGTGGCTGTGGCCGCCAGACACCACCAGGCATAAAAAGGGCGGCTCCAAATCCGGATAGGCCAGGTAGTTGGCACAGATGTGCCCATCGATATGGTTAACAGCCAGCAGCGGCTTATCTAGGCCATAAGCCAATCCCTTCGCATAGCTTAGCCCAGTGAGCAGTGCCCCCACCAGGCCTGGTCCATGGGTAACGGCAATGGCGTCCACCTCTTCAAGTCCCATGCCCGCCGCTTCCAGCGCGCGCATCGTCACAACGTCCAGCTTCTCCACATGGGAACGGCTGGCTATTTCCGGCACCACGCCCCCATAGGGGATGTGCATGGCAATCTGGGAATACACCTCGCTGGACAATATCAGGCGGCCATTTTCAATCACCGCTGCCGCTGTCTCATCACAGGAACTCTCAACAGCCAGAATGCGCACTTGTTCCTTTTGTGCAATGGCCTGAGCTTTTTCTTTCATCCGCGCCAGATAATTCATGTGCCCGCCCTCCTGGGTGACCAGCGCATGAGCAGGATGGCTAAAGGAAACACCCATAACAGCCAGGCCATCCTCTTCAAAGCCGTCAGAGCATAGTCAGTAAAAAATGCTTCCGGCATCAATTGGATCATCAGGTGCTGCCCTGGATCCAGCTGCCAGAAGTCATTGGGAAACAACCACTCATGCATTTGATAAAAAAACCCTGTGAAATCAAGCAAAGCCCACAGACCAATCACCGCCATGATGCCCAAGAACACAAGCCCAGCCCAAAGAAGGCTTCTCCCCACCATGCGGGGATATGTCCACTCCCTGTCATTGGCGGCGCGCAGGCAATCCGCAGCGACCAGCGCAAAAGCTACCAGCCCGATGCGCCAGATAAACCTGGCCCAGTCAGTCAGCCGTTTGACATCCGGCATATGATCTATTTCCCGCTGGGAAAAGGCATCCTGCATTTCCCCATGCCGCTCTATCTGCACCTGGGCGCTGGTGCTTTCCCCTTTCAGATAAGCGGCAATGCCCCCCGCAATCACTGGCAAATCGGCTTCATTTACCCCAGCAGCCTCTAAATCGCCAAAACGCGAAAAACCTGCCGCCAGGCGTTCAGCCCTGTAGGCAGGTGCTGCGATGGCCCAGGCGGCAAAAGCAATCAGGCATATAAAGAATAGAAAGCCCAGGATCCAGCCCATCCTTTTTCGTGTGCCAGGCTGGCTCATTGCATTTTCAGGTAGGCGGTGACAAAGCCGTCCAGGTTGCCGTTCATCACGTCATCAATGTTGCCGGAT
>CAZSSU010000142.1:0-4593 GCA_964609415.1 uncultured Christensenella sp. | reverse complement strand
CCTGATCAAGGGGGATGGTCAGTGGCTGGCCCATGCGCGCAGCGCCTCCTGTCTTAATGTTTAGGTGATTATACCATACCGCCCCGCCCGCCTGGCCTACTACCTTGTGCGGCAGACAATACTTGGCGTATAATATCAAAAGGCATAAAAAAACTTCAAGGAGTTGCATATGAAAAGAGTTTTGATTGGCGCCCTCGTCCTGACCATGGTTTGGGGTCTTTTGCCGGCAATGCCCACGGCGCAGGCACAGGGGGATGCTCAGGGGCAAGTGCCCTATGCGCAATTCCTCCAATACTACCAGGATTTCTTAATAGGCATGAACGCCAAGCTTTACAAGCGTGAGAAAGCCTTCAAAGTCAGCCTCAAGAAGGTGGGCAAAGACGGCAGGATGCCCTTTTCCATCACCGGGCCCGAAGGTGGCCTGTCGGGATTTCTGGTGGGTGATTTGCCGGACGGGAAATACTCAAATAAGGAATCCGGCTTGGTGGATAGTTTCACCCTCACCCTCAAATATCCAGGTGGCATAATGCCTGTCTTAGCAGCCATCAGTGCGCTTTCGACCACCATAAAAATGAGCGAATATTCCAGGGACATCCTGACCAACAAAGCCTACCGTCAGGTTAACCCTGACAGCGAGGGCAGGTTTCAAATTCCAGAATACCAGGTTGAAGTCACCAAAAAAACGAAGGATGGCATGGCCAGCCATGTCTCTTTCACCTATCTGCCCGGTGCCCGGCCGGATGCCTCGGCCAAGCTCAATTTGGATAGCATGGAGTTGAGTGGGTTTTCCCGCACAACTGTCCCAGTGGATGTGGAAGGCTTTGTCAGAAGAGTCAATTTCTGGGATAGAAGTCGTGTCTCGAATATGCAGACGGCCAGGTTCACCCCATTAAAGTTCAAAAAGGGCAAGCCAGATACCAATGGGGGATTTGTTCCCTACACCTTCAAGAACCGCGAAGTAACGATAACTATCCAGGGGGATTCCGAAAGCGGGGTTGTCCAGCAAGTGACTTACCTCTTCGGGCTTTCGGATAGGATCATTGGCCAATGGGCCAGTCTCTACGCGTTTTTGTACGGCATCAGCGGGTTTGACAATTCCTCTGGCTTGGTTACTTACCCTGAGCTGGACTGGCTTGCCGTCCCATTTGGAGGGGAGTACTACCCGATAGAATGGCCAGTGATGCCTTGGGAAATTACGCGGACGAGCCTCTCCTACGAGGACTTGAAAACCGTCCTGGAGTCCCAGCCAATCAACGGATACAAGGTGGAATGCAGCATGAGTGAGGATGAAATGACCGTGGAATACACCTTTACCCTGCTGGATCCGTCAGCTGGGAAGTAGCTGTCTGCCAAGCCAAATACGAGCGTTCTGCCTCTTCCCTGAGACATCAGGAAGATGCGACCTGCGGAAACCCAGGCATTGGCCTGTGTTGACTGCCAGAAATGCCCTCTTTATAATGGGTGAAAAACATGGCTTCCAGCAGAATACTGGCGGCAAAGGAGAATATATGAAATACGGAGTGTATTACGCCTATTGGGAAAAGAACTGGTCGGCTGATTACCTGCCCTACATTGAGAAAACCGCCAGGCTGGGCTTTGACTGCCTGGAAATCGCCTGCACGCCCCTGCCGGCTCTAAGCCACGAGCAGTTAAAGGAAATGCGACGCGCCGCCCAGGCCAATGGCATCTTCCTCACCGCCGGGCATGGCCCCTCCGCCGCCCAGAACCTGGCCGACCCGGATGAGGCGGTGGTGAAAAACGCCAAAGCCTTTTATACGGATCTGCTCAAGCGCCTGGAAATCCTGGACATCCACACCATTGGCGGTGGCATCTACAGCTATTGGCCGGTGGATTACTCCCGAGAGATTAATAAGCAGGCCGACTGGGAGCGCAGCGTCAAAAATGTGCGGGAGGTGGGCAAAATCGCCCAGGACCATGGGGTGGATTACTGCCTGGAGGTTTTAAACCGCTTTGAAGGCTACCTGCTCAACACCGCCGAGGAAGGCGTGGCCTTCGTCCAGCAGGTGGATGTGCCGGCGGTGAAACTGCACCTGGACACCTTCCACATGAACATCGAGGAGGATTCCATGGGCGGCGCCATCCGCCAGGCGGGCAAGCTCCTGGGCCACTTCCACACCGGGGAGTGCAACCGCCGGGTGCCGGGCAAAGGCCGGATGCCCTGGCACGAAATCGGCACCGCCCTCCGGGACATCGGCTACACCGGCAATGTGGTGATGGAGCCCTTTGTGAACACCGGCGGCCAGGTGGGCCAGGACATCAAAATCTGGCGAGAAATGAACCCGGACGACAGCGCCACCCGGATGGACGCCGACGCCCAGGGTGCCTTGCAGTTTATGCGCCACGTGTTTGAGGGGCAAGCCTAAGCGGGGAATTGCGCTGACCGCGCATTTACGCTATACTCTATCATGGATGCAAAGGCGTCCAAAAGGAGATGCGTATGCGCAAAACCAAGATTATCTGCACCCTGGGCCCCGCCTCCAACACCCGGGAGGTCATCCGCGCGATGGTGGAAGCCGGCATGAATGTGGCCCGGTTCAACTTTTCCCACGGCACCCATGAAAGCCATAAGGCCACCTACCTGGAGCTCAACAAGGTGCGCAACGATCTGGGCGTGGCCGTGGCCACCATCCTTGACACCAAGGGCCCCGAGGTGCGCATCGGCACCTTCCGGGATGGCAGCATTTTATTAAAGTCAGACGACGCCTTTGACCTGGTCACCTTTGAAACCGAGGGGGATCAGCATCAGGTGTCCATTTCCTACCCCAACCTGCCCCGGGAATTGGGGGAGAGCCGCCGCATCCTGCTGGATGATGGGCTCATTGAGCTGGAAGTGCTGGAGGTTTTTGAGGACCGCATCCGCACCCGGGTGGTCATTGGCGGGGAGCTGTCCAACCGTAAGGGCATCAACATCCCTGGCGCCCGGCTGTCCATCCCCTATATGTCTGAACGGGATCAGGAAGACATCCGCTTTGGCATCCGCACCGGCTTTGACATTGTGGCGGCCAGCTTTGTGCGCAAGCGGGACGACGTGCAGATGATGCGCGATTTTCTGGATGAAAATGGCGGCGGCCACGTGCGCATCATGGCCAAGATTGAAAACGCCGAAGGCGTCAACAACCTGGAGGAGATCATCCAGGTGTGCGACTCGGTGATGATTGCCCGGGGCGACCTGGGGGTGGAAATTCCCTTTGAGGATATCCCGGTCATCCAAAAGCGCATCATCAAAACTGCCTCCATGGCTGGCAAGCAGGTGGTCACCGCCACCCAGATGCTGGAATCCATGGTGCAGCATTCCCGCCCCACCCGTGCTGAAATCACCGACGTGGCCAACGCCATCTATGACGGCACCAGCGTCATCATGCTCTCTGGCGAAACGGCCAATGGCAAGTACCCGGTGGAAGCCGTGCGCACCATGGCCCGCATCGCCGAGCGCACCGAGCGGGACATCAACTACAAGCGCCGCTTCTTTGTGGACAATATGTATCAGGATGCCCACGACATCACCGACGCCGTGTCCCACGCCGCCTGCCTGATGGCCTATAACCTCAACGCCAACGCCATCATCACCGTCACCAAAACAGGCACCACCGCCTATATGCTCAGCCGCTTCCGCTCCGACATCCCCATCATCGCCTGCACGCCGGATTCCACCACCTGGCGGCAGATGAGCCTGTCCTGGGGCGTCACGGGCCTCATGGTGGGCGAGGAAAAGGTGATGGAGGTGCTCTTTGACCAGGCCATTAACACCGCCAAGCACGAGGGCCTTGTCAAGGGCGGCGACCTGGTGATCCTCACCGCCGGCATCCCCCTCTCCCAGGCCGGCAGCACCAACCTGATCAAGGTCAGCCAGGTGCCGGACTAAGAGCGCCAGCATCCAAATATTTTGAAGAGTCGCACAAGCGGCTCTTTTTTAGTTTAATTTTGACTTAGGAGCTAAAAAAGAAATTTAAGGAAAATTTTGGCTTGATTTTTTAACTTAAAAAATATTCCTGGATGTGCCTGTGCCATTTTGTGCGTGATTTTATGACGCAACCCCCTATTTGTTTCGCAATCTTTACGAAAAGATTGCAAATGTGGCCGGGGCTTCGTATAATGGGAGGGCCGCGGACGGCAGAACCTGCCGCGGCGCGAAAGGAAACCGCATGAGTTTAGACCCCCGGAACCTGGTGTACGCGCTGAAGGAAAATGTGCGCCGCGTGATTGTCGGCAAGGATGAGGCCATTGAGCTGGCGCTGATCGCCCTGATCTGCAAAGGCCATGTGCTCATTGAGGATGTGCCGGGCGTTGGCAAAACCACCCTGGCGGCCTCCCTGTCCAGGAGCCTTGACTGCTCTTTTAACCGCATCCAGTTCACCCCTGATGTCACCCCCTCTGACATCACCGGCTTCACCATGTACAACATGCAGACCGGGGAGATGGAGTTCAAGCCCGGCGTGGTGATGACCCAGGTGCTGCTGGCGGACGAGATCAACCGCACCTCCCCCAAAACCCAGTCCAGCCTGCTGGAGGTGATGGAAGAGGGCCAGGTGACCGTGGACGGCGTCACCACCCGCCTGCCCCAGCCCTTTATGG
>CAZSSU010000141.1:0-4780 GCA_964609415.1 uncultured Christensenella sp. | reverse complement strand
AAACGCCCATGTTGGCCTGGGAGCCGCTGTGGGGCTGCACATTGGCGTGATCCGCGCCAAAAAGCTCGCAAGCCCGATCCCGGGCGATATTCTCGGTGACATCCACAAATTCACAGCCGCCGTAGTAACGCCGGCCAGGGTAGCCTTCCGCGTATTTGTTGTTGAGCGGGCTGCCCATGGCGGCCAGCACAGCGGGGCTGACGAAGTTTTCGCTGGCGATAAGCTCCAGATGGGTTTCCTGCCGGTGGCACTCATCGACGATGGTTTGCCTGATGTCCGGGTCCTGATTGAGCGCGTCGGGGATGTTCCACATGCCGAGATCCTCCACTTTTTTAATATCGTGAGCAGGATGCTTCTCCTGCTTCCATACATAGAAAATACCGCATGGGATGTCAGGTGAACCCGCAGCACATCCCAACTTGCGCTTACTGCTGCTTCCTTCCGGACCTGACAGGATTCACACCATGGAATCGCACGAGGCCCAACATCACATACGGCATGTCTATCATAACAAAGCCGGGAGGCTTATGCAAGGGTGAATAAGAACAGTTTCTTGGGTACGGGGTAAAATCCATGGCCTTTCCTGGGCGCAGATGTTAGAATTGTGTAAGAACTTTGTGAGCGAACTTGAGTTGCCTATATGATGTAGGCGAAAATAAGGCCACACACAGGAAGGGAGCAGACAGATGGCATTGATCTGGACGGTGGAGGACGAGGAGACAATCAGCATTCTCATTCAAAAGGTGATCGCGTCCATGGGCCATGAAAGCCAGCACTTTAATGACGCTACAGAGTTGGAGCGGGGCATGAAAAAGGGCCTGCCGGATCTGATGCTGCTGGATTTGATGCTGCGCGGCAAAAATGGCTACCAGATTTTAACGACTGGAAAAACGATGTGAAAACCCGCCGCATTCCTGTGATCATTCTGTCTGCCCGCTCAACGGAAACCGACAAGGTGAAGGGGTTGGATTTGGGGGCGGAGGACTATATCACCAAGCCCTTTAGCGTCAGGGAACTCAAAGCCCGCATCAACACAGCGCTAAGAAGGGTGAGCCCCGAAGCGTTGAAACTGACAATTGGCCCCCTGACGATAGAGCCGGACCAGCGGCAGGTAAGCCTGCACGGGGAAGTGCTGCATCTGACGGGGCAGGAGTTTGAGCTGCTTCTTCACCTGGCCAAAAACGCGGGCAAGCTGGTGACAAGGGCTAACCTGCTTCAGGAAGTGTGGGGATACCAGGCGGATACAGACACTACCCGCACCGTGGACTACCACATCCGCGCCTTGCGTAAAAAGCTGGGGGATGACGCGGTCAAGCCCCGCTACATTGAAACGGTGTATGGCAGCGGCTATCGCCTGATGATTGAGGGCTGAGCATGCGAAAGCGCCTGCTGCGTTCCTACTGGCTGGGCAATTTGCTGACCGTGCTGTTGGTGATGGTTTTTGTGGGCATCATGGTGACCACGGACATCGCCAATGACCGGGGCAACCTGCAAGCTATTTTGCACACGGCTTCCGCCTGGACGGCAGAAGCCCGCAGCAATTTGCAGGAAATGGCAGAGCAGATCGCTCAGGCAGCGCCGCCTCTGCGGGTGACCTTTGTGATGCCTAATGGCATTGTGCTGGCGGATAGTGGCGGTGAAACGCCTGATGGACAGGCGCTGGTCATGCGGCAGGAGGTCAGGGAGGCTATGGCTGGGGAAACAGGCGATGACCTGGATTTTTCAGACAGCTGGATTCATCCCACGCTTAACGCCGCGGTGCTTTTAAACGGCAGGCTGGTACTACACCTGCAAAAGCCCATCCAGGAGATTTCCTATGTGCTGTTTGTCTACCTGCCGCTCACCTTCCTGCTGCTGGGGGTGATGGTGGCCATCTCCCACTGGCTGATTGACCCGGTGACCCGGCGCATGGTGCGCCAGCTGGAGCAGGTGCAGGAGCTGCTGGAGGGCACCACCCAGCGGGAGGACATAGACCCAGATGCCTACTTCCCGGAGCTGCGCCCGGCGATGGAACACATCACCTACCTGATTGACCGCATGCGCTATGACCTGGAGCAGATCAGAAAAACCCAGGATATGCAGCGGGATTTTGTAGACAACAGCTCCCATGAGCTGAAAAGCCCCCTGACCTCCGTCCTGGGCTTTGCGGAAATGATTTATGACGAGCCCGACATGCCCCTCAAAGAACGCCAGGAGTATCTGGGCTATATCCTGACCGAGTGCCAGCGGATGAGCGATGTGATCAGCGATATCCTCATGCTGGAGCGCCAGGAGCGGGTGGATAGCCAGGGGCATGGGAGGGTGAACCTGCGTCAGATGGCGGATCAGGTGGCGGTCACCTTGAAACCCCAGGCACAAAGCCAGGGCATCAGCATCCAGGTGACAGGGCAATGCAGCGTCAGGGCCTTGGAAGTGGACATGCGGGAGCTGCTGCGCAATCTGATGTCTAATGCCGTGCGCTATGGCCGGCACGGCGGCTGGGTAAAGGTTAATCTGGCAGACAGGCAGCTGTCGGTTTCAGACAACGGCATGGGCATTGCGCCTGAGCATTTGGCCCGGATATTTGAGAAGTTTTACCGCGTGGACGCAGCCAGGGACCGCCGGGAGGGCGGCACGGGCCTGGGGCTTGCGATTGTGGCGGGCATCACCAATCGTTACGGTGCAAAAATTCACGTGGAAAGCACCCCAGGCGAGGGCAGTGTCTTTACGGTGGACTTCCCTGAGGAGGCCGCGGAAGCGGCGAAGGAGGAAAAGGCATGAAGCGCTTTTTGATATGCCTTGTGGCAGCGCTTCTGATGATGTCAGGGGTCAGGGCCAGCACCGATGAGGTGAGCAAAGCCTGGCGGGCCGCTGCCATTTTTGTCCCGGGTTCTGCCCTGCCTGAGGGCATGGAGGATCGGGGAGAGGTGCTGGCCTTCAACTTTATTGATGAAGCAAACGCACACAGCTTTGAGGTGCTCATCAGCCGGGAAAGCACTGCTTTTTTGAAGCGTACCCAGGTGGCTTATAACAAAAAGGCCGCGCCTGAGATGAAGCTTCAGGCAATGGATATTGAACATCAGGTGAAGGAGGCATACCCCGATGCCGGGATTGACGGGGTCTTCACCCGGCATGAGGAAGGGCTATATAGCTACCTGGCGGTGTTCACCCAGGAGAAGACCAGCCGGATGCACCGCAGCTTTTATAACGCCCAGGATGGGGAGCTGCTCATGGATGTGATGTGGCCGGTTGGCCCGGCAGAAGGCTCCCTCACCTTTGAACAGGTGAAAGAAATGGCCCTTGAACCGGTGCTGGAAGATGGCTTGCTGACTGATATCAACCTGGAGCGCATTGGCGCCAGCCTGCTCTATCTGGTGAACGTGTTTATCAACGGAGAGGAAATAACCTACTCCATTGACGCAAAAAGCGGAAAGATACTGGGCGGCATGACAGGCCAGGATGATTTTGGCTGGAGTGCAGGCAGCACCGCCACAGCCAGGCCCACCGAAAAGCCCGTGCCCAAGCCACCGGCAGCCGTTAATACGACACCCATGCCTCCGCCCACTGCGCCGCCAGTGGCGCCCCTGACACCCAGCCCTTCACCCACCGCTACGCCCGCCCCCACCCGCTCCCCGGCACCTACGCCGTATGATGACGATGACGACGCCGATGATGACGATGATGACGACGACGATGACGACGATGACGAGTGGGATGACTAAGGATCAGCTGCCGCGACATGCGGCAGTTTTTTTGCATAAAAGATGAGTAAAATCAAGGAAAAGTAGATAATTTTGTAAGGGATTTGTGAGGAAAGGGCCAAAATGCTTACATTTTCCGGGGGGCCTGGCTACAATGCATTCAGAGCTTGCAAGACAAGCAATTCACACAAGGAGAAGAAACCATGAAAAAGATGATGTCTCTGATTTTGGCTCTGGCGATGCTGATGACCAGCACCCTGGCCATGGCCGCCCCCCAGGATGCGGTTGCCGAAGCCGCCAAGTATGTGCCCCAGGGCGCCCAGCTCTCCTCCACTGGCGAAGACGCGAACAAACTGGAGCTGACCTTCAAGGACAAGGCTGACAACCAATACATGGTGGTGCTCAACAAGTCTCCCTTGTACGTCACCCGGGTGAACATGAAATCCACCAACGAAGCCGGCGGCAAAAAAGTGGGCATGGAAGAAGCCGCTGCCAGCGCCAAGGTGCTTGAAGCCTTCCCCGGAGCTGTGATCAGCAAAACCTATGTGGAAGCCAAAGGCGAAAATGAACTCTACTTCCTGGTGCTCTTTGAAAAAGATGGCAACTTCTACAAAGCCCGCCTCAACACAGACAACGGCCGCCTGACCCACTATGTGATGCGCGGCGCCCCTGAAGCAGGCCAGGTTCCCGAGGCTTCCCTCACCAAAGAGCAGGCCATCCAGAATGCGCTGACCCAGTCTGGCGGCGGCGTGGTGACCGATGTGGAATTTGGCAGGACCAGCCAGGGCTACATGTACCTGGTGGAGGTGCACAATGGGCAGAACCGCTACCGCGTGCTGATCAACGCTGCCGATGGCACCATGATGGGCCTGGACACCAAGGAATCCAAACTCATGGAAGCTGTAGACTTCCCCGTCAATGCGCCTGTTGCAGGCAACATCAAGATCAGCGATTGGGATGACGACTGGTACGATGATGACGACGACTGGCGGGACGACGATCATGATGATGATTTCTTCGATGACGATGACGATGACGATGACGATGACGATGATGATGACTGGGACGACGATGATGATGACGACGACTGGGATGATGAC
>CAZSSU010000140.1:0-4783 GCA_964609415.1 uncultured Christensenella sp. | reverse complement strand
TTTCCGGGTGAGGATGTTGGCCAGAAGCAGCAAAAACGCGATGACCCCCGCCCAGATGAACATGCTCCACAATGCGGTGTTGGCGTTTGAATAATCCATGGGCTACCTCCCGTCTTCCTTCAGGATTTGGTACAAGTCCCGGTATTTAAGGGCGTTAAATGGCCCCTCAGAACGCAGCTGATAGCGCTTGCCGTCTGATACCGCCAGCAGCAGGATGTTTTTGCGGTAGATTTCAAGGCTTTGCAGCTCACTGAGCAAAAAGCGCTTATCCCCCACCTGCAATGCTTCCCGGCTCATCATCATATCCCCCTGACTTACCAGCATCAGCTGCCGCCCCGGGCCCCGCGCCATAAGCGTCTGGCCCGCGTCATGCAGCAGCACCGCATCCTCTTGCGCCTGCGCGCGCCTGCGCAGTTCCGCCCGCTGGCCATCCACCCAGTCCCGCACATGGCGGTAGGGCTGCCCACCAGCAAACGCGCCATGCAGGTCAAACACGGTTTCCATGCCGCAGAAGTCACATGTCACCCGCTCATCCCTGGCGCGGATGCCGCCCATGTCCTGGCAAGCCGGGCACAGGTACAGGGCGTTTTCCAGCCCCTCCGCCCGCCTTATTCCCCGGTAGGCCACAGGCTGCTCCGCCTGATCCTGGTAGGCGTCCACCGCCAGGTCGCTGGCGATGAGGGCATCCACTTCCTGGGCGCTCATGGCCTTAAGCATATCCGGCTGATAAACCCCCACCACCTGGCCCTGGCTCCGCCCCTGACGGATGCCCCTGCCCCAGCGGGGCAAGGCCAGATAGGCCCCCTGGATGCGGTAGGTAACCAGCGGCACCCCCACTGCCCGGGCGAGGCCTCCTGTTGCCACCGGGAAAGGCCCGGTGCGCCCGTCAAAGCAGGTGTTGCCCTCCGGAAACAGGCACACGCTTTGCCCAGCCCGCAGCCGCCTGAGGATGCCCATGGCCGTGCCCGCGTCCACCATGCCCTTGTCCTTGGGGATAACGCCCAGCAGTTTTTTGAGCAGCCAGCCCACCACCGGCGCCCGCAGCAGCGTATCCCCCACCACAAAGGCCAGGGGCGTTTTAAAGCTGGCGCCCACCAGCATAAAGTCAAGCTCTGTCACGTGGTTCACCACCAGCAGAAAGGGGCCCTTTATATCAGGCACGGGGCTTGCCTCATAGCGGAAACGCCTCACAAAATAAGGGCAGGCAAGCGCCCGGACCACGCGGTAGGCGGCCTGGTACCGTCTCATCCCCTTCATCCTTTGCGCCATGGCCTTCCTTTCACAACAGGCTGTTGTCAAAGCAAAATAATGGACACATCATAACCCTTTTGTCCGTTTTCCTCAAGGGCGTTTCTGTCCCACGCCTTTGCAGCCCGGGCAATTCCGGCTATAATCATGGCACGAATATTTTCCAAGGGAGGCAAACATGAAGGACATCTGCGCGCAGTTCAGGCTGATCGGGGAAGCCATCTCCTGGGAGCGCTATGGAAATGGCCATATCAACCAGACCTATCTGGTAAAAACTGACGCCGGGCTTGACTACATCCTGCAGAAAATCAACCACCGCGTGTTCCGCGATGTGCCCAGCCTCATGAAAAATATCCACGAGGTCACCAGCCACCTGCGCAAAAAGGAGCCGGAGCCCAGGCGCGTGCTCACCCTGGTTCAAACCCTGGATGGCGGCGTTTACCATCAGGATGGGGAGGGCGGCTACTGGCGCGTGTATGACTTCATCACACACAGCCTCTGCCTTCAAAAGCCTGAAGCCCTGGAGGATTTCTACCAGAGCGCCGTGGCCTTTGGCCATTTTCAGAACATGCTGGCTGATTTCCCCGCGGATACCCTGTCTGAAACCATCCCCCGCTTCCACGACAC
The DNA here is from genome assembly GCA_964609415.1 of uncultured Christensenella sp. Classification (GTDB taxonomy): domain Bacteria; phylum Bacillota; class Clostridia; order Christensenellales; family Aristaeellaceae; genus UBA6115. The sequence continues at coordinate 2,908 of CAZSSU010000140.1, read as the reverse complement.
CCCGGACCGCTATGCCAAACTCCATGCCGCCATCACGGCAAACAGCGCCGGCCGCCTGCATGAGGTAGGCGATGAAATCGCTTTTGCCCTGGCCCGGGAGGAGGAAGCCGGCCTGATGATGGCGATGCTGAAAAGGGGCGAACTGCCCCTGCGCGTCACCCACAACGACACCAAGCTTAACAACGTCATGCTGGATCAGGAGACCCGCAAAGCCCTGTGCGTGATAGACCTGGACACCGTGATGCCTGGCCTTGCCGCCAACGACTTTGGCGACTCCATCCGCTTTGGCGCTTCCACCGCGGCTGAGGACGAGCGGAACCTGGACCTGGTGCGCTTCTCCCTCCCCGCCTATGAGGCTTATGCCAGGGGCTTCCTGCAAGCCTGCGGGGACAACCTCACCGCAAACGAAATCAGCACCCTGCCCCTGGGCGCCAAACTCATGACGCTGGAATGCGGCGTTCGCTTCCTCACGGATTACCTGGAGGGGGATAGCTATTTTGCCATCCACCGCCCTGGCCACAACCTGGACCGCTGCCGCACCCAGTTTAAGCTGGTGGCGGAGATGGAAGCTAAGTGGGGCGAGATGGCAGAAGTTATTGAAAAATATAGATAGATAGAACGCTTGGTTAAACAGGCAATCGGATTTGACTGTCAATACTCAAACTGAATGCTTTGTTTTTGTGCGTCAACAACGGCCCGAACGCCAAAGGGCATAATGCAGCGCGGCGACGCATGGCCGATATTGACATTGCACAGAATAGGCAGGGAAGGATTGGCGATAACCGTTTTTAAAACTTCCTTGTATTCATCATGGTACACGTCATCATCAGGCTTGCCAAGGATGATGCCAGAAATCACCTCAAAAAGACCTGTCATTTTCAGGTACTCAAGTGCCTTACGGAATTTATCCGGCGGCATTTTTTCTTCGCTGGTTTCAAGCATTAGGATCTTCCCCCGCCAATCATCAAGCGAGGGAAACAAGCCGTACTTCTCACACAAAACAGGCATGTCTGCATAGCGCTCGCCATCAAAGAAATCATGGAGCGAGTCAATGCATCCACCCAGTATCGCACCAGAAAAAACAGGGCTTCCCTGAAGCAGCTCAAAGCCCCTGTCCGGATGCGCTGGCATGGATACGCCTATTTGTTCAGGGCCAAATGCGCTGCGCGATTCATACCACACATCACTGGGGACAATCTCTGCAATGCGCCCTGTCATGATCAGTTCCTCAAAATAACGCTTGGTATAGGGCAGCATCTCATGAGCCAATTCACAGATATCACTGAGAAAGCACTGCCCGTAAAAGGTGTTCAAGCCTGCCTTGTGCAGCATGAAGTGGTTGATGGTGGTATCTGAAAACCCCAGAAACACCTTGTTTGAAATGGCCTTATCTAAAGCCTTGTCCTCAAACAGATAAGGCAAGAGGCGATAGGTATCATCCCCTCCAATAGCGCATAAAATCATATCAACGCCCGGGTCGCACAAAGCTTGAAGCAAGTCCGCCGCCCTGTGCTCCGGATGGTTTTTGACATATTCGATGCCTTTGAGGGCATGGGGCATCATTTGAACCGTCAAGCCATAGGCTTCAAGGCGCTTCAAGCCTATCTCTAGCTCATGGCTTATAAAGCCTTCACCCAGAACACCGCTGGACAAGCTGACAATCACAATGTTTTTGACCATGATATCCTGCCCCTTCGGCTTCTTGTGGCATCTGTTTTGTATATTTATCTTATTTCAAATCCATGATGCTGCTGATCATGCCCAGGATGGCTTCGCTGCCATCGGCCTGGGGTGCCTCATGAAGCGCCTTTTTTAGTTCATCGGCGTTTTCCATAAGCTCTGCCAGGGCCTGGCTTAAGCTTTCCGGCGTCATCTGCTCCTGGGGCAGCACCCGGGCCAGGCCGCGCTCAGCCAGGCTTTTGGCGTTCTCAATCTGGTCGCCCCGGCTGGAGCCCAGGGGCAGGGGAATGAGCAGCATGGGCTTTTTAAGCGCCAGAAACTCACAGATGGCAGTGGCCCCGGCACGGGAAAGGATATAGTCCGCTGCCGCCAGGGCATGGGGCAGCTCCTCGCTTAAAAACTCCGTCTGATAGTACCCCGGCGTCTCCGCCAGCGCCTCAGCCAGGTGCCCCTTGCCGCACAGGTGCAACACATCCATCCGGGGCAGCACCTGGGGCAGGGCGGCTCTGAGCGCCTCGTTCACCGCCTTGGCGCCCTGGCTTCCACCCATCACCAATAGCGCGGGTTTATCGCCCTTGAGCCCGGCCAAGGCCAATCCCCTGGCCCGGTCGCCCTCAAACAGTGCCTGCCTGATGGGAAGGCCCGCATACACGCCCTTTTCCCCCAGGGCACTGGCGCACTCCGGGAAAGCGGTGGCCACCTGCTTTGAGAATTTGGCGCTGATGCGGTTGGCCAGCCCCGGGCTCAGGTCGCTTTCATGGGCCAGCACGGGGATGCGCCTCAGCCAGGCCGCCACCACCACAGGCACCGCCACAAAGCCGCCCTTGGAAAACACCATGTCAGGCTTGATTTTCCCCAGGGCGCCAAAAGCCTGGAAGAAGCCTGCCGCCACCCGGAAGGGGTCCGTCAGGTTTTTCCAGTCAAAATAGCGGCGTAATTTGCCTGACTGGATGGCATGGTAGGTGATGCCTGCCTGGTTTTCCATCAGGCCCCGCTCCATGCCCTTGTCAGTGCCGATGTAGTGCACCTCATAGCCTGCGTCCAGCAGCCTGGGGAGCAGCGCCAGGTGCGGGGTCACGTGCCCTGCGGTGCCGCCGCCGGTTAATACAATTTTCTTCATCCTGCCGTCTTTGCCTCTTGCATACGCTTGCGCTCCCCACGGGCCTGGAACAGCTGCCCCAGCGCCACCATGGCAAACACCACCACCAGCATCACCGTGCACAGCGCG
>CAZSSU010000139.1:0-4799 GCA_964609415.1 uncultured Christensenella sp. | reverse complement strand
CAGCAGCCTCAGGCCAAACAGCCCCCGGCACAGCCCAGCCCTGAGGCCAGGCCCCCGCAAAGCGGCAGCCAGCAGCAGGCTGATGAGGCCCGCCGCCGCCGCAGCGACCGGCACACAAACACCTGATAACTATCTGGAGGGGGCCTGCCGCAAGCGGGCTCCCTCCCTTATCCAGCAAAAAAAGAATCAAAAGATTCTTTTTTGCATGAAACAAAGGCGGTCACACGTTTTATGGTTGAAAGCAGGAAGCAGCCGGGCATGGACCCGGCCCAGGTGGAAGCCCTCTACCTGGCCTACGCCACGGATGTACTCCGGGTTTGCTATTTCTATCTGGGCAACCGGCAAAATGCTGAGGACATCACCCAGGAGGTCTTCATCCGCCTCATGCGGGCCAACCCTGACCTCACCCCCGGCAAGGAAAAGGCCTGGCTTTTAAAGGTAGCCCTCAACCGCTGCCGGGATCTGTGGCGCTCCAGCTGGCACAAGCGGGTGCTTCTGGGAAGCCCGGTGCTGGACATCATCCCCGGCCGGGACGACATTTCAAACCTCACCGAAAAACAGGCCCTGATGCAGGCGGTAAACGCCCTGCCCGCCAGCGAGCGCGAGGTCTTCCTGCTCTACTACTACCAGAACTACTCCATTGCCCAAACCGCGGAAATCATGGGCGTGCCGGAGGGTACCATCTCCAGCCGCCTGTCCCGGGGCCGGAACAAACTCAAACAGTATTTAGACGGAGGCGATTCCCTTGATCAAACTTGATCACTTGCCCCAAGTGGCAGACGAAACCCTGGGCGGGCTCAAGGCGGACCTGAGCCTGCTGCACCGCGCCCCCCGCCCTGCCCCCGGCATCACCCACCAGGGCCGGGTGCTGGCCATGGCGCTGTCTTTGGTGCTGGTGGTAAGCCTCGCCGCCCTCACGCTGCCATCTTCCGCCCCCATCCCCCAGGTGGCCCACCAGCAAGCCGGCAGCCAGCGCGCCCTGCCAGCGGGTGCCCGCAGCGTGGCCGATGTGCCCCGGGGCAGCCTGGTGCTCTCCCAGGATGCGCGCCCGGCTTATCAGGGCGTGTGGGCCAGAGCCAGCGGTGGCAATTTCCCGCTGATTCGCCTGGACGGCCGCTTCTACCGCCTGCTTTCAAAGCCGGATGACGTGTCCGCCATCGCGGGCGGCGCCATTGGCCAGGTCGCCCTTAAGACGGAGGAGCCCGCCCTTGACCGCAGCGGGGATACCCTCAGCAGCGTGGTGGCTCAGGGCGAAAGCGTCTACGCCATCCCCGGCATGACAGGCGGCGCTGTGGCCGCTATGGTGGACGGCAAAATGCGCGCCTTCCAGCGCGTGGCCTTCGCCGGCAGCGCCCTGGTGGGCGGCGAAGCCCTGCAGGACACCCTCCCTTCAGGCGCCGTCACCCTGCAGCTGTCCGATGTGGGCACGGTGAGTGAGCCCGGGGAAGTCAGCCGGCTGATGGACCTGCTCTTCTCCCAGGCCTCCTTCCAAGGCGCTCAACTCAAGGAAAGCAAGCAGGCCCTTCTCATCCAATATGGCAACGGCCTGGTCCTGCAGATGGCAGTCTCTGGCCATTCCCTGTCCGCCTGCGGCACCTGGTCCTGCCCCGCCTTCTTTGAGGCCTTTTCCCAGGCCGCCCAATAAAACAATCATCATCCTTCACGCGCCTCTATGGTTGACGCCATCCGGGGCGCGTGTTACATTTTCAGGGAACACACAAGGAGATTGCCGCTTTGAAGAAATCCACCTTCTTGGCCCTGCTGCTCTGCCTCCTCTGCCTGAACGCAGGCGCTGAGGGGCTGCTATTGTCCTTTGTGGGGGATTGCAGCATCGGGGAGATGGCGCCTTCCACCGGCCGCCCGGGCACCTACACCCACACCGTGGACGAAAAGGGGCTGGACTGGCCATTTTCCCTTGTCCGGGAGTATCTGGAGGGGGACGACTACACCTTCGCCAACCTGGAGGTGGTGTTCACCCAGTATAAGAAGCACGTGGACAAGCGCATCCCCCTGCGGGCTGATCCCAAATACGCCCAGGTGCTCCTCCACAGCGGCATTGACGCTGTCAACACCTCCAACAACCACTGCATGGATTTTTACGAAAAGGGCTACCTGGAATCCATGAAAACCCTGGATGCCCTGCCCCTGCCCCACTTTGGCACCACCCAGATGCGGGAAAACGCCACCCATGACCGGATGCTTCTCACCCAGGTGAAGGGCATCACCATTGGCGCTGTGGGCGTGTCCTACCCCCAGGAAAAGGACGCCAAGGCCATCATCAGCCGCATCACCAGCCTCAGGGAGCAAGGCGCCCAGCTGGTCATCGTCAGCCTGCACTGGGGCAAGGAATTGACTAAGCAGCCCCAGCCCTGGCAACAGCGCCTGGCCCGCAAGCTCATTGACGGCGGCGCCGATGTGCTCTGGGGCCACCACCCCCACATCCTCCAGCCCATCCATGTCTATAAGGGCAAGCCCATCTTCTATTCCACCGGCAACTTCACCTTCGGCTCCATGAGCAAGGTGGACCCGGACAGCGGCATTTTCCAGCTGAAATACGCCCTGGATGAAAGCGGAGCCCCCCAGCTTCGCCAGATCCAGGTCATCCCCTGCCGCACCCAGGGCAAGGGCGATTATCGCCCCCTTCCCCTTACCGACGCAGCTGACAGCCAAGCCCTGTATAAAAAGCTCAGCCACACCAAGCAGGTCAAGGACATGGAAAGTCCCCCAGAGGCCTTTTTCTCAAGCGGCATATGGGATTTAGGCGCTCCCTGAACCTAAAAAACTGCCTCACGCGATGCCCTTGACCATCAGGGGCATCGTTGTTATATTGTTTTCACGCCCCGCCCAAAGCGGGCAGAAAAAACATAGGAGGTTCTATGATCCCTACACACAAAAAGGCGATTGCACTGCTGCTGTCCCTGATGATGGCCCTGGGCTTTGCCACCACAGCGCTGGCCCAAACCTTCACGCCTGGCACCTACACTGGCACCGCTGGCGGACTTGGCGGCGAACTGACCGTGGAGGTGGTGCTGGATGAATCATCCATCCAGTCCGTCACCGTGACCGACCATAAAGAGACCGCTGGCATCTCCGATACACCCATTGACCGCATCCCCAAGCAAATTGTTGAAACCCAGTCCCTGGCCGTGGACATGATCACCGGCGCCAGCATCACCTCTAAGGCCATTGTGGACGCAGTGGCTGCGGCTGTTAAATCTGCTGGTGGCGACCCGGATGCCCTCATGCAGCCCGCTTCTCCTGAGGAAGCCCCCGCCGCGCAGGAAACCATCGAAATGGCAGCTGATGTGGTGGTGGTGGGCGCTGGCGGGGCCGGCCTGACTGCCGCTGCCGCTGCCTATCAGGGCGGTGCCAGCGTAATCGTCCTTGAGAAACTGGCCGCTGTGGGCGGTTCCACCGCCAGGTCTGGCGGCGGCATCGCCGCCACCGCCACCCGCTTCCAAAAAGAAAAAGGCATTGAGGACAGCAAGGATTCCTGGATGAGCCTCTGGCAAGAGCGCCAGGCCACCAGCAACCCGGACAGCCTGTACCCGGACTATGAGGCTGTGTCCAAGTTCATGGATGACGCCGTCATCACCACCGACTGGCTGGTGGACTACATCGGCCATTCCTATGGCTCTGTCGAAGGCTTTGGCATGGACCCGGTGGAGCGGCTCCACTTCCCCGTGATGCCTTCAGGCGGCGGTGGCGGGGTGCTCATCAACAACATCAAGGCCTTCATCGACAAACAGGAAGGCATCACCCTCCTGCTTGAAACTCCCGCCCTCTCCCTTATCACCGACGAATCTGGCGCTGTCACCGGCGTCAACGCTCAGGGCCCTGACGGCCCCGTGCGCATCCAGGCCAAAAAGGTGATCCTGGCCGCGGGTGGCTTCGCCAAAAACGAGGAGCTGATTGCCCAGCACATCCCCGCGATGGCCGGCACCGCTGCCACCTCAGCCGCCGGCGCTGGCAGCCAGGGCGATGGCATCCTGATGGCCCAGGAAGTTGGCGCTATCCTGTATGAAGATCCCTGGGTCATAGGCCTGGGCATCGTGGCTTATGTGCCTGGCACCTCCAGCCTTATGATGGACTGGACCAAGGTTTATGTGGATGCCCAGGGCCAGCGCTTTGTCAACGAGCAGACCCACTACGCCATCGCCACCAATGCCGTGGCCGCGGCCAAGGAGCCTTGGGCCATTGTGGATTCCTCTGAGAAGAACGCCGCCCTGGCCCAGGCCCTGGAAGCGGCCCTGGCCCCCCAGCAGGTGGTCAAGGCAGACAGCTTTGACGAACTGGCCAAGCAGATGGGCGTGCCCGAGGCCGCCTTCGCCCAAACCATGGCTGATTACAACCAAGGCGCCAAGGACGGCAAGGATGCCCTGGGCAAGGAAGCCGCCTTCCTGAATGCCTATGAAACTGGCCCCTACTATGCCGTGCGCATCCACCCCATGACCATGGGCACCTTTGGCGGCGTCAAAATCAATGACAAATACCAGGTGCTCAAGGATGACGGTTCTGTCATCCCCAACCTCTACGCCGCCGGCGAAAACGCCAACCGCCTCCTGTACAACCAGGTCTACATGTCCGGCTCCGCCGTGCAGTACGCCCTCACCTCCGGCCGCATCGCAGGGGAGCAGGCGGTGCTAGAGATCGAGTAAATACACCCAACTAACCACAGATAAACAGGGGGGGAAGCGCCGCATCCGGTGCTTCCCCCTGTTTTTAACCCAGCTTTTATCAGATATTGTCGAAAAACGCTTCCTCATCCTCCCGCCGCAGGATGCCCTGGGCATCAAAGT
>CAZSSU010000138.1:0-4813 GCA_964609415.1 uncultured Christensenella sp. | reverse complement strand
CCCTGGGCCAGGCACTGGGCCATCTCTTTTTCCCAGCGGGTGTAAGGGGCCAGGCTGTCGATGAGGGCGGACTGGGCATCCCGCGCCACATCCACCGGGAAGGGGAAGAGGTCAAAATCCACGAGGCTCATGATTTGCCCGGTGCCCTGAAGCTCGCCTTTCAGCAGGCGCAGGAGCGTGGTTTTACCCCGGCCATTCCGGCCCACCAGGCCCAGCCGCCAGGCGCTGTCCAGCCGCAGGCTGAGGCCACTAAACACTGGCTCAAGCCCACCGTCATAGTGAAAAGATACATTGCTGATTTGAATCACAGACATAAAAAACCTCCCCAAGGCAGGCAGGTTTCGCGCAACGCAAAAAGCACGCTGAGCACAATAAAACCCGCCTGAAACAGGCCGTATACACGGCAGAATGACTGTTCAGACGCGTTTTAATTCATCAGCGGCTTTTCCTCCACATTGTTTTAAATGACTATACCGTCTGCCTGAGGCGCCTGTCAAGGGGGTGGCATGGTTTCTGGCGGGTTTGGTCTACAATGATTGATAAGGGATATCCCATTGTATGGCATATTCTTCCGCGTAGGAGCCAGGGGATAGCTTCAGGGTGAGTGCAGGGCAAGAAGCAAATGCATTGCTGCCTATGCTGCTCACACTATCAGGAACATGGAGGGATGTCAGCGTTTCGCAATAGATGAATGCGGCGTCTCCAATGCTCAGGACACCTTCTGGGAACACAACGGAAGCCAAATCACGGCAATCGTAGAAGGCCTCCGGGCCAATGCTGGTCACGCCCTGAGGGATGGTGCATTTCGTGGCTCTTTGGTCTATCCAGGCGATGGCCTTGCGGGTGGATTGTTCTATCAGCAAGCCGTTCTCCAGGCGGAAATGAGGGTGTTTGGAGGGGATGGACAATTGGAGGCCAATTGTGCTTTTGTAGGGATTACGCCCCATGGTTTGCACGCTGCTGGGCAGTTTCAGGCTTTTTATATTTAAGCAGTAAGCGAAGGCGTCATCCCCAATGCTTAGCACCCCCTCGGGGATACTGAGGGATGTCAGAGATCTGCAGCCATCAAAGGCCTTGCCCCCAATGCTAGTTACCCCTTTTGGGATGCTGCATTTCTTCGCTTTGTGATCTAAAAAGGCGATGAGGCTATTGCTTGATTTCTCTATCAATAGGCTGTTTTTGAGGCTGAAATGGGGATGATTGCTCGCTAAAGACAGTGTCAATTCGCTTAAGCCAGCGAAGGGGTTTCTCCCTATGGATTGCACGCTGTTGGGCAGGACAATTTGTGTGAGCTTATCGCACTTGTAAAAAGCATCATCCCCAATGCTCATCACACTTTCTGGCATGTTGATAGATGCCAGGGACCAGCAACCGGAAAACAGCTCATTGCCAATGCGGGTCAGGCCATCAGGCAGAACCATGGATGTCAAAGCGGAGCAACCGTAGAACGCACGGTCACCCAGGCTGTTAACATGGCCAGGCAGGGGAGCGGATATCAGGGCCCCGCAGCCATAAAACGCGGCTTCACCAATGCTGGTCACGCTTGCGGGGATGTTTATGGAAGTCAGGGCATCACAGGCGGAAAAAGCCCAAGCACCAATGTGCTTCACCCCATCGGGGAGGACAAGGGATTCCAGCGCAGTGCACATTTCAAATGCACCACGGCCAATGCTGAGCCCACTGCCAGTGATGTTGACCCTTTTTAGGGCTTCACAATTGGAAAATGCATCATCCCCAATGATAATCCCGCTGCCGGAGATATTGATGGCTGTCAGGGCGCGGCAGACATTAAACGCCGAATCCCCAATGCGCTTAACATCACCTGGGATGGTGATGTCTTGCAGAGCGCTGCATCCAGTAAATGCCTCATTTTCTATGCTGCTAAGGCTTTGGGGAATCGTGATGGCGGTGAGCGAATGGCACTGGCTGAATGTGCCTTCAGCAAGGCTGCTTACGCCCTTAGGAATTGAGATGGATGTAAGCGCGCTGCAACGGGTGAAGGCGTAGCCGCCAATGCTGATCACCCCATCAGGAATAATGATGGAGGTGATGGAACTGCAGGCATTGAAGGCGCGCTCGCCAATGCTTAACACACTGTCAGGAAGGTGAATAGCTGCCAAAGATTTGCAGCCAGAGAAGGCATAGTCGCTAATGCTGGTCACCCCCTCCGGAATCGAGATGGATGTAAGGGCACTGCAACCATTGAAGACGCCCTCAGCAAGGCTTGTCACACTGGCGGGGATGTTGATGGATGTCATAGCTTTGCAGCCGGAGAAGGCATAGTTTCCCATGCTGGACACCTCATCAGGAAGGCTGATGGATGAAAGGGAACTGCACTTATAGAAGGCGTAGTTACCAAGGCTCACCACGCTCTCAGGAATCGTGATGGACGAAAGGGCGCTGCATTCGGAGAAGGCCCGGTCACCAATGCTAATCACCCCTTGAGGAAGGGTTACCTTTTCTGCCCTTTGGTCTATCAGGGCAATGACCGTGTTGGTGTGGCGCTGAATCAACAGGCCATTTTCCAAGCGAAAATAGGGCTGTTCCGGGGAAATCGACAGTTGCAGGAGCGGGATAGCCGAGAAGGGGTTGGTCTGCATGGTCTGTACGCTGTTTGGAATATTGATATTTGCCAGGGCTTTACAAGCAGAAAAGGCCTGGCTGCCAATGCTTACAACGCCATCGGGGATCGTGATGGAGGTGAGGGAATCGCATGAGGAAAATGCCCTCTCACCAATGTTTTCAAGGTTTTCGGGGATGCTGACGGTTTTAAGTGTGCCACAGTTAAAGAAGGTATATGGACCAATGATGGTTATGCCTTGGGGGATAATAACATCCTCTGCCTTGCTATCCACCAGGGCAAGGGCTTTCCTGGTGGAGCGCTCTATCAATAAACCGTTTTCCTGGTAGAAATAAGGATGCTCTGGGGCGATGGATAGTTGAAGATTTGGCGTATTTACAAAGGGATTTATGCCCATAGACTGTACATTGTTTGGTATGTTGATGCTTTTTAAAGACTCGCAGCCAAAAAACGCGCTGTCACCAATGCTTAAGATGCCATCAGGGAGGGTGAGCGCGCTGAGCGATATGCAGCGATAAAAAGTCTCCCCGCTGATGCTGGTGAGACTTTTTGGGAGGGTTATATTGCTCAGCGCTTCACAATAGGTAAAAGCCCCTTCGCCGATGCCTGTCACGCTGTCTGGCAGGGTGAGCGAACGCAGGGAACTACAACCGTAAAAGGCTTTGCTCCCAATGCTTATCATGCCATTGGGGATTGTTAGAGATTCCAGTGCTACACATTCTATGAATGCTTCATCCCCAATGGCGCGGACGGGCATGCCATCAATGGATTCCGGGATCTCCACCACGCGAATCTGCCGATTGATGCAACCAGTGATAGCGATATAGGGCTCATGGCCATTATCTACAACGGTATATTGGATTGGGCCGCTCAGGCCTTCAGACAGCAGAGAATGATCCGTCTGGGGGCTTGCTGAGGGTTGATCTGGCGCAAGGGTTTGTGCAGCAAGCGCGCTGAAGCTGTTAAAGAGCAACATGATGGCAAAAAGGGCGGTGAACAACTTTTTCATGTGAGCCTCTCGTATCCAGGATGATTTTATTTGTTAGTGAGGATTACCCAAACCCCGCCTTACAGCGAAATTTCCGCCGCCTTCACGGTGTGGGTCCGCAGTTTGGCCAGGATGTCTCCGCCTTCTCCTGACAGATAATCCTTCACCTGCTGTTCGGCGCAGCCGGTGTACAGGGCAGGGTCCAGCAGGCTTTCCAGCTCATCCAAATTCAGGCCAAAGGCCGGGTCAGCGGCCACCCGCTCCAGCAAGTCATTGGAGAGGCCTTCTTCCTTGACTTTTTTGCCGGCGGCGATGCTGTGCCTGCGCAGTTTTTCGTGGAGCTCCTGGCGGTTGCCGCCCCGCATCACGGCGCGCATGAGGATGTTTTCCGTGGCCATGAAGGGCAGTTCCTCCCGCAGGTGTTTTTCGATCATCCGGGGGTAAACCACCAGGCCTGAGGCCACGTTCAGGTACAGGCTCATCAGCCCGTCCGCCGCCAGAAAGCCCTCGGCCAGGGACAGGCGCCTGTTGGCGCTGTCATCCAGCGTCCGCTCCAGCCACTGGCTGGCGGCGGTCTGATCGGCGTTCAGGGCATTGGTGATGATAAAGCGGGACAGGGCGGCCATCCGCTCAGCGCGCATGGGGTTCCTCTTGTAGGGCATGGCGGAGGAGCCCACCTGGGACGCCTCAAAGGGTTCCTCGATCTCTTTCAGATGGGCCAGTAGCCTGATATCCCCCGCGAACTTGGCGGCTGACTGGGCGATGGCGGACAGCAGGTGCAGAATGCGGCTGTCCAGCTTCCGGGAATAGGTTTGCCCGGAGAGGGCCACGGGCTTGTCAAAGCCCATTTTCCGGGCGCAGAGCAGGTCAAGGGCCTGGGCCTTTTCAGCGTCCCCCTCAAACAGCGCCAGGAAGGATGCCTGGGTGCCGGTGGTGCCCTTGCTGCCCAGGGGGCGCAGGTCGTCAATCAGCCGGTCCAGCTCCCGGGCGTCATCCAGCAGGTCCTGCAGCCACAGCGCCGCCCGCTTGCCCACGGTGGTGGGCTGGGCGGGCTGGAAGTGGGTGTAGCCCAGGGTGGGCAGCGCCTTATACTGATCGGCAAAGGCCGCCAGCGCCAGCGCCGCCTGGGCCAGGCGGCCCCGCAGCAGCTTCAAGGCGTCGCGCAGGATTAGGATGTCCCCGTTGTCGGTCACAAAGCAGCTGGTGGCCCCCAGGTGGATGATGGGCGCCGCCCCGGGGCAGGC
>CAZSSU010000137.1:0-4919 GCA_964609415.1 uncultured Christensenella sp. | reverse complement strand
TCCGTCAGCGTGGTCTTGCCCGCGTCCGGGTGGCTGATGATGGCGAAGGTGCGCCTGCGATTGATCTCTTTTTCCAGGTTTCCCATGCGTTTCCCCCTGATGGCTTCTTGGTATTACAAAAGAAGATTATACAGAGGCAGAAAGGCCCTTGTCAAATGCTGTACGGGGGCTTGGGGAGGTGATATAGTTGGCGTATCACACACCAGGAGGCGGCCATGGAGGGGGACAGGGCACTGTACTATCGCTTGGATCCTAAGGGCATGAGCCCCATCAGCGAGGAGGCGCTCAGCGCGCCTGGGGTCAAGGTAGGCTATATGAGCCTTGGCCAGCTGCGGGCCATCAGCGGCTCCCTGCAAATTTCGGACATGCTTGGCCGGGACTTTGCCGAAAACCCCGCCCGCCTGCGCAACAGCATTGATGTGTACGCCGATGGCAGCATTGGGATCATCAACATCATCAACATGGCCAATATGCAGGCCGCCCGGGACCGCATCGCCTTTCTGGTGAAGCAGGATTTGTTTTTGCTGGCGGAGATAGAGGATGAGGACGGCAGCGTGCGCAAGCTCTTTGAGGACAATGTGAAGCGCTTCCAATCAGGCGCCAGCCTGGAGCGCTTTATCTATGGGATTTTAGAGCGCTTGCTGCAGGGCAGCAGCCAGCTGCTGGAGGATATGGAGCAGCGCTTTCTGGCGCTGGAGAAAAGCTTGCTGGAGGATGAGGCCGACCGGCGCATGAACCGTACTATCTATACCTACCGGGCCAAGCTGTCCCTGGCACATAACTACCTGGAGCAGTTGATTGATATCGCCGAGGAGCTGGAGGAGAACGAAAACCAGCTGTTCAGCCAGGAAGGGCTGTGGCATTTCAGGCTGTTTATCGGCAAGGCGGAGCGGGTGTCCCGCAGCATCCATGCCATGGGGGAAAGCGCCGTTCACCTGCGGGAAAGCCTGGACGCGGTGAGCAATTACAACCTGAACCGGGTCATGAAAATCCTCACCGTGATCACCGCCATTTTCATGCCGCTCACCCTGATTGTGGGCTGGTACGGCATGAACTTCAAGCACATGCCGGAACTGAACCACCCCTGGGCCTACCCGGCGCTGGCGGTGGTGTTTGTGGCGGTGATTCTGGTGATTGTCTATATCTTTAAGCGCAAGAAGTTTATGTGATGGCTTAGAGGTGCATATAGCGGGGCCCCTTTCTGATGAAAGGGGCCCGCAGTTTGTTAGTCAATGGTGATGGCTTCCACGGGGCAGCTGTCCCGGGCTTCTTCAGCCTGCGCCTGGTTGTCCGGTGTGACCTCGCCATGGGCTTCCGCCAGGTTGTCGTCGTTCATCCGGAACACGCTGGGGCAGATCTCGGCGCACAGGCCGCAGCCGATGCACAGGTCCTGGTCTACAGTCGCTTTCATGTTGTTTCCTCCTGATGATTATTTGTCAGTCGTCAATGACCTCGCCCTTGCTGGAGAGGGTGACCACCTGCCAGGGGATCATTTTGCCGCAGTCCTTCAGCGCTTTGGTGACAGCGCGCTCCAGCCCGCCGCAGCAGGGCACTTCCATGCGCACCAGGGTGAGGGAGCGGATGTTGTTGTAAGTGAGGATGTCGGTGAGTTTCTTGGCATAGTCCGCGTCGTCCAGTTTCGGGCAGCCAATCAGGGTGACCTTGCCTTTGATGAACTGGCGGTGGAAATCCCCGTGGCAGTAAGCCGCGCAGTCAGCGGCGATGAGCAGCTTGGCATTTTGCAAAAAGGGCGCGTTCACCGCCACCAATTGCAGCTGCACGGGAAAATTGGGCAGCTCGCTGGGCATGCTCTGGGCAGGGGCGGCATAACTAGGCGCTGAAGCGCTCTTCAGATTAACAGCGCTGGTGCCCGGGCAGTGGGCGCAGGCGCCTTCGCTTGCCTTTTCGGCCTCACGACGCGCTTCCACCGCGGCCTTGTCGTAGGCGGCGGCTTCCCGGGTTTCAAAGCTGATGGCATTGACCGGGCAGGCGGGCAAGCAGTTGCCCAGGCCGTCACAGTAATCGTCCCTTAGCAGCTGGGCTTTGCCGTTTACCAGGCCGATGGCCCCTTCCTGGCAGGCATTTACGCATAAGCCGCAGCCGATGCATTTCCCCTGGTCAATGGTGATAATCTCACGCAGCATAGATTCCCTCCTGAGCCGGCTGATGGCTTATCGCCGGACAAGATGATTATAGCAGAAATCTAGCAGCTTGTGGTTGCAATTGCAACGCATTGATAAAAGATATTATGTTTAAGCTCCAAATTGTGGGGTAATAATCAAAAGAACCCTGAAAAACCCACACAAACGGAAGGAGAAACCCTTATGAATAAACGGAAAATTTCTATGATCGCCATGATGTTGACCCTGGCGCTGCTGCTGGCAGCCTGCGCGCCTGCCAAGCCTACCCCCACCGTGACCCCCCTGGTGACTGATGTCCCCGTGGCGGAGGCCGCCCCGGCAGAGGAAGCGCAATCGGTGCAGCTCAGCCTAGAAGAGCTGGCGGCCTTCAACGGCAAGGATGGCGCCCGCGCCTATGTGGCGGTTGACGGCGTGATCTATGACGTGACCGACAGCGCTTTCTGGAAGAACGGCAGCCATAATGGCTTTGAGGCGGGCCAGGATTTGACACAGGCCATCAAGGAGAAATCCCCCCATGGGATTGCCAAACTTGACAATGTGGTGAAAATTGGCGAGGTGAAGGAGTAATCCTTCACCTCCTGCCCCCTGTTTACCCGCCGGGGATCCTGACAGAATAAGGAGGGACCATGAATTTCAGAGTATTGGGATGGATCAGCCTGGCCCTGGCCCTCATTGCCAGCGCCCCCTATTGGCTGAGAACCTTGAACCAATGGACCGTGAAAACCAAGGACAAGCGCTTTATGAACTTTCTCAAGCGCCTGCGCAAAATCCATAAGCCCCTGGGCGGCCTGCTGGCCATCTTAGCCCTGGTGCATGGCTACCTGGCGCTTAGCGGGCGGATCGCGCTGCACACGGGGCTATTGGTGTTTGCCGGCTTCTTTCTGGCAGCGCTCATGGGACTATGGCATCATGTTGCTAAAAACCCCAAGGTGTTTAAAGCCCATAAAGCCCTGGTGCTGGCCAGCTTCCTGCTGCTGGCACTGCACCTGATTAAGCCCTGGGCCATGGGGCAGTGGTTTGGTATCTGGTAAAGCAAGCCGTCAAAAAGCTCCGGCTTTTTGACGGGAAAGGAACGATGGGCCATCCGCCTACTCGCTTCGCTCGCCGGGCGGCGGATGGCAAGGAAACCCTTGCTACGCAAGGCCTTCCGCCACACCGCACATGTCGCTGTGGCGGATTTCCATCAGAGGGCTCCGCCCTCCGATACCTCCCTGAATATACTTTTTTGACAGCCTGGGAGCCTTCCATGCCGGAAGGCTCCTGTTTTTTTATATTTTATTGGCTTTGCGCCACTCCTTCACCCGGCGCAGCAGCGCTGGCTGGATGTCAGGAAAGGTGAGCCTGGCGGGCAGATCGTCATAGAGGGTAATGTGGTCAATTTCTGAATGGATGGCGCCCAGGGAGACGATGTCCGCGTAAAAGAGCCTGCCGAAGCGCTCGGGGGAGAAGCTGCCGTCCGGCTCCCGGGTGCTGACGGAATAGTAGCAAACCGGCCAGATGCGGTAGTCCAGGGCGCCGGTTTCCTCCTCCAGCTCCCGCCTGGCGGCGGCGTCCGGGCTTTCCCCCGGCTCCACATGGCCGCCGGGGATTTCCAGGCCTACCCGGCCTTTGTTTTGCGCCCAGATCCACTGGCCCTGATAGGTGCAGGGGATGATAGAGAAGATGACCTGACTGTCGTCTCCTGTTTCGTAGAAACGGATGCGCACCCTGTCTTTTGTCATGTCAGCACCTCATCCCTGCCCGATATCCATCAAATTTGCTTATAGCATATCACAAATACCGGGCGGATAAAAGGCTTTTTCCGCTTACACCGGGATGTATCCCTCCACATCCTTCCGTTCATAGGGGCCTTGCTTCAACAGCTGCTCCATGGCGGCAACGGTGCTGAGGCCAAATTTCCTGTGCTTACGGCCCACCCCTTTGGGAACCGCCTGGGGGGTGATGTAGGCCACGGTGTAGGTGTTGGCGGGGTCCAGCTCTTCATCCCCCACAAAGACGCGCTGGATGCGCTGGCCATAGGGGTTTTCCAGCTTGAAGAAAATGCGAAGCCCGCTGTTGCGCTTGATATACCCGCCCATTTGCTTAAAGGGCGTGGTGGAGAAAGTACTTTCCAGGTTGTCCTCAAGCAGCTGGATCATCTCTTCCCCGGTCATTTCCGCTGTCATAATCATGGGGTCCATGGGCACGATGCGGTAGAGGTCGCGCCGGGTGAGGCGGCCCTTTTTGATGGCGCCGCCATAGCGCCAGCCGTTGGAAAATGCTATGGGAAGCCCGGTGGCCGCCCTGATGGCGTCCAGCAGCAGGTAATCCATCGTGCCGTAAAAGGAACTGGCCCGGTGCAGGTCCATTTTGCTGCGGCCTACGGCCTCGTCCAGAAAGGCTTGGTGCTTTTTGAGCACCGGGTCCTGACGCATTTGTTTGAGCATATTCCGGTCCTGGGGGATCGCCTTGTCCAGCACCGTGTATTCATGATAGATGTCCGTGATTTTCTTGTCTTCCACGGTGAGCCTCAGAAAGCCCATGGACGAGGCCAGGGCACCTGACTGGATGATGTAGGCCTCGCCCACCTTCTGGGGGGAGCGCACCCGGTTGTGGGTGTGGCCGGAGAGACACAGGTCAATGCCCTCCACCTGCTGGAGGAGTACGATATCCTGAGGGTAACCCAGATGAGAGAGCAGGATCACCAGATCCGCCCCTTTCCGGCGCAGGTCTTTTGCCTGTTTGCGGGCTTCGGCGATGCCATCGGTGAAGTCGGTGCCCTCCCAGAAATCCGGCGGC
>CAZSSU010000136.1:0-4933 GCA_964609415.1 uncultured Christensenella sp. | reverse complement strand
GGTATAATAAGAAAGACTTTTTGAAGGAGGAATGACGATGCGCCAGCTATCGGCCCTGTTGATGCTTGTACTGATTCTGTCCCTGGCCGTGACACCGGCCCTGTCTGAGATGGAAGGCATGAAGACCATTTACTTTGCGGGCGGCTGTTTCTGGGGTGTGGAGCACATGATGGAACTGGTGCCCGGCGTAAGCGATGCGGTGAGCGGCTACGCCAATGGCACCCTGGACAACCCTGACTACCGCCACGTGGTATCAGGCGGCACCGGACACCGGGAAACCGTGAAGGTGAGCTATGACCCTGCTCTGGTCAGCCTGTCTGAGCTGACGGAGCTGTATTTTTCCGCCATTGACCCCACCATCAAGAACCGCCAGGGCAACGACATCGGCAGCCAATACCAGACCGGCATCTACTATGAGGATGAGGCGGATGGCGAGGTGATCAGGCAGCTGGCGGAGGCTGAAAAGCTGAAGCACACAGCCTTCATGGTGGAAATTACCCCGCTGACCAATTTCTGGGAAGCAGAGGACTACCACCAGGATTATCTGGTGAATAACCCGGGCGGCTACTGCCACCTGAGCCAGCAGGATTTTGACCGCGCCAAGCTGACCGGCAAGGCCCCCACCATAGCACCCATGGCCCCACGGGTGGCGGAGTACCGCCGCATCAGCCCCCAGGACGCCAAGGCCGCGATGGATGGCGGGAAAAACCCCATCATTGTGGATGTGCGGGAGCCTGATGAGTTCGCTGCCGGCCACATCCCGGGTGCCATCAACCTGCCCCTGGGCGACCTGACTGACCTGGCCCAAACCGAGCTGCCTGATAAAGATGCCCTCATCTACCTCTACTGCCGTTCCGGCAGCCGCAGCGCCTATGGCGCCACGGAGATGGTGGCCTTGGGCTATACCAACCTGCATGACCTGGGCGGAATCATCAACTGGCCCTATGACATCGTGAAGTAAGTGGATGATATGACAATGCGGAGGGGCATTTCAGCAATGCCCCTCCTTTTATGCTTGTTTTATTTAAGGATTAAATGCTAAGAAGGAAATCAATGAGGGGAAGGATTTTGATGCCGTCTTCAGTCATGGGGAAATCCCTGTGGAGCGCTATCACCATCTTTTCGTGATGATCTTTGACATCACGCAGCGGGGCCAGTTCCCGGGTCCGGGTATCAGGCGCGTCCATTGACTCTGTGACCTGAATGTATTTCTTTATGTCCAGTTTTGTGGCGATGAAGTCAATCTCTTTATCGCCTATCTTGCCCACCGCTACATCATATCCCTGGCGTAAGAGCTCAAAATAGACGATGTTTTCCAGAATGTGCCCCCGGTCGGTCCCCGTGAAACCCAACAGATAATTCCTCAGGCCAACATCCACGATGTAGTATTTACCCAATGTTTGCAAAAGTTCCTTGCCCTTGATATCAAAGCGCTTGATTTCATAGAACACATAGGATTCAAGCAGGGCGCTGACATAGGCCTGGATGGTCTGAACTGCGGGCTTGCCTTTGCGCGGACGGTCTTCCAGCATCCCCTCGCTGACCAGGGTGTTGCCGATGGAGCGGATAGAGGTGGGGCTGCCAATGTTATCCGCCAGAAACATGATGATTTTCCGGAGCAGTACCGGATCGGTGATGCGACGCTGGCCGCGCCTGGCTTCCCGCTCCAGGATATCCCGCACCACCACGGTGGAATAGATGCCGTCAAGCAAGGCCAGGGCCTTTTCCTGGTCCAGGCCGATATCGGCGATGCCCGGCATGCCGCCAAAGAGCAGAAAAGCGTTGAACACCTCCCTGGCCGCATAAGGCTGCCCATCAGGGCCGGTGAAGGTGTGGCGGGGGCTGCCGTCCGGCGCTGTCCCCCTGGTGAGGGAGTAGCCATGGAAGTATGCAAATTCAGAAAAGGAAAGCGGAAGCATTTTGATCTCCACAAACCGGCCAGCCAGATAGGTGGAGAGCTCAGAGGAAAGCAGGCAGGCGTTGGAGCCGGTGATGTAAATGTCGCAATCAAAATCAACCCGGAAGGAGTTTACAGCGTCCTGCCAGTTTTCCAGGCGCTGGATTTCATCAAAGAAAAGATAGGCGCGCTTGCCCTGGGGCAGCAGCGCCTTGACATAATGATAAAGCCCCGCGGCGTCCATATCCCGGTAGGCGATGGATTCAAAATTCATCTGGACAATTTGCTCATTTGTGATGCCGTGATCCAGCAAATGGGCCGCCATCAGTTTCATGAGGCTGGATTTGCCGCAGCGCCTGATGCCGGTGATGACCTTGACCGGCTCCGTGTCCTGAAAGGCAATGAGTTTGTTTAAATATAAGTCCCGATTTTTGAGCGCCCTGATTGTCATGTGACCACCTCGAAAAGAGAATAACACAAACTTTGGGAAAAATAAAGTTTGTCACGTTGATGTTGACAAACTTTTTATTTAGGGGAGTTTGTGTTATTGCCGCAGGGGGATCATCATCCTATTGCTTCTGAGCCAGCTAATCCCACCAGAAGAACCAGAGGGGATCGTCGATCAAGGCTTCGGCCAGGGCCTCGGGGGATTCATAGGCCATTTCCAGTTCGGGGCAGAAATCCAGCAGCTCATCGGCCAGGGGCAGGGTTTCCGCGGGGCCTTTGGGCGGATGATTCAACAGGATACCGAGGGTGTCAGCTGTTATTATAAAGGGAAGGGCGCCGTAACGCTGCTGCCAGCCGCGCAGGGCGATGGCCTGATCTGCTGGTGGGGGGCATTCATTCCAGCCGCCAAAGGGCACCAGGTGGAGGGCCTGCCAGGGGGCATCAGCACGGAGCGTGGCCAAGAGCCATTCTTCCGTGAGGGATAAGAGCATGTCGAAGTTTGAAAACGCGCCTTCCGGCAGGGGGATGATGGCAGGGCGCGGGACTGAGGCATCCGGAGGCGCTATGGCCTCCAGGCTCTTATCCTTCAAGTTCTCAGCGATGGTGAAGGCCAGGTTGTCATCAGCCGCGATGATGAGCGGCACCTTCCCCGTCTCATAGGCCGCCTTGTACCACTGAAACAGCCGCTCCCCGCTGACTTCATCGGGGGAAAGGAGGCTGTAGTCCTCCAGCGGCAGCAAGTCAATGAGCGCCTGGGCGGCTTCGTTATCCGTTGTTTTTCGCTCTGGCACCAGGCCAAAGCCCGTGTCTGCATGCACTGCAGGCGAGATTCTCATGATAAGAACCAGAAGCAGAAGAAACCCAATGATTCTGTACATTGCACCCTCTATCAAAGTTTTTTGAAAGGGTGTGGGAAAACATTTTTTCAAAAAAAGTTTTCCCACCGTCTCCCCGTCCTTACTCGTTTCCTTCCCCGTTCTTCTCCCGGATCATCCTGTCGATGGCCTTGGCGGCGTCCTTGCCAGCGCCCATGGCCAGGATGACAGTGGCAGAGCCGGTGACCACATCGCCGCCGGCGTACACCCGCTCCCGGGAGGTGAGGCCATCGGGGCCGTTGACCACGATGCCGCCCCATTTATCGGTGTCAAGGCCGGGGGTGGTGAGGCGGATGAGGGGGTTGGAGGAGGTGCCCAGGGCCATGATGACCACATCAGCGGTCAACTCATATTCGCTGCCGGGCTGCTCGATGGGACGGCGGCGGCCGGAGGCGTCGGGCTCGCCCAGGGCCATTTTGATGCATTCCATGCCGCGCACCCAGCCCCGCTCGTCGCCCAGGATCTGGACGGGGTTGGTGAGGAGGTGGAACTGGATGCCCTCCTCCTGGGCGTGGTGGACTTCTTCCTGGCGGGCGGGCAACTCCTGCATGCCGCGGCGGTAGACGATGGAGACTTCCCCGGCCCCCAGGCGCTTGGCGCAGCGGGCGGCGTCCATGGCCACGTTGCCCCCGCCCACCACGGCCACATGGCGGCCCCGGATGATGGGGGTGAAGGCATTCTCCTCATAGGCTTTCATCAGGTTGATGCGGGTGAGGTATTCGTTGGCAGAATAGACGCCTTTGAGGGATTCGCCGGGGATGCCCATGAAGCGGGGGAGCCCGGCGCCCGAGGCGATGAAGACCGCCTCAAAGCCGTATTCCAGCAGTTCGTCAATGGTGAGGGTTTTGCCGATGACGGTGTTGAGCATCACGTCCACGCCCAGGCGGGTGAGGGCATTGACCTCAGCCATCACGATATCCTTGGGCAGGCGGAACTCAGGGATGCCGTAGCTAAGCACGCCGCCTGGCAGGTGCAGCGCCTCAAACACGGTGACGGTGTAGCCCATGCGGGCCAGTTCGCCTGCCGCTGTGAGCCCGCCGGGGCCGGCGCCCACCACAGCCACCTTGTGACCATTGGGGACGGGCTTAGGCGGCAGGTCGCAGGCGCTTTCCCGGTACCAGTCAGCGGCGAAGCGCTCCAGGCGGCCAATGGCCACAGGCTCCCCCTTGATGCCCCGGACGCAGAGCTGTTCGCACTGGGTTTCCTGGGGGCAGACCCGGCCGCAGACGGCGGGCAGGGCGGAGGCCTCATTGAGGATGCGGAAGGCGGCCTCAAAATCCTCCTCCGCGATTTTTTCGATGAAGCCGGGGATGTCAATGGCCACGGGGCAGCCGGCCACGCAGGGCTTGTGCTTGCAGGACAGGCAGCGCCTGGCCTCTTCCACCGCCATCTCCTGGGTGTAGCCGGTGGCCACCTCGGAGAAGTTGCGGTTGCGGGCATGGGGATCTTGTGCCGGCATGGGCACCTTGGCAGGTGACATATTGCGCGCCATCTTATTCCTCCCCCTGAGCCAGGAGGCGGCAGGCCTCCTCCCGCTCCCTGTTTTCAAAATCAGCGTAAATGCGGTTGCGGCTGATGACCTCGTCAAAATCCACCTGGTGGCCGTCAAAATCAGGCCCGTCCACACAGGCGAACTTCATCTGGCCCCCCACCGTCAGGCGGCAGCCGCCGCACATGCCGGTGCCGTCCACCATGATGGGGTTCATGGACACCA
>CAZSSU010000135.1:266-5011 GCA_964609415.1 uncultured Christensenella sp. | reverse complement strand
CAGATTTGCCTGAGGAGCGTGATGGCGGCCAGCACCTCAATGCGGCTGCCGGTGATGCCTTTTTCGGCCAGCAACTCATGCACCCGGGCGCGGCTTTGCATCAGCGCCGCGTCATACACCCGGCGCTGGTCCGGGTACATCTGGGCGTACAGGGTGGTTTCCATTTTGTCGGGCAGCTCTGCCATCACGTCTTTTTTGAGGCGCCGCATCAGGAAAGGGCGGATGCGCAGGCGCAGGTCCTGGGCGCTGCGGCCCTCATCATAGCGCTGGAGGAACTGCCTGAGCGGGGGCAGGTAGCCCGGCAGGCAGAAGTCAAACAGGCTCCACAGCTCGCTGACATTGTTTTCCATGGGGGTGCCGGTCAGCGCCATGCGGGTCATGGCATCAATGCGCTTGGCAGCGCGGGCGGCCAGGCTGGCCATGTTCTTGATGTTCTGGGCCTCATCCAGCACCGCGAAGCGGAAGCGCATCCGGGCAAAGCTGGCGATGTCCTGCCGCAGGAGGGGGTAGCTGGTGATGATAACGTCTGGCGCTTCCATCTCGCCTTTCACCAGGGCGCGCAGCTGGCGCTCCCTGACTGCCTTGCCGCCAGAGAGCACCAGGGCGGAGAGGCTGGGGGCGAAGCGCTTGATTTCGTTAAGCCAGTTGTGCATGAGCGTGGTGGGCGTCACGATGAGGCTGGGCAGCCGCACCGGGTCTGCTTGCTTGAAGTGGAGGATGGCGGCGATCATCTGGGCGGTTTTGCCCAGGCCCATCTCGTCAGCCAGGATGCCACCCATGCCCAGCATATGCAGGCCACAAATCCACCTGAAGCCCCGCAATTGATAATCGTACAGGCCTTCCACCGGGCTTTCCAGATCCTCCGGGTCCATGGCAACAGCCATGCGCACCCCTTCATCCAGGGAGAGGGGGAGGCTGTCTTTTTCTGCCAGGGCTGAGAAATACTGGGCGTGCATGGCCTCCAGGTCCCGAGTGTCCGGGGCCAGGGTGAAGCGCTCCTGCCAGGCCGCGGCCAGCTCCCGCCACTTCTGGGCGTCGCCCAGGGTGATGAAGGTGCCATCCTTGTAGCGGAAATAGGGCTTGCGCTGGCTGAGGGCCTGCATCAGGGGCAGCAGCTCCTCCACCGGGCGCTGGTCATCGGTGAGGGTGAGGCGCAGCTTGCCTGCCTTGATGCCCATGTGGCCGGAAAAAGAGGGTGCCCGCGGGGTTAGCTGCCGGAAGGCCTGGCTTAAAAACACCTTGGCCACCCGGTGCAGCTGCCTGACGCCTTCCATCAGAAAGTCGAAGATCAGGCTGTCCTCGCTCAGGTACACTTCACCCTTGCGCACCCGGAAGCCGCTTTGGGCCAGGGCATCCATCACGCCCCGCTCGCCCAGGGCATCCCGGAACAGGTAGAGGGGCAGGTCACTCTGGCGCTGGAAGGGATCCACCTCATAGTCCCCATAGCGGAACACCACCCGGGCCTGCACCTCGTCCCCCGCCCGGTCCAGGTAGACCTCGGGCTTGAGGGGGAACTTCAGCAGGCGCCTGCTCATCTCCTCCTCAATGGTGAGGGCATAGCGCCGCTGGAGGGCGGGTAGCAGCTCCGCGAAGACCTGCTCGGTTTCCTCCCGGCTGAAGCGGTAGGCGAAGCGCTGCTCATGGGCGTTTTGGAGGAGTGCCCGGGCCAGCGCCCGCTCCTCCCGGGGGAGGGACAGCACTCGGCTATCCACCAAGGCATAGCTGCCGTCTTCTGTTAGTTCCCGGCATTCCCCCTGCCAGGTGCCCCTGAGCACAGCGCCCCTGATGTCATAGCCCAGGGTGAACAGCACCGGCAGCGTCCCCTCCCGGATGCCGGTCTGGGTGAAGGTGCCGGATTCGGTTTCCACCTGGAATTCCAGCTCGCTCAGCTTTTCCAGCACCAGGCGCAGCAGGGCGTCGTTGAGGATGATCTGGTTGGTGGCGGCAGGGCGCTCCTCCTCCTTGACGATAAAGGCGGACAGCAGCGTGAACAACGCCTGGGCATCGGCGGGATAGCGCATCCAGGCGGGGGAATAGGTGAACTGTTTGCCCAGCGGGAAGCTGCGCCCTTCCTTCACGGCGATGAGATAGCCGGGAATATCCCGGATCACATAGAGCTTCTTCTGCCCGGTTTTCATTTTCAGCGTGAAAACGCCGTCTTTGACGGACAGGATGGGCAGCAAAACAAGCCCGCTGCTCTCTGGCAGCGGACCCTGGGCTGCGTCCAGCAGCCGTTTTCTGGCTAAAGTCTGGTCTTTTTCTTCCCCCAGGGGCACGGATTTTCTCCTTTCGCCCGGCTTGGGCGCTTGCTTCTTTTAGGCGAACAGCCAGAGGCTCAGGGCCATGACCGCCATGCCGCCTACCAGCCCATACATGCTCAGATGGTGTTCCCCATAAATTTCTGCTGAGGGCAGCAATTCATCCAGGCTGATGAACACCATGATGCCAGCCACCGCCGCGAACAGCACCCCGAAGAGGGTGTCGTTCATAAAAGGCATGAGGATGAGGTAGGCCAGCAGCGCCCCCACCGGCTCCGCAAGCCCTGAAAGCAGGGAATAGCGCAGCGCGATTTTCCGGCTGCCAGTGGCGTAGTAGATGGGCATTGCCACCGACATGCCCTCAGGGATGTTGTGGATGGCAATGGCAAACACAATGGGGATGGCCAGCTGTACCGACTGGGTGGCAGACACAAAGGTGGCAATGCCCTCCGGCAGGTTGTGCAGGGCAATCACCAGCGCCGTCATAACGCCGGTGCGCTTGAGCCTGGCCGCCTGCTTGGGGGCTGTGCCCACCGGGCAGGCGAACTCATGGGGGTTTTCCTCGCAGGGGATCAGCTTATCGATGATGGCAATTAGCAGCATGCCGCCAAAAAAGGCCAGCACGGTATAAAGCAGCCCGGTTTTATCGCCATAGGCGGCTGTGAGCAGCACCTTGGCTTCGGCAAATATCTCCACCAGGGAGACATAAATCATCACCCCGGCTGAAAAACCCAGCATCACCGCCAGGTAGCGCACATCGGTTTTTTTGGTGAGAAACACCATCATGCCGCCCAGGCCGGTGGAGAGGCCGGCGATCATGGTGAGCATAAAGGCGATAAAAACGGTTTGAAAGTCCAGCACAGGCGGTCATTCCCTTCGTGTTACTCAGAAATCAAAGCGTGAACCAACAAGGGCAATGCCCTCTCAAAGGGCAGGCCATGCCGTGGGGCCTGGGGCCAGGCTGTAGCTGCCTGGAAGGCGGCGTCAATAAAATCAAGCGCGATGCCGCAGGCGGCTTCAAGGCTTTTTCCCCGCATCAGCCCCGCGATAACGGCTGAGGCCAGCATGTCCCCGGTGCCCGGGTAGCTGCCCGGATAGCGCCGGCGAAGCAGGCTGTGGGGTGCTTGCCCCTTTTCATAGGCGCTGAGGCCAATCTGCCCCTCATCTGATTCTACCCCGGAAAGCACCACCTGAGGCGCGCCCAGGGAAAGAAGGGCCTGTGCGTCAGGGGCTTTCGGCTGGCTGCCGGGGAGGAGCGGCTCATCAAGCAGCAGCGCCGCCTCCGTGCGGTTGGGGAAGATCACATCCGCCTTTTGGCATAAGGCGCGGAAGCCCGCGATTAATTCAGGCCCGCAAAAGGCATAGGGCTTGCCATGGTCCGCCATCACCGGGTCCACAAAAAGCCGGGCGCCTGGAGCCATCAGCTGGGGCAGCGCCCGCAAAATCAAATCAGCCTGGGGCACCCCTGCCAGGTAGCCGATATAGACCGCGTCAAAGCGCTGGTCAAACTGCTGCCAGTGCTGGAGGATCTCAGCCATGTCCGTTTGCAGATCCCGCCGGTACACCTGGCCAAAGCCCCCGGTGTGGGTGCTCAACAGCGCCGTGGGCAGCATGGCACAGTGGAGGCCGGCGCATGAGAGCACAGGCAAAGCAATCTGCATGGAGCAGCGCCCCATGCAGGAAATGTCTTGAACGATGAGAATGCTTTTTTGACGCGCGCTATCCACCTTGCGTGATGGCTTAGACAGGGCGCTCTTTGCCCATAAAGGCCACGGCCAGGGTGCCGGGGCCGGCGTGGGCGCCAATCACGGGGCCAATCATCTGCAGCTTGATCTCTTTGATTTCAGGCAGGCGGTTTTTGAGTTGGTTTTTTAAGATCTCCGCCTCGTCCAGGCTGTCGCCGTGGAAGACGAAGACAGTCTGCGTGTCCGGGCTTTCGATGTTTTCAGCCACCTTGTCCACCAGTGCTTTCATGGCCTTTTTACGGCCTTGCACCTTGGAATGGGCCTCCAGCTTGCCGGCTTTGGTAAGGGTGAGGATGGGCTTGATATCAAGCATGGTGCCCACAATGGCGCTGGTGGGGGAAATGCGCCCGCCGCGCCTGAGGTAGACCAAGTCCCCCACCGTGAACCAGGCGTGGGCCTTCAGGCGGTTGTCCATCACCCACTGGGCCACCTCTTCCATGGAAGCGCCTTTTTCATAGAGGTCATGGGCGCCTGTGATGAGCAGGGCCTGGGGGATGGAGATGGACAGGGTGTCCACCACGATAAACTTGCGCTGGGGATACTTTTCCTTCAGCTCCGCCTGAGCAGCCAGCACATTCTGGAAGGTGGCTGACATCTGGGAGGAGAAGGCCAGGAACAGCAAATCCTTTTCTTTGAGGATTGGCTCAAAATAGTCAACATAAACCGGGGTGGGCAGCAGGCTGGTGAAGGGCTTGGAGCCCGCGCGCATGCGGTCATAGAGCTTTTTCTCCACGCCGCTGGC
>CAZSSU010000135.1:0-256 GCA_964609415.1 uncultured Christensenella sp. | reverse complement strand
CAGCACCGGGCTGTGCGGTTCAGGGGCTGTCGTCGTTGTCGTCGTAATACTCCTTGTCGTCCAGCGTGTAGGGCATTTTAACAATGGGAATGTTTCTTTCCCGAGCGGTCTCAAAATAGAGATCGCTGTCGCTGTCGCTCATGAGCACATAATCCTTGGCCATTTTGTTCCTCCATTGCAAATTACGCCGACCTGGCAAGACAAGGCCATTGTAGACAAAATACAACATAATTGCAAGGACTGACGGTTTAATTAA
>CAZSSU010000134.1:0-5036 GCA_964609415.1 uncultured Christensenella sp. | reverse complement strand
TGTTCAAAACCATGCCTTATCCCCGGGTGGAGCTGGCCGTGCTGGGCAACCAGGCTGGCATCATCGGGGCGGCCATGCTTGCCAAATCCATCAAGGAAGAAGGAGAAGCCTATGCCAGTGACGAAGATCGCTGATCTGTACAAACACCTGCCCCCAGAGGGCCAGGAAGTGACCGTGAGGGGCTGGGTGCGCACCCTGCGCGACAGCAAAGCCTTTGCCTTTATTGAGTTGAATGACGGTTCCTCCTTCAGGAACCTTCAGGTGGTGTGCGACGGCGCGCTGTCAAACTTCGCCCAGGTGACAAAGATTTCCCTGGCCACCTCCCTTGAGGTGCGGGGCAGCCTGGTGCACACCCCGCAGATGAAGCAGCCCTTTGAGCTGAAGGCCACCGAAGTCACGGTGCTCCAGGCCTGCGAGGCGGATTACCCGCTGCAAAAAAAGCGGCACAGCTTTGAATACCTGCGCACCATCGCCCACCTCAGGCCCCGCACCAACACCTTTTTCGCGGTGTTCCGCATCCGCTCCATCGCGGCCCAGGCCATCCACAGCTTTTTTGCCCGGCGTGGCTTTGTGTATGTGAACACCCCCATCATCACCACCAGCGACGCCGAAGGCGCTGGGGAGATGTTCCATGTGACCACCCTTGACTTGGAGAAGCTGCCCAAAACCCCCGCCGGGGACGTGGACTTCAGCCAGGATTTCTTTAGCAAGCCCGCCTCCCTCACCGTGTCAGGCCAGCTTCAGGCCGAGGCCTATGCCCTGGCCTTTAGCGATGTGTACACCTTTGGCCCCACCTTCCGGGCTGAAAACAGCAACACCGCCCGCCATGCGGCGGAGTTCTGGATGGTGGAGCCGGAAATCGCCTTTGCTGACCTGGAGGATGACATGGCCCTGGCCGAGGACATGGTGCGGGAAGTGATCGCGGAGGTGATGGAAAAAGCGCCGGATGAGCTGAACTTCTTAAACAGCTTTGTCGATAAAGAGCTGCTTGCCCGCCTGAACCATGTAAAGGACAGCGCCTTTGGCCGGGTCACCTACACCGAGGCGGTGGAGATTTTAAAGGCTTCCGGCCAGAAGTTTGACTACCCCGTGTCCTGGGGCATCGACCTGCAAACCGAGCATGAGCGCTACCTCACTGAGCAGCACTTCAAGCGCCCGGTGTTTGTGATTGATTATCCCAAGGACATCAAAGCCTTCTATATGCGCCAGAATGAGGACGGCAAAACCGTGGCCGCCATGGACCTGATGGTGCCCGGCATTGGCGAGATGATTGGCGGCAGCCAGCGTGAGGAACGCTATGACAGGCTCCTTGCCCGCATTAAGGAGATGGGCCTGGCGGAAGAGGAATACGGCTGGTACCTGGACCTCAGGCGCTTTGGCTCTGTGAAGCATGCGGGCTTTGGCCTGGGCTTTGAGCGCTTTGTGATGTATCTAACCGGCATTTCCAACATCCGGGACGTGCTGTCCTTCCCCCGGACGGTGGGGCACGCGGAATTCTAAGCCGTCAAAAAGCTTTGGCTTTTTGACGGGGAAGGAACGACAGGCCATCCGCCTCTCACTTCGTTCCCGGGCGGCGGATGGCAAGGAAACCCTTGCTACGCAAGGCCTTCCGCCCCACCGCGCATGGGCAGAGCTCACCGCCGCCAGTGGCGGAAAAAGGTGAGCGGCAGCCCAATGAGCAAAGGAAACTGCCAAGCGCCGTCCTCGGCGTGACGGCAGATGACTATTGCGAATTGAGACGCTGGGGCGGATTTCCATCAGAGGGCTTCGCCCTCCGATACCTTCCTGAATATACTTCAATGATAATCAACGCTTCCTTCGGGAGGCGTTTTTATAAATTAACACTTGACAGTGTGTTGGATTTGGCCTTATGCTGGGGCAAATAGAGCGAGCGCTCATTCTATAAGGACATAAAACAGAAAAGAGGTGACTGCGTTGATCGACGAAAAAACCCTGGCGGCCATCAACCTGCACGCAATCCTGCGGGACATGGAGGACTTGTGCGCGCTGGACGAGAACGCCAAGGCGCTCATCCGGGGGCATGACCTGTCCATCTCCTTTCGGGTGCCGGGGCTTGATCCCCTGGCGCTTGAGGTAAAGGACGGCTGCCTGAAGGCCCGGCGCGGGGCGGCAGCAGGTGGGCTGCGGCTGCGGTTTACCTCCCCCGCGCACCTGAACGGCATGGTGGCTGGCACAAAAATGCCGCTGCCCACGGGAGGATTTTCTCACCTGCGCTTTCTGAAAAACAACTTTGCCGCCCTGGCCAAGGACATGGAAAAATACCTGAAGCCCGCCAAGGGCAGCCTGACAGACCCAGCCTTCCTGGAGACAAACACCCGGCTCACCGCCGCCGCGGCCCTGTTCGCGGTGTCGGAGGTGGCCAACCACGACCCCCTGGGCCAGCAGATCGCCGCAGCCATGGGGGATGGCAATGTGCGCCTGGAGGTGCCCGGGCAATTGGGCTACACCATCCAGTCAAAGAACGGGAAGCTGAGCACCCTCAAGGGCGCTGATATCCCCGCCCAGGCCTTCATGCGCTTTTCGGATCTGGACATCCTGGGCCAGGTGCTCAGGGGCGAGGCGGACAGCTACCTGGCCATTGGCCGGGGCCAGATCGAAATCAGCGGGCGCATCCCCATGGTTGACAACCTCAACAAACTGCTGAGCCTGGTCAGCTTCTACCTGGCATAGGAGGGTGAGATGAAAACATACGAATACCCCAAAAGCCGGGCCCTGTTTGACCGGGCGGCCCAGGTCATCCCCTCCGGCATCTACGGGCACCTGGGGCCGGCGGAGGGCTGCTTTATCCCGGTGTCGGCCTATCCCTTTTATATCGACCACGCCCAGGGCGCTTATTTCTGGGATGTGGATGGCAACCGCTTCATCGACTACATGTGCGCCTATGGCCCCATCGTGCTGGGCTACAATCACCCGGCGGTTGACAAGGCCGCCAAAGAACAGCTGGATAAGGTCAACTGCGGCGTCTTGCCAGGGGAAATCATGGTGAGGCTGGCTGAAAAGCTGGTGGGCATGGTGCACTCGGCGGACTGGGCCTTCTTCGCCAAAAACGGCGGCGACGTGACCAACCTGGCCATGCTGGCCGCCAGGGCCCACACAAGGCGCAAAAAGATCATCAAGTTCGCGGGCGGCTACCACGGCGTGGCCCAGTGGATGCAGTTTGTGGGCAATGCCGGCATCATTGACGAAGATGTGTCCAACATCATCACCCTGCCCTTTAACGACGCGGAGGCGGTGAGCGCTGCCTTCAAGCGTTATCCCGGGCAGATCGCCGGCCTCATCGCCACCCCCTACCACCACCCGGCCATGGCCGACAACGCCCTGCCGCTTCCCGGCTTCTGGGCGGAGGTGAGAAAGCTCTGCACCCAGGAAGGGGCGGTGCTGATTGTGGACGATGTCAGGGCGGGCTTCCGGCTTGACCTCCACGGTTCTGACCACCACTACGGCTTTGAGGCCGACCTCATCTGCTACTGCAAGGCCCTGGGCAACGGCTACAACATCTCCGCCCTCTGCGGCAAAAACGCCCTGAAAGAGTCCGTAAGCGGCGTCTTTTACACCGGCTCCTACTGGCTGTCCGCCATGCCCATGGCAGCGGCGCTGGCCACCCTGGAGGAGCTGGAAAAGGTGGACGGCGCCCATCTCATGACCAGCCTGGGCAAGCAGCTCACCCAGGGCCTGGAGAAGGCCGCCCAGGAGTACGGCTTCCATCTGCTGGTCACGGGCGAACCCGCCATGTGGAACATGCGCCTGAGCGATGACGACTCAGGGGTGCTTCACCAGCAGTGGGTCAGCGAGTGCGTGCGCCGGGGCGTGTTTTTCACCAGCCACCACAACCTGTTCATCAACACCGCCCTCACGCAGGAGGACATCAAATTCACCCTGGACGTGGCCCGGGACGCGTTTTCGGCGATCAAGGCCACCAGGGAAAGGAGCAAAGCATGAGCTTAAGCAAGGAGCAACTGATCAATCTGGAGAAAAAGGCGCACGAACTGCGCCAGACCATTGTGGAAACCGTCTACCACGCGGGCAGCGGGCATTTGGGCGGGGCGCTGAGCATGATTGACGCGGTGACCCTGCTGTACTACCACCGCATGAACATCAAGCGGGATGACCCAACCTGGCCTGATCGTGACCGCTTCATCATGAGCAAGGGGCACGCGGGCATCGGCTTTGTGGCCGTGCTGGCCGACCTGGGCTATATTAAGCGGGAAGACCTGAAATCCTTCAACCTCACCGGCTCCAAGCTGGGCATCCACCTGGACGCCACCAAGGTGCCCGGCGTGGACGCTTCCACCGGCTCCCTGGGGCACGGGCTGTCCATCGCCCTGGGCATGGCCACCGCCGCCCAGATGATGGGCAAAAACTATATCACCTATTGCATACTGGGGGATGGCGAATGCAACGAAGGCGCTGTGTGGGAGGCGGCCATGGCCATAGGCAGCCGCAACCAGCACAATCTCATCACCTTTGTTGACCGCAACCACGCCATGCTTGACGGCAACACTGAGGACGTGATGAAGCTGGAGCCCTTCCAGCAGAAGTGGGAGAGCTTTGGCTTTTACACCACCACCGTAAACGGCCATAACCTGGCTGCCATTGACCAGGCCATTGGCGAGGCGCTCAGCCGTCAGGACAAGCCCACCTGCATCATCCTGGACACCATCAAGGGCGCCGGGGTGGACTTCGCCGCCGGGGACTACCGCTGGCATTACGGGGCCATCAATGAGGAACTGGCCCAGAAGGCCAAAATCAGCCTGGACGCCTACCACAAGGAGCGCCTGGCCGCGCTGGAAGGAGCATAAGATGGGAATTGCCTATACCTCCCTTGACACCACCAAACTATCCACCGCCGAGGTCTATGCCCACACGCTGTGTGAGCTGGCCAAGGATGACCCCCGCATCGTCACCCTGACGGCTGACCTGGCCAAATCCACCAAAATCGGCGTTTTCCAGGAGCAATTCCCCCAGCGCTTTGTCAACGTGGGCATTGCTGAACAGAACATGTTTGGCATGGCGGC
>CAZSSU010000133.1:3949-5055 GCA_964609415.1 uncultured Christensenella sp. | reverse complement strand
ATGATTTGTCAGAGGCAGCTCCGCCCCTTTGGGTATGATAAACACACAGGATAGAAAGGCGGACGAGGGACATGGTCAACAGGGAGGACACCAGCAAGCGGGAAGCGCTGACGATGCTGATTTTTGGCGGCACGGGGGATTTGACCCACCGCAAACTGCTGCCGGCGCTGTACCACCTGATGGCGGAAGGCCGCCTGCCGGAGGACAGCCGGGTGATTTCCGTCGGCCGTAGGCCCAAGGACGATGCAGCCTACCGGGCGGAAGCCCGGGCATCGGTGAAGGCCCATTCCCGCACCGGGGTGGATGAGGCGCATCTGGAGCGTTTTCTCGCGCGGCTGTTTTACTATCAGATGGAGTTCATCAGCCAGCCTCAGAGCTTCCAGGGGCTGAAGACTTTCCTGACTGAAGCGGAGGGGACGGCTGATACGGTGCGGCTGTTCTTCCTGGCGGTGGCGCCGGAGCATTTTGAGCCGGTGGTGAGCCATCTGCATGAAAACGGCCTGGCCGAGCGGGGCAACCCCCGCCACCGGGTGATGATAGAAAAGCCTTTTGGCTCTGACCTGGACAGCGCCCGGGCGCTTAACCAGAGCATTTCCCAGGCGCTGGAGGAAAGCCAGGTCTACCGCATTGACCACTACCTGGGCAAGGAGATGATCAGGAACATCCTGGCCATCCGCTTTGGCAATTCCCTCTTTGAGCCCCTCTGGAACCACCACCACATCGACAACATCCAGATCACCGCCACCGAGACACTGGGGGTGGAGGGGCGGGGTGCCTATTATGAGCAGTCCGGCATCCTCAGGGACATGCTGCAAAACCACCTGATGCAGATGCTGGCGCTGATCACCATGGAGCCGCCGGTTGACCTGGCCCCAGAATCCGTGCGGGATGAGAAGGTGAAGGCCTTAAGGTCCCTGCGGCTGTTTGACCGGGAGAGCGCCAGGGGTCAGATAGTGCTGGGCCAGTATGGCCAGGGCGGCGGCCTGCCGGGTTACCGGCAGGAGGCGGAGGTGGCGCCTGATTCCCGCACCCCCACCTATATTGCCCTGGAGGCCCATGTGGACAATTTCCGCTGGGGCGGCGTGCCCATCTACATCCGCGCGGGG
>CAZSSU010000133.1:0-3888 GCA_964609415.1 uncultured Christensenella sp. | reverse complement strand
CCGGCGGAGGGTATGTATTTCCAGATCAACGCCAAGCGCCCGGGCAATGCCTTCAAGATGGAGCAGGTGGAACTGAACTATTCCCAGCGCAACCAGTACCAGGGCAATGTGCCCGAAGCCTATGAGCAGCTGATTCTGGAGGCCTACCACGGCAATTCCTCGCTGTTCACCCGCTGGGACGAGCTGGAGTATTCCTGGCGTTTCACCCAGTCCATTGAGGGCACCTGTCCTCAGCAGGAGGCCCATTTCCCCAACTATCCTGCAGGCGCCAGGGGCCCGGAGGCGGCGGACGAGATGCTAAGCCGTGCCGGCCGCCAGTGGTGGGAGATTGACCTGCCCTGCCAGAATGGCAACTGCCAGCCGAATTAAGGAGGAGAAACCATGCGCATCATCGATATTTCCATGCCCATCCACTATGACATGCCGGTGTACAAAAACCGGGAGGAAAAGCGCCCGCTGCGCACAGTGGAGCGGCAGATTCCCAGGGACAGCGTCAACGAATCCAATATCAGGATGAACCTGCACACCGGCACCCACATCGACGCGGCCTTCCACATGATGGAAGAGGGCTGGACGGCTGAAAAGCTGCCGCTGGAAAAGTTCATCACCCCCTGCCGGGTGCTGGACATGACCGCAGTCAAGGACGGCATCAGCCGGGAGGATCTGCTGGCGGAAGACATTCAAGCCGGGGAATTTTTGCTGTTCAAAACCCGCAATTCCTTTGACGCGGATTTCCGGATGGATTTTATCTATATCAAGGCGGACGCGGCGGAATACCTGCGGGATATGGGCATCAAAGGTGTGGGCATAGACGCCCTGGGGGTGGAGCGGGACCAGCCCGGCCACGAAACCCACCTGGCGCTTCTGGGACATGACATCATGGTGATTGAGGGACTGGCACTAAAGGACGTGAATCCCGGGGCTTATCTGCTGATCGCCCTGCCGCTTTTAATTGAAGGTGCTGACGGAGCCCCGGCCCGGGCGGTGCTGGTGGAGGGGGACTTGCCTGGGGCATGAACATCAAGTGTTTGGTGATAGGGATGGGGGAGGTGTTGGCCAATGTGACACCCCCCGGCAACAGGCAAAAAATCCTGAAGGCTCACGCCCTCAGGATTTTTTCCATGGCCTTGCCTTTGGCCAGTTCGTCCACCAGCTTATCCATCCAGCGGATTTTTTGCATCAGGGGGTCTTCGATCTCCTCCACCCGGATGCCGCAGATGAGGCCTTTGATGAGGGGGGCGGCGGGGTTCATGCGGGGCGCCTGGGCGAAGAAGGCTTCCAGGCTGGCCCCGCTTTCAATCTGGGCTAATAAGCCCGCCTGGTCATAGCCGGTGAGCCACTGGAGGACGCTGTCCAATTCTTCCCTGCTGCGGCCTTTGCGGGCCACTTTCTGCACATACAGGGGGTAGATGCTGGCAAAGGGCATGGCGTATACGCGGCGGGTTTTGGCGTCAGTTTTATCCATGCGGCTCACCTATGCGTTGTAGACGGAAGAGGCGGTGTCCCCGCCGGTGCCTGTCCAGTTGGTGTGGAAAAACTCGCCCCGGGGCCTGTCCACCCGCTCATAGGTGTGGGCGCCGAAGTAGTCCCGCTGGGCCTGGAGCAGGTTGGCCCCCAGGCGTGGGCTGCGGATGCCATCCAGGAAGGAGAGGGCGCTCATCATGGCGGGGGCAGGGATGCCCCTTGCCGCGGCTTGGGCCACTACGGCGCGCAGGCCTTGCTGGGCGCGGTTGATTTCCTCTGCGAAATAGGGGGCCAGCAACAGGTTGGCCAGGCCTGGGTTATCCTGATAGGCCTGGTTGATTTTGCCCAGGAAGGCAGAGCGGATGATGCAGCCGCCCCGCCATAGCATGGCGATGCTGCCATAGTCCAGATCCCAGCCCTGGCTGGCTGCCGCCGCCCGCATCAGCATAAAGCCCTGGGCATAGGAGATGATTTTGGCGGCATACAGGGCGTCATGAAGCGCTCTTAGCAGGGCTTCCTGGCTGGGGAGAGGCTGGGCGGCCTCGTGGCGCAGCACGCGGGAGGCCGCCTGGCGGCCCGCCTTGTCGCTGGACAGGGAGCGGGCGTAAACCGCCTCGGTGATCAGCGTCAGCGGCACCCCTTCATCAAGGGCGCTCTGGGCGGTCCATTTGCCGGTGCCTTTCTGCCCCGCGGCGTCCAGGATTTTGTCAATCAGGGGGGCGCCATCCTCATCCTTTGCGGCCAGGATGTCAGCAGTGATTTCAATCAGATAGCTGTCAAGGGGGCCTTCATTCCACCGGGTGAAGACCTCCGCCATCTCATCCGGCGTCATGCCCAGCGCGTCCCGCATGATGAGGTAGGCTTCGCTGATCAGCTGCATATCGCCATATTCAATGCCGTTATGCACCATTTTTA
The DNA here is from genome assembly GCA_964609415.1 of uncultured Christensenella sp. GTDB lineage: Bacteria > Bacillota > Clostridia > Christensenellales > Aristaeellaceae > UBA6115. The sequence continues at coordinate 1,509 of CAZSSU010000133.1, read as the reverse complement.
CATAGTGGCCGGCGCCGCCTTCACCCACCCAGTCGCAGCAGGGGCTGCCATCCACCTGGGCGGCCACGCTCTGCAAGATGGGCTTGACGGCCTGCCAGGCCTGGCGGCTGCCGCCCGGCATGATGGAAGGGCCGGTCAGCGCCCCCTCCTCGCCGCCTGAAATGCCCACGCCCATAAACAACAGCCCCTTCTCCTTAGCCCACTGGGCCCTTCTGGCGCTGTCCTCAAAATTGGCGTTGCCCCCGTCCATGATGATGTCACCAGGGGAGAGGAAGGGCAGCAGGGCTTCCATGGCCTGGTCAACCGGGGAACCGGCTTTGATCATCAGCAGGATTTTGCGGGGGCTTGTGAGGCTGTCCGCCAATTCCTGATAGCTGCTTGCGCCGATGAGGTTCCTGCCCTGGCCACGGCCGGCCATAAAACGCTCCACTTTTGATGTGGTGCGGTTGTACACCGCCACCCGGAAACCTTTGCTTTCCATGTTCAGCGCCAGGTTTTCACCCATCACCGCCAAGCCCACAATCCCGATATCCGCCTTTAACATAAAACCCTCCCTCATGTCTATGGGACTATCATACCCAGGCGCTGCAAGCGCCAAAGAAGATTGGGAAATTGTTTTTTTATTGTATATTTTTACTATGTGGGGCGAGCGTTGATATTGTGGTGTCTGCCTTGTTTGACAACGATTAGGCAATCCGGTAAACTTTAACTAACCAATCGCTTCTGTAATGCACGATACATGAGCGATTTTATACTTGGGTAGAATAAAGATGCAAGTGCAAACACGACAATCAAAAACAGGAGGCAGAAAGCTTAGCATGATGAACTATGAACCAAGTCTGTTGAAAAAGCTGTACCGCAACTATCTGGCGCTGCGGGAGGCCGAGAAGCTGATGGTGGAGATTTACTATAACGGCAAGGTGCCGGGCCACATCCACTCCGGCGAAGGCGAAGAAGCCACCCTGGCGGCGGTGCTTGAGCTGATGCGGGAAGGCGACTACTTCTCCGGCCATCACCGCGTGCTGTCCTCCACCTACCTGACGGGCGTGCCCTTCCGGGAGATTTTTGCCGAGATCATGGGCAAGCGCACCGGCACCGCCCGGGGCGTGAGCGGCTGCAACCACACCTGCGATCTGAGAAAGGGCGGCCTTGGCACCTCCAGCTCCCTGGGCTGTGACACCGGGGTAGCCGTGGGCGCTGCCTACACCAACAAACTGCGCGGCGACGGCAGCCTGACCATCAAGGAATACGGCGATGCCACCTCCAGCCGCGGCCCCGTGCATGAGGGCATGGTGCTGGCCGCCTCCTGGGAACTGCCGGTGCTGTTTGTGAGCACCTACAACACCTTTGGCATCTCCGGCGACTCCCGTGAGCTGCTGCCCACCGCCCACCCCACGGCTGACCGGGCAAAGGGCTATGGCATGCCATCTGAGGTGGCCCAGGGCAACGACATCCTGGAAATCTACGAAAAAGCCAAGAAGCTGATGGACTATATCCGGGAAACCGGCA
>CAZSSU010000132.1:4531-5085 GCA_964609415.1 uncultured Christensenella sp. | reverse complement strand
CGGGTGAAGGCCTTGTACAGCGCGCTTGATCTGCCGCCGATTTTCCCGGCTTCCCGCCGCGCTTCCATGAGAACCGGAAGCGATATTTCACCAGACAGCATATCCCGGGCCCGGTCTGCCAGGTTATGGGCCTCATCCACCAGCAGGCACACGCCCCGGGGGCTGTCAAACACCCGGCTCAGCCGCACCTGGGGGTCAAAGGCGTAGTTATAATCCCCGATCACCACATCGGCAATTTCGCACAGCGCCAGGCCCAGTTCAAAGGGGCAGACATGGTGGGCTTCAGACACCGCCAATAGTTCCTCCCGCTCCCAGCGGGGCAGGCTCAACGCCTGCTGGATGGCCTCCCCCTGGCGCAGGTAATGCCCTTTGGCCCGGCTGCAATGGTCCGGGTGGCAGCGCACCTCCGCCATCGGGCAGATTTTCTCCCGGGCATGAAGGGTCAGGTTGCGGGCTTTCAGCCCCTGCTCCGCCATCCGGTCCAGCTCCTTCCGGGCAGCGATGCGCTGGGTGCCCCGGGCGGTGAGGTAGAACACCTGGCGGCAGGCCCCCTG
>CAZSSU010000132.1:2193-4521 GCA_964609415.1 uncultured Christensenella sp. | reverse complement strand
GCCTTCACCGCCGGGAAGAGCACAGCGGCGCTTTTCCCGGTGCCGGTGGGCATCACCGCAAACAGCCGCTTGCGCCGGGAAATGGCAGTATAGGCCTGCACGGCCATTTCCTTTTGCCCGGGCCTGTAGCCCGGGTAGGGAAAAGGCAGGCTGATGATGGACAGATCCCGCGCCTCCTGAAGCGCTGCCAGCTGCGTTTCCCAGCGCACATAAGGGACTAAAAGCGCAAAGAACCGCTCCCGCAGTTCTTCCCGGCCCATATGTTCAGTAAAAATTGCCCTTTCCTCGCCTGCTGCGCTCACATAGCACACCCGCAGGCAAACGGCCTCCACCTCATCCCGCTCGCACAGCATATGCCCATAGCACACAGCCTGGGCCAGGTGCTCAGGGCTGGCCTCCGTGGGGGCGTCCCCCAGGGACAGCTTGATTTCTTCAATCACAGGCGGCAGGGCGCTGTCATCGTACAGGTCCATGCGGCCCTGCACCTCCACCTGGCGGCCTTCGCATTCCCCCCGCCAGCGCAGGGCGCTTTCCGCCTTGGCGGTGCTGGCAGCCTGGCGGCCCAAGTGGCCAGCGCGGCCCAGGGCCATGAGCCGGCTGGACACCGGCATAATGTCCGGTGGAAAAAGGGAAAAGCCCACCAGCGCGCGCACGGAGACGCGCAGCGTTTCCTGCCCCTTCATTCGCCTGGATACCAGATTTTGTCCAGCACCAGGCCGCAGGCCGGGGCCGTGGGGCCCAGGACCAGACGGTCCCCTGTCTGGATGCCCCGGGCAAAGGCGTCGCTGTCCAGGCGATTTTCACCAATGGCGATGAGGGTGCCGGCGATAATCCGCACCATGTTATATAAAAAGGCGTCCCCCTCAATGATGAGGCGGAAGCCCCGATCCTCCTGGATGATCTCCGCCTTGTTAATGCTGCGCACGGTGGTTTTAGCGCTGTGCCCGGCAGCGGCAAAGGCCGCAAAATCATGCCGGCCCAAAAGCGCCGGCAGGGATGCCGCCATCCGCTCCCCGTCAAGGGGCAGCGGCACAAAGGCCGCAAAATCCCTAAGCAAGGCTGAGGGCTGGGGGCTGTTATGGATGCGGTAGGTATAGCGCTTGCCCCGGGCTGAAAAACGGGCGTGGAAGGTATCCGGCACCTCCCGGGCGGCCACCGCGCTGATGTCACGGGGCAAAAGCGTGTTGAGCACAAAGGGCCACTTGGCAGGTGGGATGCGGCTGTCGGTGTCAAAATGGGCCCGCTGGCCCCGGGCATGCACCCCCGCGTCCGTGCGGCTGGCCCCGAGGATGCCCACAGGCTTCCCCAGGGTTTTGGCCAGGGCCTTTTCCACCTCTTCCTGGATGCTGGGGCCGTTCAGCTGCCGCTGCCAGCCGGAATAGGCCGTGCCCTGATACTCCAGGGTCAGGAGAATGCGGCGCATGCCGCTCACGGCCAGCGCGGCACAAGCAGCACCGCAAACAGCGCCGCCATGGTCAGGAAGGCGATGATATCGCCCCGCTTGATCTTCAGCACATGCAAGCGCGTGCGGCCCTCGCCGCCGTGGTAGCAGCGGGCCTCCATGGCCATGGCCAAATCCCCCGCCCTCCTAAACGCGCTCACAAACAGCGGCACCAATAGAGGCACCATGGCCTTCGCCCGGGCAATGAGGTTGCCCGATTCAAAGTCAGCGCCCCTGGCGGTCTGGGCCTTCATGATCTTGTCCGCCTCCTCCACCAGCGTGGGGATAAACCTGAGGGCAATGGTCATCATCATGGCCATCTCATGGGCCGGGAACTTGATTTTTTTAAGCGGGCTGGCCAGCGTTTCCAGGCCGTCCGTCAGTGTCACAGGAGCTGTGGTCAGCGTCAGGATGGAGCTGCCCATCACCAGAAACACCAGGCGCAGGGAGAAGTGGATGGCATTCATCAGCCCCTCCTGCCAGATGGTCACCGGGCCGATTTTAAGAAGTGCCGTGCTGCCCGAGCCAAAGAAGAGGTTTAGCACAAAGGTGAACACCAGCAAAATCCGCATGGGCCGGATGCTGCGCAGGATCATTTTCACCGGCAGCCGGCTCAGCCACACCGCCATGGCCAGATAGACCAGGATAAACCCATACAGATAGAGTTTTTTGGCCACAAACACCGCGATGAGAAACAGCATCGTCATGATGATTTTGGTTCGCGGGTCCAGCCGGTGGAAGAAGGTGTCTTTGTTGAGATAAAGATACTTGCTCATGCCTGCCTCCGCTCGGTTGGAACGTCGTCGCGGACATATTCGTGCAGCCGCTCCGGCGGGTAGACGCCCTTATCCGTAACGATTCCGGCGACGAACTCCGGCGGGGTAACG
>CAZSSU010000132.1:0-2183 GCA_964609415.1 uncultured Christensenella sp. | reverse complement strand
CGGTGCACCGGGCTGTCCACCGGGTAATACTGGCCCAGGGTGATATCACGCAGCACCGCCTTCACCCCCTCCCAGCACATCCGCCAGGCTGTCGGCCAGGCTTTCCAGCAAGTAGCAGTCCGGAATGGGCGGGCCGCCCATGTCCCTGAGGATGCGGCTGAGTTGACAGCCCTGGGGCACATCCAGGCCCATGGCGGTCAGCTCCTCATAGCGGGCAAAGACGTCCCCGGGTGTCCCGGACATAGCCAGCTTGCCTTTTTCCAGCACCGCCACGCGGGTGGCCAGCCGCGCCACCTCGTCCATGGCGTGGGAGATCATCACCACCGTGGTGCCCTCCTCATGCAGGCGCTTGATGTCATTCAGTAAAAAATCCCTTGCTCGGGGGTCCAGGCCGGCCGTGGGCTCATCCAGCACCAGCACCTGGGGCCGCATGGCCAGCACCCCTGCCAGGGCGATGCGGCGCATCTGCCCGCCCGACACCTCAAAGGGGGAGCGATCCTTTAACTCCTCAAAGGACAAGCCCACCGTGTCCATGGCGCCCCGCACACGGGCGTCAATCTCTTCAGCTGAAAGGCCCATGTTCCTGGGGCCAAAGGCGATGTCCTTATAGATGGTTTCCTCAAACAGCTGATGCTCCGGGTATTGGAACACCAGGCCCACCTTGAAACGGAGCTTGCGCCCGTCAGCACCCGGGGCGTTGATGTCCTGTCCGTCCAGCAGCACCCGGCCGGAGCTGGGTTTTTCCAGGCCGTTGAGGTGCTGGGCCAGGGTTGATTTGCCTGAGCCCGTGTGGCCGATGAGGGCCAGCAGTTCGCCATCCTCAATCGTCAGGTCAATGTCCTCAATGGCGGTGGTGGCCTGGGGTCCCTGCTGATAGATATGGGTTAGTTTTTCCAGCACGATGGGCACAGCCGCTTTACCTCCTTCGCCATTTCCTCAACCGTTAAAATGTCAGGCGCCGCCTGGATGCCCCGGGCAATGAGCATGTGGGCCAATTTGGTCATGGGCGGCACATCCAGCCGCAATTCCCTGATCTCCTCCACCCGGGAAAAAATCTCCCGGGGGCTGCCGTCCATGCTGACCTCCCCGTGGTTCATCACAATCACGCGCTGGGCCTTGGCGGCCTCCTCCATGAAGTGGGTGATCCACACCACGGTGATGCCCTCCTCCCGGTTGAGCCGCATCACGGTGTCAAACACCTCTTTGCGGCCCTGGGGGTCCAGCATCGCCGTAGCCTCATCCAGCACCAGGGCCTCCGGCAGCATGGCCAGGATGCCCGCAATGGCCACCCGCTGCTTCTGCCCGCCAGAGAGCAGGTGCGGCGCCCGGTCCTTAAACTCGGTCATGCCGGTCAGCCGCAGGGCCTCGTCAATGCGGGGGGGCATATCCGCCGTGGGCACACCGATGTTTTCCAGCCCGAAGGCCACATCGTCATACACCCGGGTGGCCACCAGCTGGTTATCCGGGTTTTGAAACACCATGCCCACCGCCTGGCGGATGTCCCAGGTGTGCTTGTCCTCCTGGGTGTCCATGCCGCTGACCACCATGCGGCCTGCTGTGGGCAGATACAGTCCGTTAAACAGCTTCGCCAGGGTGGATTTGCCAGAGCCGTTATGCCCCAGGATGGCCACAAACTGGCCCCGGGGGATGTCCAGGCTCACGTTTTTCACCGCCTCAGGCGCCTCCGGCTCATAGCGGTAGGATACCTGGTCAAGCACCAGGTGGGGCTTTGTCGTCATGCTGTCTCCGTTCCGCGGTTAAAGGCACCGCGCATATCAAAGCGATTGTAAAAATCAGCCCGGTAATCCAGGAAACGATCCTCCAAAATGGCCTGGCGGGCGCCCTGCATCAGGCGCTCCAGATACCTCAGGTTGTGGATGCTGCACAACCGAGCCCCGGTGATTTCCCCGGTTTTCAGCAGGTGCCTGATATAGGCCCTGGAATAGTGCTGACAGGCCTCGCAGTCACAGCCTTCCTCCAGCGGGCGGAAGTCCTCCTTATATTTGGCGTTGCGCACCACCAGGCGGCCTTCGCCTGTCAGCACGGTGCCGTTTCGGGCAATGCGGGTGGCCAGCACACAGTCAAACATGTCCACGCCGCGCAGCACGCCTTCCAGCAAACAGTCCGGCGTGCCCACGCCCATCAGGTAGCGGGGCTTATCCTCCGGCATCTCCGGCATCAGG
>CAZSSU010000131.1:0-5105 GCA_964609415.1 uncultured Christensenella sp. | reverse complement strand
GACAGGCCAAGAGGCTTTATCGCAAGTGCCATGGAGGGCAGTATTTCCCCAGGGGCAGAGCCGCCCCCTACCTGGGCCTGGGTGCGCACCAGGGTGCAGATATCGCGGGCAGGCTTGCTTATCAACTGAATCAGCGCATTGGCACGTTTTGTGAGGCTTTCTTCACTTTCGCCAAGCATTTGATAAAGGGGAATGGTCTGCCTGGCCAGGCCTTCGCTCCGGTATTGCTTCAAGGTGGCCTCCAGCGCTGCCAGCACCATTTTGTCACAGCGCAGGGCGCGCATCAGGGGATGCTTTTTCATGGCCGACAGCCATTTGCTTTTTCCAACGATGATGCCGGCTTGAGGCCCGCCCAGCAGCTTGTCCCCTGAGAAGCACACCACATCGGCCCCTGCATCCAGGCTTTCTTTAACAGTAGGCTCATTGGCAAGCCCATAGGGGGATAGGGGCAGCAGCGCGCCGCTGCCCAGGTCATGGATGAGGGGAAGCGCCTGAGCCTGGGCCAGGGATGATAATTCCCTGATGGATACAGACTGGCTAAAGCCCAGGATTTGATAGTTGCTGGTGTGTACCTTCATGAGGGCGGCTGTGTTGTCATTGATGGATTTTTCATAGTCATCCAGGCGGGTTTTGTTGGTGGTGCCCACCTCATGCAAGGTGCAGCCACTTTGAACCATCACATCGGGCACCCGGAAGGAACCGCCGATTTCCACCAATTCACCACGGGACACCACCACCTCATGCCCTTGAGCCAGGCAGGAGAGGACAAGCAGCATAGCGGCGGCATTGTTGTTGACCACCAGGGCATCCTCAGCCCCTGTCACCTCCCGCAAAAGGTTGGTGATGTGGCCCAGGCGGTTGCCCCGGTTGCCGTTTACCAGGTCATACTCCAGATTGGTATAGTGGATGGCGGCCTCTTTGGCTGCTTCTCCGGCACAGGCTGCCATGGGGGCCCGGCCCAGGTTGGTATGCAGCAGCACCCCTGTGGCGTTGATTACAGGCCGCAGTTGCATCGTCAGGCCCTGATGAAGCCTGAAGCTGGCATCAGCGATGATGGAAGATATATCCGGTTCAGAGGTTTTGCCTGATAAAATATCAGCCCGAAGGCTGTCTATGGCCTCCCGCAACGCATCTGCTGTCAAAGCGGGGGAAAAGGCTTTTGAAAGCTGTTTCACCTCTGGCATTCCAAGCAGCAGTGCGATGCTGGGAATGGCGCGCAGCTGGGAAGAAGGATTGGCCATCTCTGTCTCCTCATTCTTTGTGTGTGATATGGCCTATTGTATCATAGCGTCCCCCAGCATTCCACCTTGAATGACATGGGGAAATTGTGTATGATGACCGGGATATGAACGGATGAAGGGAGGGAGCGGAATGAGCGACGGGGATCGTATCCGGCTGACCCAATTTACCAGCTGCGGTGGGTGAGCGGCGAAGGTGGGGCCGGGTGCCCTGGAGAAAATTCTGAGCTTGCTCCCCAAAGGCCAGCAGGATGCTAACCTGATGGTGGGCTTTGACACGGCGGATGACGCTGCGGTATACCGCCTGCGGGAAGATTTGGCGATTATCCAAACGGTGGATTTCTTCCCGCCGATGGTGGATGATCCCTATACCTTTGGCCAGATTGCGGCTGCCAATGCTTTAAGCGATGTATATGCCATGGGCGGCTTGCCCAAGCTGGCTTTAAACCTGCTTTGCTTTCCGTCAGACAAATTGCCGCCTGAGGCGGTGGCAGCCATCCTGGCAGGCGGCCAGGACAAGGTAACAGAAGCGGGCGCCCTGCTGTGCGGTGGCCATACGGTGGAAGATAAGGAGCCCAAATATGGCCTGGCGGTGACTGGCTTTGCCCACCCGGACAAAGTGCTGACCAATGCTGGCGCCAGGGAGGGAGACATCCTGATTCTGACAAAGGCCATTGGCTCCGGCATTATGAACACCGCTGCCAAGGCGGATTTGACAGAGGAAGCGCAGAACCGGGCGCTGATTAGCGTCATGACAGCGCTTAACGCCCAGGCAGCCCGGGTGATGGGGGACTTCCCTGTGAACGCCTGCACCGATATCACCGGCTTTGGCCTTGCAGGCCACGCCGCAGAAATGGCCCAGGGCAGCGGAAAAACCATCACCCTGTGGGCGGAACAGGTGCCGCTATTGCCGGGCGCCCTCCACTTTGCCAAGGAGTTTATTATTCCTGGCGGCCTGGTGAGAAACCGCAGCTTCATGAAGGGAAAAGCCTCAGTAGCGCCCAATGTATCCCAGGCGATGGCTGATATGCTGTTTGACCCGCAAACTTCAGGCGGGCTGCTCATCAGCCTGCCTGAGAAAGAGTCAGGCAAGCTGCTGGACGCCTTGCAGACTCATTGCCCCGATGCCCGCATGGTGGGCCAGGTGGGGGAGAAGAAGGACAAAGACATCCAAATCATCTAAACAAAAAACATCCTGCGAACCAAGTTGGCCGCAGGATGTTGTCTTGTTGGGTTTAGTTGATGAATCCACCTTTTCTGAGCGTCTCAGCCGCGTTTTCTAAACGAGGCTCAGACACCAGCACGATGGGACCGGTGCAGCCCATGCCGCTTTCAGCATAGATGCCCTCTTTCCATAATAGCTGCACGGCGTTTTCCAAATCCATCACATCGATGCCGGCAATGTCAGCGGTGACCGCTTCCCGTGGAGGAGCGGAAATGCTTGCTTCGCTTGCAGGCTTTCGGGCAGCCACACAGCTCTCCAGCACTTCTTTTAGCCCTGCCTTGTGTGCCTGGGCGAATTCCCGGGCGGCAATGGCTCTGTAATCATACTCTGCCAGGGTGGCGCCAAATTGAAGGGCGTTCGCAATCACATTGGCTCCGCTGGCGCGGGAGGCGATGAGAATCAACTGATCATAGTTTTCGCCGATGCCTGGGCCATAGCCAAAGCCCAGGGACTCATACTGGCCGCCGCTGGCAAAACTGGATAGCATTTTGATGACCAGGTTGCCGGTTAAGCTATCCATCACCATGATGTCGGGGCTGCCGGTGAGGATGTCATTGCCCCGCATGATGCAGCCGCCGTCAGCCCTGAGGGAGCAAGCCATGTTGATGGGGTAACCGCCTGCAATCAATTTATTCAGGGCGATCTCTGTCTGCCTGGCCCCATCGATGTTCAGGATGCCCACGCTGGGGTTCTTGATGCCGCAGGCTTTGGCTGTGATGATGCCATAGGTGGCGCCCAGAATCATGCCCTGTACCCGGTCGGTGGCGGCGGTGCCGGTGGTGGTGGCGATAAACATCTCCCGGCCATTGGCGGGGATTACCGCCCGGCCGACGGTGGATACGCCGATGGGAAAGGGGTAGTGCATGGTGACGGCTCCGGCCACGGTGCCCTCTTTGAGCAGTTTCTCCATGGCCTGGCGCGCTTCTTCTTCAGTTTGGGCGGGCACATGGGTGAAGCTGTCATCCTTCATGGTGCCGATAAAGGTGACATCCACCCCCCGGCTGGCAGCCAGCTTGGCTGCTTCAAAGGTGTTTTCCTCGCCCAATTCGCTGCCAAGACCGGTGAGGGCGATTTTTGCTCCGCCAAGACGCCCCTTTTCCAGGGCCTGGGCCATGTCCAGGAAGGTATCCCGGATCATGGCTTCAACGTTTGTTTTAGGCATTGTCGCTTCCTCCCAGGGACTGGGCGAAATTGCGCAGCGCCTCAGCGATTAAGCCGCGCACCTCCTGCTTGGAGATGCCCTGGCCTTCTTCTTGCTTGCCTTGGTTGGCATGCATGACAAAGGAGATGCCGTCAAACAGGTTGGTCATCCTGCCCAGGAACAGGCTGCCTTTACCGATAATCATGGCGTTGTTAATGGTGCCTTCCATGATATCCTGCCGGGCAAAGCCCAGATAGGGAGCCCCGGAAGGAATATGCCCCTGGGTGGGCGCCCAGCCCACCATGCCATGCTGCTGGATAAAATCATTCAGCGCACCTCGTTCAATCTCCCCGCTTTTAACCGCCAGGGCACCGATCATCTTAAAGTTGGCCTGGGGCACATCGCCAGCGCCAGCGGGCTTGGTCACATCGGGGTTTTGCATCTCAGCGGCGTATTTGTCGATATCTATGATCTTCATCCCCGCTTTTTCCAGGGGGGAGAGCACCAGGCTGGTGATGACCGCCTGGGGGGAGGAGCCGGTGCCCACCATGTGGCGGCCCACCAGGTTTGAGTCAATCTCAGGGTTGATGCCGTCATTCTCACAGATGAGGGCCGCGAAGCCGCCCAGCACATCCTCCATGACTGGCATGTCTTTTTTCACATGGTCTTTGCCGTTCATCCCCAGCTTGGCGGTGGAGCCGCCTGAGGTGACCACCACCTTTTTGAAGGTGCCTGATTTGACCAGGGAAGCAGCGTTCACCAATGCATGGGCAGGGGCTGCGCAAAAGGCGCGGATATCGCTGCCGGTGGCGTTTTTAAGCCCGGCGATTTCAGCGGCTGCCTTGGCGAAGTTGCCGCCGCCGCGCTGGTTCACATCGCCGCAGGCTTCCTCGCTGCAGTCAATCACATAGTCAATATCGCTGGGGTCTATGCCGCTGTTTTTGACCAGGTGGAGCAGTGCCAAAACGCTTGAGGCCTTGCTCACCAGGTTTTCATGCACCACATGGGCGGAGAGGTTCTGGTCCACATCATGGGCGCGCTTTACATAGCCCACAAGCGCTCCCTGGTGATACAGGCCCTCAGCATGCTCGTTTTCCACAAACTGGGCAATCTGCTGGCCATCAACGCCTTCTTTAACCCGGGCCAGGATATCCGCGTTCATCAGGGGGTGATGCTCAAAGGCAGGCTTTGTTTTAGCCACAAAATCCTTGTCCAGGTACAACAGGTCAAACACATCACAAGCCTGCAGCAGCAGCAAAAACTCGTCCTGGGGCATCATCTCACCGAATTTGCCATAGCGGGAGGCGCCTTTCAGGGGCTTTTGATACCAGGGCTGCTCCATTTCACCCAATTGGGCGGGGGTCATGTTGCCGATATAGGTTTGATTGGGGGCATAGGACAGCGCCTGATCATAGCTGCGGATGTGGCCTGGCAAAGCCTTCAGATAATCCGACCCGGGGTTCACCGTCCGCTCGGTGGTCTGGGTGGAACCGTTATGAAG
>CAZSSU010000130.1:0-5128 GCA_964609415.1 uncultured Christensenella sp. | reverse complement strand
AGTCTGACCCAAATCCATTTGAACTTGTCAAAGAAACAGGATATACACCGGGCGGCGGCAAGTGATTTCGCCCTTTACAAAGGCCCGGGCCAGGGTGATGAGCACCGAGGCTGATGCCTTGTCGTCCATGTGGCGGCTTTTGATAAAGCCGTCCCCACTCCTGACAAAGCGGGGGTCCAGGCTGATATAGTCCCCGGCTGAAATGCCCAGGGCTTCTGTTTCTTCCTTACTCGCCACCCGCATGTCCAGCACCACTTCCATGCTTTCGTCGCTGCGCTTGGCCTCACCCAGCTCCCGGTTGGCATGGACAGCCGGCTGGTTCATGCGCAGGGTGCCGGGGATGGTTTTCCCCTCCCGGGTGAAAACAAGCACGTTTTCCTGCTCGGCGTATTGCAGGGGATAGCCGCCCAGCTGGGTGATGCGCAGGCGGCCGTTGCCCTTGATGGCCCGCACCATTAGCCCCAGGGTGTCGATGTGGGCAGAGAGCAGGATGCCCTCCCCCTCCCCTTTTGACAGCTGGGCGAACACCGCTCCCTTCTTGCTCTGCCAGGGGTCCAGGCCCAGGCCGCGCAAGGTTTCCATCAGCATCTGTTCAATGGGCTGGGTCATGCCGGTGGGCGAGGGGGTATTGGCCAGCTTTTCTAAAGTATCCAGCATAAAAGGCAGGTGGGTGCTTTTATCCATGGGGTTCTCCTTTTAGATTGATTGCCATTATTCTAACACATACAGGTGAAAAAATCAGCGGAATAGCGTATGATAAAGGGGAGAACGCGGACGACGCGCTCCAAAAAGGAGGGTTCCCCATGCGCTTTGAGCTGATGCACCCCGCCGACCAATTGGTCATGATCATGCAGCGGATTTATCAATATGGAATGACCACCACCTCCGGCGGCAACTTGTCCATCCGGGATGACAACGGCGATGTGTGGATCACCCCCTCAGGCATCGACAAGGGTTCCCTCACCCGCCAGGACATGATTCAAATCAAGCCCGACGGCCAGAAAATCGGCCTGCATAGGCCTTCGGTGGAACTGCCCCTGCACCTGCAAATCTACCAGATCAGGCCCGATCTGAAGGCGGTGCTTCACGCCCATCCCCCCACCATGATTGCCTTTAGCCTGGTGCGCCAGGTGCCCAACATCCGCCTGGTGCCTGATGTGCTGAAAATCTGCGGCGATGTGGGCGTGGCCGAATACGCAGTGCCCGGCAGCGACCTGCTGGGCGAGAACATCGCCCGCCGCTTCCAGGAGGGCTACAACACGGTGCTCATGGAAAACCACGGCTGCGTCATCGGCGCCGAGGACCTGTTCACCGCCTTTGCCGCCTTTGAAACCCTTGATTTTTCAGGCCGCCTGGAGATTGACGCGCTGAAGCTGGGGCAGCCCCGCTCCCTCACCCAAGCCCAGCTGGACGCCTATGCCGCGCCCCGCAACCTGGCCATGGACGCCTTTATCCCCAAATACGCCTCCAGCTTTGAGCGGGCCGCCCGGCGGGACATGTGCCGCTTTATCCACCGTTCCTATGACCAGCGCCTGTTCACCGCCACCCAGGGCACCTATTCCCAGCGCCTGGAGGATGGCAGCTTCCTGATCACCCCCTACAACCAAGACCGGAAATACCTGGCGCCGGAGGATTTGGTGCTGGTGAAAAACGGCATGTGTGAAGCCGGGAAAACCCCCAGCCGTTCCGTCTTCCTGCATCAGGCCATCTATGAGGCGCATCCGGAAATCGGCAGTGTGCTGATTGCCCACGCCCCCTCCATCATGGCCTTTGCGGTGACGGATACCTTCTTTGATTCCCGCCTGATCCCGGAAAGCTACATCAGCCTCCGGGAGGTGCAGAAAATGCCCTTCCTCAGCTCCACCACCAATGTGCCAGGCGTGGTGGCTGCCTTCTCCAGCAAAAACCCTGTGCTGATCATTGAAAATCAATGCGTCATCTGCACCGGCACCGATCTGCTCAACGCCTTTGACCGGCTGGAGGTGCTGGAGTTTTCCGCCAAGGCCGTCATCGCCGCCAAGGAAATTGGCCCGGTGGTGCAGATCAATGACGAGCAGGTGAAGGAGATCGAAGTCGCGTTTAAGCTGAACTAAAGCAAGGTTTCAGGTCTGTTTGGAAGCTTTCCTTGGGAAGCTTCCAAACCATATATAAAGGCAAGGTAAACGGCATGACACATCCTCAGCCCTATCACGGAAAAACCGCCCTGGTGACTGGCGCCGCCAAAGGGCTTGGGCGGGCATTGTGCCTGCAGCTCTTGGCCCAGGGCGCCCGGGTATACGCGCTGGATGTGGATGAAAAAGGGCTGGCCGCCCTACAAAAGCAATCGCCAGGTCTCCCGCTCTACCCCTTGAAGGTGGATATTTCCCAGCGCCAGGTGCTGGCGGAGGCCTTTTCACAGATTGTGTCAGACAGCGCCAGCCTGGACTATGTGTTTAACAACGCGGGCATTGTGGCCGGCGGGCAAAGCCAGCACATGAACTGGGCGCAGTGGGAACGCATCATGGGCATCAACCTGTGGGGCGTCATTGTGGGCAGCCAGCTGGCCTATCAGCAGATGCTCAAGCAGGGAAGCGGGCACATTATCAACACGGCCAGCCTGGCTGGCATTGTGCCGGTGCCTGAGTCCGCCGCCTACACCGCCACCAAGCATGGTGTGGTGGGCTTAAGCCTGGCCCTGGCGCAGGAGGCCGAAGCCCAGGGCATTCGCGTATCGGTATTGATTCCGGGGGCCTTGAAAACCAACATTTACACCAGCGCCATCAACCTGGGCGCCTATGATTACGCCGGGAAAATGGCCAAGGGCCTGGTGCGCCCCCTGTCCCCTGACAGGGCAGCCCGCCAGGTGCTCAAGCAATTGACCCGAGGCAAGCGGCAGATTGTGGTGCCCCGCAGCCTGGGGCTTTTGATTGGCCTGTACCGGCTTTTCCCCCGGCTGACCCAGCGACTGATGGCCCGGGCGATGAAGACCTGAGACAAGGAGAGAAACATGACGCAGTTTAACAAATCCATGGTGCTGACCGCCCTGGTGCCTGCCGCCAGGCGGGATGAATCGGTTTTTCTGAAGTCCGTTGACCGGCTGGCAGGCTTAGGGGTCAGCACCATTGAGTACGCCTGCCCGCTTGACGAGGCAGCCAGCCGGGGAAATGAGCTGGCACAGCGCGGGCTTGACGGCATTTTCCTGGCAGCCACCTTCCAAAAAGAGGGACAGCAAAACCTGGCCAGCCCCGTAAAGGAAGAGCGGGCCCAGGCGCTGTCTGCCTGCAAAAGCTATCTGGACGCCGCCATTGCCTCAGGCGCCAGGGGTGTGCTGATCACCAGTGGCCGCTATCCGGATGACCCTGCCCAGGAACATGACGCCTGGCAGGCGCTGGAAGAAAGCCTGCATACGCTTCTGGATAATAGCAGAGGAAAAATCAGGCTGCTGCTGGAGCCGGGTGACCGGACGGTGGATTCAAAGCAATTGGCCGGCCCCACGGCGGACGTCTTGGCGCTGATGCGGCGCATGAACCAGTCGCCCAGGGACTTTGCCCTCACCATGGACATCAGCCACCTGGCGCAGCTGGGTGAAAAGCCATACCCGGCGCTGGAGCAAACTGCCCCCTACTGCGACCACGTGCACCTGGCCAATTGTGTGCTCACCCCAGGCCACCCCTTATATGGGGACAAGCATCCCCTGTTCAGCTACCCCGGCGCCTATTACACCTGCCAGCAAATCAAAGAAACAGCCGATTATCTGCGGGACAAGTCCCCCCACAATCAGCTAACCCTGGCGCTTGAAGTCATTTCCCGGGAGCAGGACCCCTTCCAGGTCCTGGAGCAGTTGCTTAAGGAAGAGGCCTGGTTTTTTAGTTAAAGAATCATAGCCAATGAATGGTGAATCCAGGCAGAGGCCGTCTCCATTCACCCACTAATACTCATCAATACACACCCCATCACGCCACTCGCCCACCACTTCCAGGCCGCTGGCATAGATGTATGTGCCCAGGCCATCAAACTTGCCGTTTTTCCATCCACCTTCATATAAATCACCATTATTATAGTAACAGGTGCCCCAGCCATGGAAAAACCCTTCCTTAAAATCCCCCGTGTACTTGATGCCGGATGTATAGGTTATGGTGCCTTTACCATGGGGTTTAAGGTCAACCGTTTCGCCCACATAGGTTGCCTCTGGATACTTAATCCTGCCTGTGGCGCCTTTGCGGGCATTTTGAACCATATCCATCAGCGACGGCGGGGTACTCGTGACAACAGACGCTACCGCTTGCGTTTGTGATATTGCAGCTGGTGTCGCTGCCGGCTTTTTTCCGTCAGAAAAAAAGTCTGATTCAACGGCTAAATACAATAAACCCACGACGATAATGATCGGCCAAATTGAAGACTTGCTTTGCTGCTGCACAGGTGCTTGTTGTTTCGAAGACTCCGAGGGCTCCGAATTGGGCCTGTATGACATATTTGTTTCTCCTGCTGATGTGGATTTGACGAACGCAACAAGCCTATCACATAAAGCGGATTTTATCAATTAATTCAACAGAAAAGTTCACGTTCAGATGTTGCCAGAAGAACCAGGGAGACAGTCCGTGTTATGCCGTGAAGGCCTCGTGCATACCACCAACGCCTCCACAACGCTTTCACAAAAGCTGCCCTGGCGCAGCTAAGGCTGCTTTGGGCAAGGGATACAGGTAGCTATCATAGCTTGTGTCATCGCGCTGGCGAAACAGGGCCCTGAGCTGCATGGCAGGCCAGTCCACATCATCGCTTTCAAAGCAGATTTGCCGGTGGCTCTCAAACAGATGACTGACCAGGCTGGCAGCAAAGGCGGGGAAGCTTTTGCGATCCTGGCTGCCTACATAGGCGATTTCATTATCTTCAATGAAGGCGAAGTGAACGACATGGTCTCCCTGCCGGTGTAGCAGCACCTGCTTGGGCAGGAGGCGGCAGAAGCAGTCCTCCCCGCCTGTCCAGGGGTTAATCGCCTGGTGGCTTTGCTGATAGGCGGCATAGAGCATCCGGCAGCAGCCTTGGTATGCCGCTTCAGGCGCGCAGGCTATGGACAGAGGAACTTTTTGATAGGCCTGATCCAGCAAATCCTCTGGGGTGACCTCTGATTCATAGCATCTGCGCAGGCAGC
>CAZSSU010000129.1:0-5129 GCA_964609415.1 uncultured Christensenella sp. | reverse complement strand
GCATGACGAATTTGAGGTAGATGAGGGCACCATTAATCTGTATCGCGAGAAAATCGTCTACTATGATGTCAGTGATAATGAGCGCCCCTTGTGGCGGTTTGTATTCAGCGGGGGATCGCTTAATTGGTTGAAACTAAAAGATGGAGTAAATAACCCCCTTTCACAAATGAGCTTTAGAGTTGAAGTAAATGCCTATACGGGTGAAATCGAAAAAGCTGAACAATTTGACTTTAAGCAACATGGCTACTCAATGGAAAGTGAGCTAAAATGGTATTGATTAATAACAGTTAACTGCTTAGAACCGGAAAACGGGGATGCTTTGTAGGCATCCCCGCCTTTCTCCCAAACTACAGCTGATATATCCAATATGCAGCCTCACTTAGGACATTAGCATGTTGGAAATCTGAGACAGCACCAGCTGTAAGTAAATCAAAGGCCCCATCGATGGAACCTGGGTTAAACGCTTCTCATCACCCTCTGAAACACATCTCTTCTTTACTTATCCCATCGTTTTCTTTACTTTGTTTCGGTTTGGCGATACAATAAGTAAAGATTTGGAGGTGTATTTATGTATGACTATGGTGGGCTGGAAAAGCTGTTAAAAAAGCACCAGCTGAAAAAATCAGATTTGACCTCACTTCTCAGGATTTCATCACGCACCCTTGCGAAAATTTCAAAAGGAGAAAAGATTGCAGACCATGTGCTGATGAGGCTTTGCGATTATTTTTCCTGCACCATGGAGGACCTTTACCGCGTTGTTTCCGATAACCCCATCCTGCAGCGGCTCAGGGAGGAAAAAGACCACCGGATATCCGGCGGCCTCTACCATGAGCTGCAAATCCGCATGACATACAACTCCAATCACATGGAAGGGAGCAAACTCAGCGAAGACCAAACCCGCCGCATCTTTGAAGCCAATACACTGGATGTGCAGGATGGTTTGCCGGTTGACGACATCATTGAAACGGTGAATCATTTCCGGGCCATCGACTACTGCATCGACATCGCAGAGGATCCCTTAAGCGAAAGCATCATCAAGCACCTGCATCGCCTGTTAAAAAGCAGAACCAAAGAAGAAACGCTTTCCTGGTTCCGCGCGGGTGAATATAAGCTGCGCGCCAATGTGGTGGGTGGCAATGAAACCACAGCGCCTGAGGATGTGGCGGACAGCATCCGGATGCTTCTATCAGCATACACCTTGAAGAAGCGCATTTCTTTTGAAGATATCGTTGCTTTTCACCATCAGTTTGAACGCATCCACCCCTTCCAGGATGGGAATGGCCGCGTTGGCCGCTTGATTGCCTTTAAGGAATGCCTGAAAAATAATCTCCTGCCCTTCTTCATCGAGGACCGGAAGAAGCATTTCTATTACCGGGGGCTAAAGGCCTACGCCACAGAGCCCGGTTATCTGATTGATACCTGCTATGACGGGCAGGATAGCTTCCGCGCCTTGCTGGCAACGTTTGACATCCATCTCCCGGATGATATGAAAGCATAAGCAGACCCCGTTTCACTCCCCGCCATCCGGGTATCATCAAAACATGGAATATCTGAAGAATTGGTTGATGTCCCCCAGCCCCCATCGGGGCTGCGGGGCTTGTTGTTGATGCCTGATATCAGAAAGGAAGAAGCATGAAAACGAATCACTATGACGCCATCATCATCGGCTTTGGCAAGGGCGGCAAAACCCTGGCGGGCAAGCTGGCCGCAAAGGGGAAGGCCGTTGCCATGATTGAAATGGACAAGGGCATGTATGGGGGCACCTGCATCAATGTGGGTTGTATCCCCTCCAAATCCCTGGTGACCAGCGCCTCCCGCCTGGCGCCCGGGCTGAGCGGCCATGAGCAGGACGAAGCCTACCGCAAGGCTATTGAGGAAAAAACCCGGCTAACCGCCATGCTGCGCCAGAAAAATTATGATAACCTGGCGAAGTTTGATAATGTTACCATTTATGACGGCACAGCCCGCTTTGCAGGGCCAAAGCAGCTGGAAGTGAAAACGGAAAAGGAAACAGTGCTGATTACCGGCAGCCAGATCTTCATCAACACCGGGGCCACCCCGCGCATCCCTGACATCCCGGGCATCCGGGAAACACCGGGCGTATACACCAGCGCCGGGCTGATGGCGCTGGAAAAACTGCCCCGGCACCTGGTCATCATCGGGGCTGGTTTTATTGGGCTGGAGTTCGCCTCCATGTATGCCGCTTTTGGGAGCCAGGTCACGGTGCTGCAGCACAATGATGCCTTCCTCCCCCGGGAGGATGAGGACGTGGCCGCGGAAATCAAAAAACAGCTGGAAGCCCAGGGCATCCAGTTCCTAATGAACGCGCAAACCACCAAAGTAGCCCCAGACAAGGCCGGCATTGTCCTCAGCCTTCAGCATGAAGGCCAGGATAAAACCCTTGTGGCCGATGCCGTGCTGATGGCAACTGGGCGGGTGCCAAATACCGCCATGCTTCACTGCAGAGCTGCCGGCATTGCCCTTGAAAAATCAGGCGCCATCAAAACCGATGAATGGCTGCGCACCTCGGCCCCTGATGTGTGGGCCCTGGGGGATGCCGCCGGCAGCGCTCAGCACACCTATATCTCCCTGGATGACTATCGCATCGTGTGGGCTCAGCTTGAAGGGGGCACACACCCCAGCCGTGACCAGCGAAGCAATGTGCCCTCCAGCGTGTTTCTGCGCACCCCCTATGCCCGGGTAGGCATGAACGAGCGGGAAGCAAAGGAGGCCGGGCGCGCTGTGCGCATTGCCAGGCTGCCGATGGCGGCTATCCCCAAGGCCCAGGTACTAAAGCGCCCCGAAGGCTTCATGAAGGCTGTGATTGACGCTGAGAACAACAAGATCCTGGGGGCCATGCTGCTGTGCCAAGAGGCCCATGAGGTCATCAACATCATCAAGCTGGCCATCGATTATGGTGCTGAAGCCGCCACCTTGCGGGATCAGATTTTCACCCACCCCACCATGAGCGAGGCGCTCAACGACCTGTTCGCGGGATGAAATCGTCCCCCCGGGCAAATTTGTCACTTTCAAGCATTGACAGCCCCCTCAATTTGGGATAATTTGAGGGGGCGGAGTGTTCTCTTTCCGCGATAAAAAACATGGAGGTCTGCAATGAGAAAAACCCTGTCCCTTCTCCTGGCCCTGATGATGGTGCTTGGCATGGGGTCCTTTGCTGTGGCAGAGGGCAACAGCTTTACACCCGGAACATATACCGGCGAATCCAAAGGATATGGCGGCGACATCGCGGTTGAGGTTGAGCTGAGCGAAACCCGCATTGAATCCATCAAGGTAACAAAACACGCCGAAACCCAGGGCATCGGCAGCGTCGCAGCCGAAAAACTGCCCGAAGCCATCGTGGCTGCCCAGTCCCTCCAGGTGGATGCCATTGGCGGCGCCACCGCTTCCAGCACCGGCATCCTGGCCGCTGTCACCGATGCGCTGGCCAAGGCCGGTGTTGACGCCGCGAATCTGGTGCCCGCCGACATGGCCGCACCCGCTGAGATGAAGGAAGAGCAGCTGGAAGCTGATGTGGTGGTGATTGGCGCTGGCGGCGCCGGCATGACCGCTGCCATCGAGGCTGCCAAGGCTGGCAAAAAGGTCATCCTGCTTGAAAAAGAAGCCATCACCGGCGGCAACACCACCCGCTCCACCGGCGGCATGAACGCCGCGGTCACCCCCTATCAGGACAAGGTGACCTTTGAAGAAGGCGCCGGCGTTGAAAAAACCCTGGAGAACGCCCGCAATCAGTATGGCGAAGACCTGGCCGCCCTCATCGGCGTTGTGGAAGACCAGTACGACGCTTACCTGAAAGCCCCGGAAGGCTACTTTGACACCCTGGACCTGTTCATGCTCGACACCCTGGTGGGCGGCAAGAACATCAACGACAAGGAGCTGGTGCAGGTGCTGTCCAGCCAGTCGGCTGAGGGCATCGAGTGGCTCAAGTCCATCGGCGCTGACCTGGAAAGCGTCGGCAGCTTTGGCGGCGCCAGCGTGAAGCGCATCCACCGCCCCGTGAATGCTGAGGGCAAAACCGTTTCCGTGGGTGCCTACCTGGTGCCCATCCTCACCAAAAACGTGGAAGAGCTGGGCATCCAGATCCTCTTCAACACCCCCGCCACCGAACTGATCCTGGATAATGGCGCTGTCACCGGCGTGAAAGCCGCCTCCAAGGACACCAGCTATCAGATCATGGCCAAGGCTGTGGTCATCGCCACCGGCGGCTTTGGGGCCAATGTGGAGCTGTGCGCCAGCTATCGCCCTGACCTGGCTGGCTTTGTCACCACCAACGCCCCTGGCGCCACCGGCGACGGCATCCAGCTGGGCATTGCAGCAGGTGCTGCCACCGTTGACCTGGACCAGATCCAGATTCATCCCACCGTGGAACAGTCCACCAGCGCCCTCATCACCGAAGGCCTGCGCGGCGACGGTGCCATCCTGGTGAATGCCGAAGGCAAGCGCTTTATCGACGAAGTGGGCACCCGTGATGTGGTCTCCGCCGCCGAAATCGCCCAGCCCGGCAGCTACGCCTGGCTGGTGATTGACCAGGCCATGGCTGATGCCTCCAGCGTCATTGGTGGCTACATCAGCCGCGGCCTCACCGTGACCGGCGAAAGCTACGAAGCCCTGGCCAAGGCCATGGAAGTGGACGCTGCCGCTTTCACCGCCACCATGGAAGCCTGGAACAAATCCGTTGCCGACAAGAAGGACGAGGCCTTTGGCCGCACCTCCTTTGCCAACCCGCTTGACACCGCCCCCTTCTACGCGGTGAAAATCGCCCCCGGCGTGCATCACACCATGGGCGGCTTGAAGATCAACCCCCAGACCCAGGTGCTCACCGAAAAGGGTGAAGCCATCCCCGGCCTGTACGCAGCGGGCGAAGTCACCGGCGGCGTCCATGGCGCCAACCGCCTGGGCGGCAACGCCGTGGCTGACATCATCGTCTTTGGCCGCATCGCTGGCCAGGAGGCCTCTGTTTTCGCCAAATAAGGCGTACGCAAGGGCTCTGACCGGGATTCCATCGGGATCCCGGTTTTTTGAACCCATTGTTAAATCTTTCTAATCAAGGCGTGGGACGGCTGATAAGGCGACAAACTGTGGTAAAATAGGCAAGGTTTACAGCCAGGCAC
>CAZSSU010000128.1:0-5207 GCA_964609415.1 uncultured Christensenella sp. | reverse complement strand
TCCTGGACGGGGGGCATCTCAAAGGGGAGGCCGGGCAGCATCTGGCGCACCCGGCTCATGTCCAGGCTCACATGCCGCAGGGCGTCAATGATGCGGCCCTCCTCCACCAGGCTCAGGTTGCTGTGCTTGCCCATGGCCTCAAAATAGAGGATTTTCTCCCGGGTGCTCTCCAGCTCATCCCGGCTTTGCACGCGGATTTCTATCAGGCGGTCGCCCCCCAGTTGCCGGATGCTGGAAATGCGCCCGCCCACCAGGTGCTTGCGCAGCAGCATGCAGAACATGGGCGCTTCCGCCGGGTTTTCGTAGCGGCTCTGGCTCAGGTGCATGCGGGCGCTGCCAGGGGTGGCGGAAATAAGCAGGCGCAAGGTTTCGCCGGCGGTGCGCAGGGTGAGGATGACCAGGTCGCCATCCGGCTGATTGGCCTTGTCCACCCGGGCGCCTGTTAGCTTGTTTTCCAGCTCCCGGGCCAGAAAGCCTAAGGTGATACCGTCAAGGGGCATAAAAACCTCCAATAGTTGCTGAGAAATATTGTAACACATCCCGGGCCCGCGCTCATCCCTGTATAATCATTGTTAAAGATGCAAAAGGGCGATTTTTGTAGTAGGATGGAACGGAGAAAACCGGAAGGGGAAGACCCATGAAAAAAGTGATCGCGCTGCTGCTGGGCTTGATGATGCTATGCCAATTTGCCCTCGTCTCTGCTGAGGAGATGAGCACCTACAGGGAACTAAACGGCAAATATCAGATATCCTATCCCAGCACTTGGGTGATGATTGACAAGGAAAGCATCGTTTCCATTGTGGAGAAAATAAGCTCTGGAGACGTGGTGATTGAGGGCATGAACGCGGAGGCTGTCAAACAGTCTGAGCAGGCCATGTCAAGTACGCCCCTGGTGATGTTTATGGCACCCACCGGCATGGACAATGTCAACATCACCTATGTGGAAAACCCCGGATTCGCGGGCTTTACTGTGGAGGAATTTATCCAGCAGGCGGGCGAACTGATGGTGCAGCAGTTTCAATCCGTTTACAGCGATTATGAGACGGTTGACCCGGGCAGCATCGTCACCATCGGCGAAAAAACCTTTGGCTGCATCAGCGGCACCGCCACCATGAACGGCGGAAAGAGCCAGCAAAGCCAATTCTACTTTCTCGATGGCCCCACCATGTATTACCTGACCTTCACCTTCCGTCTGGTGGATGGCAAACTGCCTGAAGGCGCTGAGGAATTGATGCATCAGATTGCGGAAAGCTTCATCCCTGCCTAAAAGAGACTCCCACATTGTTTAACCGCCATCAACCAGGCTTTTGTGGTAAACAGACAAAGCTTTGTGCAGAAGGGATACGCCTATGAAAAAAACAAGCGCGTTAATCGCCTGCCTGCTGCTCATTCTCCAGGTGGCCGGGGCAGGCGCCCACGACATGTTGCCCTATACCGAGCCGAACGGGGCCTACCGGCTGTCCTACCCCGCTGACTGGGTGGTTGTGGACCAGGAGAGCATTGCGATCCTCCAGGAAGACATGGCGTCCGGCAAGCTGCCGACAAAGGGAGCCCTCGCTGACATGATCAACCAAAACCAGAGATTCACCTACGAGACGCCCACGACCGTCTTTGGCGAAATCGGAACCGGCATCAAGCTGATTATTACCTGTGAGGAGAATCCCAGCTATGCGGGACTCAGCCTGGAGGCGTTTCTGGCCCAAATCGTGGGCCCCCTGGCAGAGCAGCTCCAGCAACGAAACCGGAATATTGAGTTCCTTGACCCGGGCAGCGTCCTCTCGATTGGCGAGAATACCTTCTCCCATCTCAGCGGCATCGTCCCCATTGACGGCGTTACATGCCAGCAGGAGCAGTACCATTACCTGAAGGGTTCCCTGATGTTCTGCCTCACCTTCAACCACCAGCTGGAAGAAGGGCGGCTGCCAGACAGCGCCCAGGCCCTGATGAACCAGATGCTGGCAAGCTTTGAAGTTTTATAGCGCCTGCCCGCACTGATTGCAGAATTTGGCGCTTTCCTCATTAAGCGCCTTGCAGGCGGGGCAGCGCAGCTTCACCACTTCCCGGGGCGGGGCGGGTTCATCCGCCGCCGCCTTGAAGCCCTTGACCGCATCCTGCACCATGCCGCCCGCGGCGTGGGCATAGGGGCTCAGGTCCTCCCGGGCTTTTTCCGGATCCAGCAAAACGCCAGAGCCCGCCAGGCCCCGGGCGCCGATGTGCTGCATCACGCCGCCCACCATGGCCAGCACAACGCCCACAAAAGGCAGGGCGAAGTTGCCGGGGAGGCCATCCATCATGCCCATGGGCGCCCCAAAAGAGGCGATGGATGACACAAAGCCGATCAGAAACAGCAGGATGCCCAGCGCCGTCAGACCCAGCCCCGCGTAGTACAGGGACTTGCGCCCCGGGGATATCTCCGGATGGTCTTTCATCTCTTTATATTTCATGGTTTTTTGCCCTCCTGACGCCTTATCCGGCGCCAGCCCATTATACTACGCTTTGGGGCGGTCAGAAGTCCCCTATGTAGATTTGTACTTGTAAAATGCCGGCTTGATGGTATAATTGAGGAAATCTTAGAAACCTGATATTGTTTCTAAGCACATCATAAGGAGGCACTATATGAAGAGGATCTCGGTTTTGTTTTTGGCGCTTATCCTGCTTGTCGGCATGACCACGGTCATGGCGGAAGAGAAAAAAGAAGTCTATCGCGTGGCGATGGTGACTGACACCGGCGGCATCAACGATCAGTCTTTTAACGCCCTGGCCTGGCAGGGCCTGACCCGGGCGAAGGAAGAGCTGGGCATTGAAGTCAGCTATCTGGAATCCGTGACGGAGAGCGACTATGAGCCCAACCTGGAAACCCTGTATGACGAAGGCTATGACCTGATCATCGGCGTGGGCTTCATGATGGCCGACTCCATGAAGGCCGCCTGCGAAGCCCATCCGGAGCAGATGTACGCCATCATCGATAACGACGCGGTGGCTGACAACAGCGTGGGCGTTCAGTTTGCCACCGAGCAGTGCTCCTACCTGGTGGGCGTGGCCGCCGCCAAAATGACCAAGACCAACAACGTGGGCTTTGTCATCGGCATGGTGAGCCCCCTGATGAACACCTTCGGCTTTGGCTACTATGCCGGCATTAAAGACACCAACCCCGAGTGCGTGGTGCAGGGCTACAACGCCAACAACTTCGGCGACGTGGCCGGCGGCAAATCCGCCACCGTGTCCATGTATGCCAATGGCGCTGACATCGTGTACCATGCCGCTGGCGGCACCGGCACCGGCGTCATCGAGGCGGCCAAAGAGCAGAAGAAACTGGCCATCGGCGTTGACCAGGATCAGAGCTACCTGGCCCCCGAAGCCGTGCTGACCTCTGCTGTCAAGCGCGTTGACAATGGTGTATTCAACCTCTGCAAGGCTGGCTTTGAAGGCGGGCTGACGGGCGGCGAGACCGTGAAGTATGACCTGTCCACCGGCGGCGTTGACATCGCGGAAACCACCACCCTGATGAGCGCGGAAGCCCTGGAAGCCGTGAAAGTGGCCAAAGAAAAGATCCTCTCCGGCGAGATCAAAGTGCCCGCCACCACCGAAGACTTCGACGCCCTTTACGGTGCGGACTATTATACCCTGGACTAATATACAAACCCCAAACCCCTGCCCGGTGTGTCCGGGCAGGGGTTTTTAGGATGACACCCCGGAGGGATTGTTGAAATGGAGTTGATGAGGCTTGATGGATAATAAAAGCAGCCGGCAGGAGGCCATGGCGGTTGAAATGCGGGACATTGTGAAGATGTTCGGCAGCTTCAAGGCCAACGACGGCATTAATCTCCAGGTTCGCAAGGGAGAAATCCACGCGATTCTGGGGGAAAACGGCGCCGGCAAAAGCACCCTGATGAATATTCTCTACGGCCTTTATCAGCCCACCAGCGGCAGCATCCTGATCAATGGCCAGGAGGAGCGCATCACCAGCCCCAGCCGGGCGATTGAGCTGGGCATCGGTATGGTGCATCAGCATTTTATGCTGGTGGAGCCTTTTACCGTCACCGAGAACATCATCCTGGGCATGGAGCCCATCGACGGCATGGGCCGGGTGGATATTGCCCAGGCCAGGGAAAAGGTGCTGGCCATCTCCCAAAAATATAATTTAAACGTGAACCCGGACGCCAAGGCCGAGGACATCTCCGTGGGCATGCAGCAGCGCGCCGAGATCATCAAGGTGCTGTACCGGGGCGCTGAAATCCTCATCCTGGATGAGCCCACCTCCTCCCTCACCCCCCAGGAAATCGGCGAACTGGTGGGCATCCTGCGCAACCTGGCCCGGGAGGGCAAGGCCATTGTGCTCATCACCCACAAGCTGCGGGAAATCAAGGAAGTGGCGGATATGTGCACCATCATCCGCCAGGGAAAATACATTGACACCGTGCCTGTTGACAAGGTGAGCGAGCAGGACCTGGCCAGCATGATGGTGGGCCGGAATGTGGACTTTGTCACCCACAAGAAGGAGCAGGAGCCGGGGGCAGAGGTGCTGCGGGTGGAAAACCTCACCGCCAATGACTACCGGGATGTGCAGACCGTGCAGGGCCTGGACCTGGTGGTGCACAAGGGCGAAATTGTGGGCATTGCCGGCATTGACGGCAACGGGCAGACGGAATTGGTGGAGGTGCTGACGGGGCTGCGCAAAGCCACCGGCGGCAGCGTCCTGATGAATGGCCAGGATGCCTGGAACAAAACCCCCCGGGAATTGTTTGATCTGGGGGTATCCAGCATCCCCGCCGACCGGCAGAAGCATGGCCTCATCCTGGATTTCTCGGTGGAGGACAACATGGTGCTCCAGAACATCGACGACCCGCCCTTTTCCAGGCGGGGGGTGATTGATAAAAGCGCCATCCACAGCCATGCCCAGAAGCTGATTGAGGACTTTGACGTGCGGCCTGCCAGCAGCGCCACCCTCCCCGCGGGTTCCCTGTCGGGGGGCAACCAGCAGAAGGTGATCATCGCCCGGGAAATCACCAACGACCAGGATTTGCTCATCGCCGTCAACCCTACCCGGGGGCTTGATGTGGGCGCGATTGAGTATGTGCACCGCTATATTGTGGGCCAGCGCAACAACGGCAAGGCCGTTCTGCTGGTCTCCTTTGAGCTGGATGAAATCATCAGCCTCTCCGACCGGATTGATGTGATTTTTGAAGGGAAGATTGTGCACAGCATTC
>CAZSSU010000127.1:1363-5249 GCA_964609415.1 uncultured Christensenella sp. | reverse complement strand
CCGTACCCTGGATGGCAAAGTCCACCTCGCAGCCCTCGCTCCTGCCAATCCAGTTGCGCTGCTGGGCTTTCACCCGCTCAATAAAGTCCACCGTGTCAAGGCCGTCCAGCAGCTTCTGGGCATAATCGGTGATGCGCAGCATCCACTGGCTTTTCACCTTCCGCACCACTTCGCCCCCGCAGCGCTCGCAGGCGCCTGCCACCACCTCTTCGTTGGCCAGGCCGATTTTGCAGCTGACACACCAGTTGATGGGCATTTCAGATTTATAGGCCAGCCCGTGCTCATACAGCTTCAGGAAAATCCATTGGGTCCACTTGTAATACTTCGGGTCGGTGGTGTCCACCTCCCGGGAATAGTCAAAGGAAAAACCCAGCCGCTTGAGCTGCTGGCGGAAATGGTTCACATTCTCCCGGGTCACCTCTGCCGGGGGCACGCGGTTTTTGATGGCGTAGTTTTCCGTCGGCAGGCCAAAGGCGTCCCAGCCGATGGGATAGAGCACGTTGTAGCCTTCCATCCACCGCTTCCGAGCGATGATGTCAAGCGCCGTGTTGCTGCGGGGGTGCCCCACATGAAGCCCCGCCCCCGAGGGATAAGGGAACTCGATCAGGCAATAATACTTGGGCTTGCCAGGCTCAAGCACGGCCTTGAAAGCCTCCTGCTCCTCCCACCTTTTCTGCCATTTGGGCTCAATGTGCTTCGGATTGTACTGCGATAGCTGCTGCATGCCGGCCCCTCCTTTTAGATAACAAAGCAAGTATAGTCAAGGAAAAGGGCTTTGTAAAGCAAGGGGTGACATGAATCTTGCCCTGCCCCCTACGCTATCCTGTTATCAGCCCTGATGATGGCCGTCTTTGCTCTTCTTTGTTTTCTTGTCAATGGTTTTAATCGTTTCCAGATAGCTTTTCTCAACTTCTGTCAGGGTTTTCGCCTGAAACTTACGGTATTCCTCTTGCGCCTTGTCCATGGCCTGTTGGTGGCTGACCTGACCGGCCCCTTCCAGCAAGTTTTCTCCTGTGGATGAAAGAATTGCATCCAAATGCGCAATATAGTCTTTCATATACATGGGATTTCTCCGCATCGCCTGAATTTCTGCGAAATCAAAGTATCCTGACACCAAATTGTTGAGCACCTTCAGTTCTTCTTCCTTCAGGTAGTTCTTGGCTACGCCAATATCCTTCATCCTGGGCAGTTCGCCCGAAAAACTCATCAAGCCCATGAAAGGCTGATCAGCATCCGCTCTGTCATAGATGACTTCCGCCGCTGTATGGCCATGAGCGGCATAATGAAGCTTGTTCTGCACAATCTTGAAAAACTGGATGGACTCATCGCTTTTAGGGTTGTAGTCAAGGCTGGTGGCGTATAAATCCAGCACCTGACGGTACATCACCTTCTCGGAAGAGCGGATATCCCGGATTCGTTCCAGCAACTCTTTCCAGTAATTTCCGCCGCCCAGTTCCTTAAGCCGGGCATCATTCATGGCAAAGCCCTTGACCATATATTCTCTAAGGCGTTCCGCCGCCCAAATCCGAAAACGCGTCGCGACGGAGGATTTGATGCGGTATCCCAGGGAAATGATCATATCCAAATTGTAATAGGGAATGCTTCGTGCAACCTCCCTGTTGCCCTCTTTTCGAACTTGTCGGAATTCCCGACAGGTTGATCGCTGATCCAGTTCCCCCTCAGCATAAATGTTGCTGATGTGTTCCACAACATTGGTTCTGGATGTTTGAAACAATTCAGCCATCTGCTGCTGCGTCAACCAAATGGTTTCACCATCCAGCTTGACATCAATATGCGTCAGTCCATCGTCAGACTGATAGATAATCACTTCGCCCATGTTCTGATTTTCCATGCTGATGTCTCCTCTGTCTGCCATAGCCCATTATGCCAAGTTTCATGCCGTTTGACCGTCAGCCCTCCTGCTGCCGAATCCCCGCCCCGCTGGGCCAGCTTTTTTCCCGGTCAAAATGCTCTGCCAATTCCTGCGCCTCCGCCACAATCCCCGGGTCAAAGCCCAGGTGGGCCAGCAGCTTGATGGCGTTGCGGCCCCGGGCGGGGCCGAGATGGATCAGGTAGTTAAAGCGCATGCCGTCTGCCGCCATGTCCTCTGAAAAATGAAAGTTATCGTATTGCCCGGCCAGCAGCGCCACCAGCTCCACATCGTGGGTGGCGTTAATCACCAGCATGTCCTTGTGCATAAAGCTGCTCAGCACCGCCACCGAAGCCGCGATGCGCTCCACGGTGTTGGTGCCCCGCAAAATCTCGTCCACCAGGCAAAACAGTGGAAGCCCGGGCTTGTCCGCCGCTTCATTGATGCGCTTTAAGGCCTTGGTTTCAGCGATGTAATAGCTCTCCCCGGCCAGAATGCTGTCCTTCACCGCCATGGCGGTCATCACCCGGGCCCGGCACAGCGCGATGTTGTCCGCCCGGCAGCTCAAAATGGTCTGCGCCAGGATGGCGTTGATGGCCAGCGCCTTGATAAAGGTGGATTTGCCAGAGGCGTTGGAGCCGGTGATCAGCGTGTTGTGAGCCCAGTTAAAGTCATTGGCCACCGGGTTTTCCAGCAGGGGATGCGCCAGCCCCTCCGCCCGCATCACCCGCTCTGCCACAAAGCAGGGCTGGCAGGTGGCTTCCGTGCTCCGCCAGGCGGCGATGGCAATCTGGGCGTCCAGCTCGCCTATGATGCGGTACACATGGCGCAGGGCCTCGATGTTTTTAGTGATTTTCCCGCTGATGCGGCACAGGCTGATCATGTCCAGCTGGAAGAAAATCTTATAGAAATCCATCATAAACCCCATGTTGGGGTCAGCCACCTTCTCCATCTGGAAGTAGGGAATCCAGCGGGAAAGGCTTCTCAGTTTCCGGCTGTGCTGGCGCAGCTCTGTTAGCTCAGCCTCCAGCGCCGGGATGTTCAGCTTTTCAAGCTCCTTGGCCGCCCCCAGCACGCTGCCCAGATGGCGGATGGAAGCCGCCTGGCTGTGGTAGCGCATATCGCTCCTGTAATAGATGATCATGCTGGCGCCAAACACCGGGATAATCATGAGAAACAGGGGCTGAAAGAAAAAGCCGCCGATGAGAAGCAGGAGGGGCAGCAGGGCCAGCGCCGGATACAGCCAGGGGAAGGGCGGAGTGAAAAAATCCGGTTGGTACAAATGCCTGGCCCCGCCGTGGAAGGGGGTTTTCCCCGCCTTTTTCAGCGCCAGCTGGCAGGCCAGCCGGGCCTCCGCATCCCGCTCAAACAGGGCGATATGGCTGGCTCGCTTTTGAAGCACCTCATCCGGGCAGCCGGTGTCCCGCAACATATCGTGGAGGATTTCCGAGCCCACCAGGCTCTGGCACAGGTTCATCCGGGAGAACACCGCGTCCATGTCCAGATCCCGCCAGGTGGTGTCATCCACCAGGCCGGCGTATGCCTCATGTTCCCGCCTGATGCGGTGATAGTCCCCAATGTCCGCCAGCAGGTCCTCATCCAGCTTCCGGCTTTCAGGCTTCTGCCCCCACTGGGCCAGCAGCTTCTTCCGGGCGCTGCCCTTGGTATATTGGGACAGCATTCCCGCCGTGACCCCCACCACCATGACCCCCAGAA
Organism: uncultured Christensenella sp.; assembly: GCA_964609415.1. Taxonomy (GTDB): domain Bacteria; phylum Bacillota; class Clostridia; order Christensenellales; family Aristaeellaceae; genus UBA6115. Next base: position 1,663 of record CAZSSU010000127.1, on the reverse strand, counting down.
ACACCCAGATCATCGGCATGGCTTATCCTCCGTCTATCCTCATTACAGCCACCTTAAGGCTACAAACCCCTCCCTGTCAAGAAAACAGCGCCCGTCTCAGGCGAAATTGACTGAAACACCCAAACGCGGTTATGATACTTTTATCCAGTTCAAGTACATGTCTTGGGGGGTACACATTATGCAATACAATCATCTGCCGGGAACCAGCCTGCACATTTCCCAGCTCAGCATGGGCACCATGACCTTTGGCGGGCAAACCAGTGAGGCGGACAGCCTGGCCATCCTGGATTTTGCCCATGA
>CAZSSU010000127.1:0-1353 GCA_964609415.1 uncultured Christensenella sp. | reverse complement strand
CGGGCATCAACCTCTGGGACACTGCCAACCTCTACACAGGCGGCGAAAGCGAACGCATCGTGGGCAAGGCCCTCAAAGGCCGCCGGGATGACATCATCCTGGCCACCAAGGTGGGCCACCCAGCACCCGGCAAGCGCAACAGCCAGGGGCTGTCCCGCCTGGCCATCTTGAATGCCGTGGAAGCCAGCCTCAAGCGCCTGAACACCGACTATATTGACCTATACTACCTCCACACCCCTGACAATGACACTCGCATTGAGGAAACCATGGCCGCCATGGACAGCCTGGTTGCCTCTGGCAAGGTGCGCTATGTGGGCATCAGCAACTATGCCGCCTGGCAAATCGCCGACATCCTGGCCCTGTGCGAAAGACGAAACTATGCCCCGCCTCTCATCACTCAAAATGTGTATAACCTCATCACCCGGGGGGTGGAGGCGGAGCTGATTCCCTTCATCAAAGCCCATGGCCTGGGCATGGCGGTGTATAACCCCATCGCGGGCGGCCTCCTCACCGGCAAGCACCACGCGGGCCAGCCCGGGGCGGATACCCGCTTTGGCAGCAACCAAATCTATTACAACCGCTACTGGTCGGACGAAAACTTCGCCGCCGTTGATAAGCTCAGCCTCATCGCCCGGGAAGCGGGCCTCAGCCTCCTTGAACTGTCCATGAAGTGGTGCTTAAGCCGCCCCGGCGTGGCCACGGTCATCACCGGCGTCAGCAAGCTTTCCCAGCTTGAGCAAAACATCGCTTCCATTAAGGGCAATGCGCTTGATGAAGCCACCCTGGCCGCCTGCGACACCGTCTGGCAGGGCCTGGCGGGCACCCGCTTCGCCTACAACCGTTAAAGGAGGCCCCCATGCGACGAAAAGACCGGGAGATGGATAAGGCCTTTGGCCTCACCGTCATTGACAAAGCATCCTATGGCATCCTGAGCCTGCCGGACGGGGAAGGGATGGCCTATGGCATCCCGCTTTCCATCGCCAGGGAGGGGGACACGCTGTACTTCCACGCCGCTAAAAGCGGCAAAAAAACGGCGCTCATCACAGACGGCGCCCTGGTGCACATCACCTTTGTGGGGGATTGCCAGGTGCCCAGCGTCATGACGGCATCTGAGGCTGATGATGCGGCAAAAAACCCCGAAACCTTCGGGCTTCTCACCAGCAAGCTCTTCACCACGGAGTTTGAGTCCGCCATGGTGCGGGGCCCTGTTCGATTGTTGCAGTCAGATGAGGAGAAAATCAGGGGCCTCCGGGCCATTGCCCAAAAGTTCACCCCCCAGTGGATGCCCTATTTCCCCCAGGCCATTGAAAGCGGCTTGAAAATAACGGCGGTGTACGCCGTTCACATCCAGGA
>CAZSSU010000126.1:367-5360 GCA_964609415.1 uncultured Christensenella sp. | reverse complement strand
CCAGAACGCGGCCGATGTGCTTTTTCTCCATGCCCAGGATGTTGAACAGGCCAAACTCCTTTTTGCGCCGCTTGATGAGGAAACTGTGGGTGTAGAACATGAAGAGCAGGGCAAACAGCAGGATGACCCACACCCCAAAGCTCAGCGTCATCTGGAGGGTGCGCCCACCATAGATACCCCTGAAGGTGGCGGTATTGGCCAGCACAAAGATGATGAAAAACATCATCACCGTGCCAATGCAGGAGAGGGCATAGGGCAGATAGCTCTGGCGGTTGCGGCGGATATTCTGCCAGGCCAGGTTCCAGAACAGGCGGCCGCTCATTGGCCCTCACCCCCTGTCAGGATGGCCGTCTGGGCATCGGCGATGCGCTGATACATGTCGGCCTGGGAGGCGTTGCCCCGATAGAGTTGATGGAAAATCTGCCCGTCCTTGATGAACAGCACCCGGCTCGCATGGCTGGCCGCCTTGGTGGAGTGGGTGACCATCAGGATGGTCTGGCCCAGCTGGTTCACCTGCTGGAATATTTTCAAAAGACCATCTGTGGCCCGGGAATCAAGGGAGCCGGTGGGCTCATCAGCCAGCAGCAGCCTGGGCCCGGTGATCAGCGCCCGGGCAACGGCGGCTCGCTGCTTTTCACCGCCAGAGACTTCATAGGGGAATTTCTCAAGCAGGGGGGCGATGTTCAACTGTTCCGCCAGGGGCGCAAGGCGCCTTGCCATGTCGTCATGGGCCACCTTGCCCGAGAGCACCAGGGGCAGATAGATGTTGTCCCTGAGGCTGAAGGTGTCCAGCAGGTTGTACTCCTGAAAGACAAAGCCCAGGTTGATCCGTCTGAAGGCGGCGATCTCCCGGTCGCCTATCTGGGAGAGGGCTTGGCCATCCAGCAGCACCTCCCCTGATGTGGGCTTGTCAAGGGCCGCCAGAATGTTTAGCAGCGTTGATTTGCCCGATCCCGACTCGCCCATGATGGCCAGGTATTCTCCTGCCTCCACAGAAAAGCTGACATCGCTCAGGGCCTCCACCTGGTTTTGTCCAAAGCGGGTGGTGTAGATTTTTTTGAGGTTCTTTACATCCAGTATGGTCATGGTGTGCTCCTTTCGGGGGGATGCCCTCACCCTAACAAAAACAGCAGGCCTCTGCCTTATGCCTGCCTTACAAAACGGAAGGGAAACTTACATTTTTGTCATTTACTCAACCATCAGCGTTTCTCGGGGAAAGCCGATGACAGCCCGGGTGCCCTGGCCGGGCTTTGAATCAAGGCGCAGTGTAAGGCCTAAACGCTGGGCAGTTTCCCGGGCCAGGAACAGGCCGATGCCGGTGGCTTGCTGATCCACCCGGCCGTTGTAGCCGGTGAAGCCCATTTCAAACACCCGGGGTAAATCCTCAGGCATGATGCCCATGCCCGTATCCTGAATGATCAGCTCCTTCTGGCCTTCCTCCCAGGAAATAGAAACGCCGCCTGCCTGCGTGTATTTAATGGCGTTTGACAGGAGCTGCTCCAGCAGGAAGCACAGCCATTTTTCATCGGTCACAGCCGATGCCTCCTCTGGCACAGACAGATTCAGGCTTAGCCGCTTGGCGACAAACTGGGCAGCGAAACGGCGGGCTGTTTGGGACACCGGGGAGGCGAGCTTGAGCCTGGAAAACACAAAGTCACTGGCCTGGCTGTCCAGGCGCGCATAGCCCAGGGCCATGTTCACATATTGGTTCACCTTGAAAAGTTCGCCCAGCAGCTTTCGGTCATGGGCGGTATCCTCCTGTAGCAGGAGACGCATGGCGGCCAGCGGTGTTTTGATTTGATGGCTCCACAGGGTGTAGTAGTGGGCAAGCGCCTGGCTGCGCGCATCTGCCTGGGTGACCTGCTGCTTATGTTGCTGATAAAGCGCCTTTAAGGCTGCCTGGTAATCCTGCTGAACCAGCCCGGAGGTTTCCGGCAGGTGGCTGATGCTTTCCGGAAGCCCTGGCAAAAGCCGCGCCAGCGCCTGATGGTGGGCAGCATACCGCAGGTAATCGACCCAGGCTGCCAGGGACAGCGGCAGCAGGCACAGCAGCCCGCCATAGCCCAGGGCCTCCATGTTAAGCTGATAGAGCGCTGTCACCACATACAGAATCAAGCCGCAGCTTACTATCAGCAGCACCAGCCATGCCCGGTCCCGCAGATAGGCTTTTACAAGCCTGCGTCTGCTCATTTCCCTCATGTCAGCAGATACCCCATGCCTTTCTTGGTTTGAATGAAGTCCGAAGCGCCCAGCTGCTCCAGTTTTTTCCTGAGCCTGGCCACATTCACGGTGAGGGTGTTTTCATCCACAAAGCTGTCCGTTTCCCACAGCCTGGTCATCAATAGCTCCCGGGAAACAATTTTGCCCCGGCGCTCCATCAGCGTGTGGAGAATGCGGTTTTCGTTTTTGGTGAGCTCCGCCCGCTGGCCCTCATACTGCACGGTGGCGTCCGCGGGGCTATACACAAGCCCCTTGTGTTCCATCAGCGCTACCGCTGCCGCAAAGCCATAGCTCCGGCGCAGCAGCGCTTCAATTTTCGCGCCTAGCAGGCTTAAATCAAAGGGCTTGGCAATCAGATCATCCGCCCCCATGCCCATGGCGGTGACGGCGGTGATGTTGTCAGCGGCGGAGGTGATAAACATCACCGGCACCGTGGACAGCCGCCTGATTTCGCGGCACCAGTGGAAGCCACCCAAGACAGGCAGCTTTAAATCCAGCAGCACCAGGTGCGGGTTAAAGGCGCTGAACGCTTCCAGCACATGGGCGAAGTCGGAAACCGCTTCCACCTGATAGCCCCAGCCCCGCAGGTAGTCGGCCATGGCCCCGGCGATCACCGGGTCATCCTCCACAATCATCAGCTTGTACATGAAAAAGCCCCCCTCTGGTCATAGTGTACCACAGGCGGGGCGATGGTTGCCTCTTATCTTCAGGCGGGGGCGAACTGCAAGTTCAGCGTGATCTGGGCCACCTTGGCGATGGTTTCGTGCACCGAGCAGTATTTGGCGGACAGCTCGCTGGCCCGCTCAAAACCTTTTTCGCTCTTGGCGCCGCGCACGGTCACCACCATCTCGACGGTTTTGAGTGTGGCGGGGATTTCGTCCCGCTTTACCCCATGAATGGCGATGTCCACCCCGGCATATTCCAGGCGCATTTTCTTGGCGATGCCGATGAAATTGGCGTAGTAGCAGCTGCCAAGGGCACCCAGCAGCATTTCATAAGGCGCGATGCCCCCTGCTTCCTTGCCCACGGAAAACTGCCTGTCCTCCGCCTGCAAGCTGCCAACGAGTTCCGTCCCAAACTGTAGGGAAACTGAGATTTCCTGCATATGCCTGTCTCCTTCAATTTTTCACCACTTGGGGGGTGTCCATAGCTGGATGCCGCCTGCCGCACGGCTGGCGTTCAGGTCAATCAGCCGCTGGTTTTTGCTGCCCCGGAAGGACAGATCCAGGCTGCGCTGTGCCTGAATAAAAGGGCCGTCCACCAGCACATCACAGGCCTCCAGTAGCGCCCTGGCTGCCTCACCCATACCCATCAGCGTTTCATAAGTGTAGCCGGAATAGGCCCACACATCAAGCCCCAAAGTCCGAGCGCCCCGGGCCAGCGCCAGGCAAGCCTCCGGCTGCATAAAAGGCTCCCCGCCAGACAGGGTGAGGCCGGAGAGCAGCGGGTTTTCCTGCATCCGGGCGATGAGGCTGTCGGTGTCCGTCAGCTTGCCCCCGTCCATGGCGTGGGTTTCCGGGTTGTGACAGCCGGGGCAGCCGTGGGGGCAGCCCTGGGTGAACACAGCGAAGCGCAGCCCCGGGCCATCCACGATGCTGTCGTTGACAAAGCCGTTGATGCGGATGTCCATGGTTTTCTCCTTCAATCGGCATAGACATCGCTTCTATGCCCTACAGCGAGAATCAAAATAACAATTTGCTGATCAGAAATATCAGCAATCAAACGATAATCTCCCACCCGGTAGCGCCATTGCCCGCTGCGCGGACCGCTGAGCCCTTTCCCGTGCAGACGGGGGTTCTCACAGCATTCCAGGTTTTTCCGTATCCAGCCCAGCAACATCGCGCCAGTTGGCTTGTCGAGCTTTTTAAGCTCTTTCAAAGCGCGGGGTGTAAACACAACCCGCCAGCTCACCTTAGCCCTAGCTCTTTCTCTACCTCATCCAGAGAATAGGTCACAGGATTGGCCAGATATTCTTCCAATGCTTCCTGATAAAGCTGCAAATCATGCTCATCATGGATGCGGCTGAGCACGGATTGGCGCACCAATTCAGATACGCTGACGCCGTTGATCTGCGCATATTTCCTGACCAGCATGTTTTCCTCGTCGTTTAAACGGATTGAAATAGTCATCATCAAACCTCCCTTTGTGTAATACATTGTATTACACAAAGGGGCTATATGTCAACGATAGATATCTTAGCTCTCCACTCCGTGCTTCACCCGGTCCTTCTCCTCCGCCTGTTTGGCGTTGTTGAAGCGGTCAGTGGTGCCTACCAGGTAGCCCGTGATGCGGCGGATGCGCTCAAACTTGTGCTCTTCCTCGCTCCTGCCGCACTGCGGGCAGGCATCGCCGATGATGCCGGAGTAGCCGCAGACAGGGTCCCGGTCGATGGGGTGGTTGATGGAGCCGTAGCCCACGCCCGTGTCGTGCATGTGGCGCACGATTTTCTCAAAGGCTTCCAGGTTCTGGCTGGGGTCGCCGTCCATCTCCACATAGGTGATGTGCCCGGCATTGGTCAGCGCGTGATAGGGGGCCTCCAGGCTGATCTTTTTGAAGGCGCTGATGGGGAAATACACCGGGATGTGGAAGGAGTTGGTGTAGTAGTCCCGGTCAGTGACGCCGGGAATCACGCCAAAACGCTCCTTATCAAGGCGCACAAAGCGGCCGGAGAGGCCCTCCGCCGGGGTGGCGATGAGGGTGTAGTTGAGCTTATGCTCCTGGGCTTTTTTGTCCAGGAAGTCCTTCATGAAGCCCACGATTTCCAGGCCCAGAT
>CAZSSU010000126.1:0-357 GCA_964609415.1 uncultured Christensenella sp. | reverse complement strand
GCCATGGTGCTTGCCGCGCAGGGCCACCAGGGTTTCTGCCAGACCGATAAAGCCCACGGTTAGGGTGCCGTGCTTGAGCACCTCCCTGACCTCGTCATCCCAGGCCAGGTTCTCGCTGTCCCGCCACACATGCTGCCCCATCAGGAAGGGGAAGTTGTACACTTTCTTGCGGGCGATGATCTCAAAGCGCTCGTTGAGCTGGTCAAAGGTCACCTCCAGCATGCGCTCCAAATCCTGGAAGAAGCGGCCCACATCGCCCTTGGCCTGAATGGCCAGGCGGGGGAGGTTGATGGAGGTAAAGCTCAGGTTCCCCCGCCGGGTGGCCACCTGGCTGTCCGGGTCATGGACATTGGCCAG
>CAZSSU010000125.1:3935-5405 GCA_964609415.1 uncultured Christensenella sp. | reverse complement strand
TGGCGTTCCCGCCGCGATTCGAACGCGGGGCCTTTCGCTTAGGAGGCGAACGCTCTATCCAGCTGAGCTACGGGAACAAATGCCGCGGGAACGCGGCAGGCGCATTGTAGCATAATGGGCTGAGGCTGGCAAGGCGGAATCGTGGCTGGGTGTGGGTTTAGGGGCTGCCCTGGGCCTCAAACGCCTTCTCAAAATCCTCATAAGGCAGCTGGGGAATCAGGCGCTCCCAGTAGAGGGTGGGGGCGTCTTTCAGGCTGGAGAAGCCCTGGCGCAGCAGGGCGCAGAGGTATTGGGCTTTGCGCAGCAGGCGGGGATGGGTGAAGACGTCGGGGCTTGTGTCCTCCGCCAGCAGCAGGTGTTCAAAAACGCGGGCCCGGTCCTCCATGGGGAAGGTGCGGGAATAGGCGTCGATGAACCAGATATCTTCCGGATGCGCCAGATCATCGGCGGTGTAGCGGGTGTCGGAGATGGACCAGCCCTCCTGGTCAAAATAGCTGTAGTGGAAGCCGCGCTCAGCTGCTTCCTGAGGGCAGAGCAGCAGCCAATTTTCCATCAGCTCCCTGCTGGCGTCACTCGATTGGGTTTCCAGGTGGTTTTCAAGCAGGTGCATCAGCTCATGCGCCAGGGAAAGCGCGCCGCCAGCGCCGCGGATGTCCAGGGCGATGAGGGGCGCATCCCCGCCGGAAGCGGTCAGGCCGGTGGGGCTGCGGAGGCCCTCCTCCCCTCGGGGCCTGATGCCGCCGGTGAGATAAAGGGCAAGGGGGGCTTGATTATGGGCGGTGATTTCCTCCAGCAAGGCCTGGGGCAGGCGGCTTAAAAGCCTGTCAATCAGGGGGAGGGCCTGGGCCAGTGCCGGCTCCTGATCAAGGGGGAGGCCGTAATAGCTGTCGTTTTGAAAGTGGGCGCCCGCCTGGCGGATATAGAGGGCGATGCCGTGCTTTTCCGCCAGGGAGCGGGCCAGGGCGTTATGGCTTTCCCTAAGCTGCGGAAGCGTGGTTCGGGTGAGGGGCAGCGGCTGGTTTTGGGCCAGCTGGCTGAAATCCCACAGGTAAAGGCTGAAGCGGTTCTCCTCATACTGATTATCTGCCATCACGGCAAAGCCCTGATCAGACAGGGCGATGTGATGGAAGCTGGGGGCCTCGTCCCCGGCGGGGGCTGGCAGCGAGGAAAGCAGCAGGCCCCGGTCCAGATCATACAGGCGCAGGGCGGGGCTTTGGCCAAAGGCCTCGGCCAGGAGGAGGCCATTTTCATAGGCGCGGATCAACTCATCCTTGTCCCAGGCGGCCAGCTGCAATACCTGGCTTTGACCGGGGTGAGGCATCAGCAAAGCGCCGCCCTCCCAGGTGGCATGGGAGAGGCCCCCATCCATCCAGGAAAAGCCCTCCACCACGGGCATCAGCTGCCCAAAGCCTGTGGCGCTGGCGCCAAAGAATGCGCTTTGCCCGGCGCTGTTTGAGAACACGCTGAGGA
>CAZSSU010000125.1:0-3835 GCA_964609415.1 uncultured Christensenella sp. | reverse complement strand
CCAGAAGCCCAGCAGCCAGTGATCGCCCCAGCCCTCATTGCGCAGGGGCAGGCTGGCCAGCGCCCGGGCGTGGGCCAGGTCGTACAGGCTGAGGGTGCAGGCGGGATTATCCGCCTGATCCCGGCGGATGAAGGCCAGCACATTGCCCATGGCGGCCAGGGCCAGATAATCCCCCCAGCCACCGCCGGGCGACAGGGCATAGACATTCTCTTCAAAGGCAGGCCAATACAGCGCTTGAAAGCGCGCGGCGGGTGCCGCCAAGGCGGGCATCGCCAAGAGCAGCGCCAGCAAGATGGCGATACATATTATTCTGCGCTTCAGCATGGCCCCTCCTGTATTTTTGCTCAAGGTAACATGGGGGTGGCTGGGCGTCAAGGCGGGGGAATGGTAAAGAAAGTAAGCCTGCAATCAGCGCGCTTCCTTGATTGGCGGCTTATGCTGGTGATCCATCACCAGCACGTCACCCGCCGCAAAGCCAATTATTTCACCCATGATTGAAAAGCAGGTGATTTGCCCTTTTTCCACCAGCGCTGGAAGCAGCTCTGGCTTCAGGGGGCTGTCGGCTTCTTGTTGAAGGATGTGAGCCAGGCGCTCCAGATCATCCTTATCTGCCAAAAACTTTCCCACTTTGGGGGAATCTGTCAGGGGATAAACCATTTGAACCTCGCCATGCACAAGCTTGCCATTCTTATGAAAACCAAGTGCCTGATACAGGCGCTGCGCCGCTGCGTTATCAGGGTGAAAGCCCAGACCAATCAGGTCAAACCTGTCCGTTTCCCGGTTCATCTCCCGTACCATGGCGATGAGGGCTTCCAGGGCTTTCTTCCCGTAGCCTTTGCGCTGGTGTTCTGAGGCAATCATCAGGCGGGAGATGCGGATGGCACGGTTTCCCTCCCGCACCCAGGTTAGCCAGGCGAAGCCGACCACCATTTCCCCATCACAGATGGCCAGCGGTAGGCCCGTATCGTAGTACAACCAAGCCTGAGCCATGGAGACCACATTGGGGGCCACAAAGCCTGCCTGCTCCGGGGACAGTTTCATGTTGACCACTTGGTCAAAGGTTTTGCTGCTGACTTTTTCCAGGTGTATCATGCCGCCCTCCCATCTTAGGCTGATTGCGCCTTGATCTTGATGGGGATAAAAACTTCCATCACGTAATAGCCCTGGGCCTTGGCAATGGCCTTGGGGGTGATGATATGGCCCATGCCGTAGTGATTGGGCCGCTCGTCCAGCTCAAACACCTGGCTGTCCCGGATATAGGCCAGGGCTTCCTGGTGGCGCTTTTCCCGGGCTGCATCGTCCCCGTCCTGATAGTGATAGCACAGGTAGTAGCCGCCTTCAAAATCGATGTGTTCAAGCCCGCCGTCATCCATGCCCTCCGCCAAGGCCCACAGCCAGACCATGCCCTGACGCACAGGATCGTAGAACAGGAAATCCCGGGGCCTGAAGCTGTCCCTGGGCAAGGGCTTGATGGCGGAAAAGTAGGCGTCAAATTTCCCCAAAACGCCCTTTTCTGAAAAGTCGCAGGCGGGATCAAGCCCGGAGGATACGGCTGTGAAAGGAGGCAATTCGATGATGCGAAACATATGAGGATCCTTTCTTGTGTGATGTATTGGTATTTTATATCATTCAGAGGAGGCAGTGATACTGTAATCTTTGTCTTTTGCATTGTACCAAAGGATGCTGTGTTTCTGACAGTTTCTGGTCAGCGCTGTTCATCAGAATCATTTTCTATCCTTTTTGTGTTGGGCTTGAAGGCAATTGGATCATGCTCAATACACATGGCTTGCTTATTTCACTGCCATCGTGTTTATTTCATGCTCCAATTGGCCGATGCCTTCCATCATGTCATCAAAGTTTGGCCTATCTCCAAATAGCATGTTTTGCATATGGTCATAGTCAGCCTTTAAGCTGGCATAGCGGTGCTCTGAGGGCAGCAATCGCATCGTTCCAGGTACTGCCAGGTCATATCTTGCCCAAGGGCAACGATAGAATTTGTCCTTAAACTGCACCACCTTCGCCAACAAATCAGGATGATTCAAGGCATGTTCTTTGTAGTGGGTCTGAGCCATGCGAAACAAGTCATAGTAATGGCGTGAATACCTTCCTGGCATCACCCTGTTATCAGGGCGATAGGCTTCCCGGTGTAGGATTGTAGCCTTTTCCCAGAAGGTTCTTTCAGGAAGTACCGTGCGAATGACTGTTGTATCCTGATGAAACTTCCCGGGATATTGCGTTGCTGCATAGGGCTTTATTGGCCGCTGTTCAGATGGTGTCCATGCCGCAAGTGCACCAACTTCCAGTCTGATTTCACGCAGAATAGATTGGTCAGAAAAGCTGCTGGGATAAGAAAATCGCACTGTCTGTGGGTCATCCTGCACAATATAACAGTGCGCATCCTGTTGCAGTTCCTGAGATATATTCATCACAATATTTGGTAAAAATTGCTGTTGTAGGAAGGATGCAGCTCGTTCGTTCGCCAGTTTGTTGAATTGATCTTGTTTCGTTTTTGTCCGCTCAATCCATGGTTCATCCTTTGCGTATCCCAGCACACGCCAATCTAATATGAGATCAATATCTTCGGAAAAACGATCAATCAATCCATAGGCTTTGGATAAACTGGTTCCTCCTTTGAAGGCCAAGGTGTCCTTCCATTGGCATTGATGAAACAGATAGTCAATCGTCCAGCATACCCAGAAATCTTTCTCGATAATCGCTTCAGTCATGCCGGTTTTTGCGGCGGTGTTGCGGAAAAGAGCTTCCCTATCCTTCTGCGACAATCTGGCAATCTGCCTCATGTACTCACCTCATATGCGGCAATTTCCTTCATTGCCTGATAAATCCACGCCGTTGTATACTGTGCTTCGCTTAGCATATCCTGCTTTTCTTTTTTTGTCAGCAAGGATGCGATTTTCCTAAGGGTTTCACGTGTGACATTGCTTTTCCCAATGGCTTTTAAGGCCTGAATAACCAGTGCTGTCTTGTATGAAATGTCTGTCAATTCCTTCTGGGCAGTCCGCTTGAAAGACAAGTTCATGTGGTCATAATGATATTTGCGATAAGGACCATCGCTCACATACACCCAGGTGCTTGGCACTTGTGTAGAAAGGCCCAACATGTTCAGCGCTGTATCCCCGCTGGGGATAATCCGCCAGCCAAAGTTGCGCGCTAATGCATGGGCGACCTTATCTGGCGATGGCGTGATGTGTTCATGAAGAAACTCGCTGTATTCAGGACGCTCATAGACACCATGTAAAACACGCCGGATTTTCCCGTTGTCAGCCAGACGTAAAAGTGCGCGATTTGCTGTTTCAGATGATGCAATATCCGCAAAATCGGATGTAACAAAAACAGCGCCCAGTGGTTCAGCCTCAATTCTATCCTCTATTCTTCGAAGAAAAAGCTCGCGTTCCATATTATCACCTCGTCTGGAAAAGTATACACTTTAACCGACGAGATTGCAATGGGTCCTTGAAGGCGTATTCTACGCTCTGCTGCACACCCTGATTATCCCATTTATCTGTCAGGCGCATCTTGCCATCTTCGGCCACCGTCTTCGACTGGTTGTAGGACTTTTGGAGAAATACAAGCAATATTAATAGGTGCTCTGATATGCGTACATCAAGAAAATGCACTGCTGGTCGAGTGAAATTGAACTGGAAAACTATGGAGAAGAACGTAGGCTAATGGATTGTAGGCAATCGTTAATCATACGCTTGCCTCCAAGTTTTTATATGCTTACCAAATTATCTCGTATAGTGCCTTGCTATCGTCCTCAAAGGCATGGCTGTCCGTATAGTCATCCAGATAGTTCAAGGCATCGCGGCATATATCC
>CAZSSU010000124.1:0-5450 GCA_964609415.1 uncultured Christensenella sp. | reverse complement strand
GGCGGCTCAGTTAACTTGCGCTATATTAACTTTGCGGATGCAGATGCAAGCAAGTCCCCACCCGAGCAAGATATGCTAACAAAAACGCAAGGCGAAGCATACCATTGGGCTCTTGTGGAACAAGGTATTAAAGAGAAACGGCCAGAAATCAAAATCTTATATGAAACACCAGCAAGCAAATTCATTCAGGATGACGAAGGACAGATTATCGGTGTAGAAGCACAACAAGGCGAGAAAACGATACGCGTCAAAGCAAAGAAAGGCGTCGTTTTAGCAACTGGAGGCTTTGAGTTCAACCTTGAAATGCGCCGCGCTTTCTTGGAAGGTCCTGGTGTCTCTGGATGGTCATTCTATGGTTCTCCGAAGAACACTGGTGACGGAATCAAAATGAGTATCCAGATTGGAGCTGGACTTGCCAAAGTGGGCAAATGTGCCTCACGGATTGAGCCTGCTTTCCCATATGGCGAGGCATATGAGAAGTATGGACTAAAGCAAGGTGCTCCCGCTGCAATAACGGCAGCAAAAAACAGTTGCGTTGTTGATAACTTTGGCAAGCGTTACGCAGACGAATCAATCATCACCGACTTAACCAGGCCTTATCGCTATCTCTTTTATCATGAGGCTGTCCAATATAATCTGTTGGAAATGTCGTACACACGCGATCCCAGCTGGATCATCTTTGACGAGACAAGAAATAGTGCTCAAACCGCAGTAAGAACTGGCTTCTCCGTAGTGCCATTCAAACTACTGCCATGGGGACCGGACAATAGCTATGCTATTGAACAAGGCTGGATACTAAAAGCTGATACATTAGAAGAACTTGCAGAAAAAATGAAGCAGGATGTGGAAAACCGCAACATGATGTCTGCTGAAACACTGGCAGAAACAGTTAAGCGTTTCAATGAGTTCTGCGAAAAAGGTGTTGATGAGGATTATGGCCGCCAAGAGCGCACCATGGGTCCTATCGAAAAAGGTCCTTTTTATGCCATGAAAATGTATCCCGGCGGCCCCAACACGAAAGGCGGAATTGATGCCGATGCCAACAGGCGTGTCCTGGATTGGGAAGGCAATCCGATACCGCGCCTCTTTACTGCCGGTGAGATTTCCTCAGTCTTCAAGTTCTCTTACCAAGGTGGCGGCAACTTAACAGAATGCATCGTTTGTGGTCGTGTCGCTGGCAAGAATGTTGCGGGCTTGGACAGTTGGGCATAAGCGAAAGTAACTGTATTGTAGCATAACAATAGGCCACTTTTTGCCACCAGCAAAAAGTGGCCTTCTTGTATCACATGGATTGTTTCCAATTATCTTTATTTAATAAAACCTCACCAATGTTCGACTTGAAAAATCATTTGCCTGAAGATATCATTCTTCATAACAAACCAAAAGGAGGCCGCCCATGAAAGCCTTTGAACCCATCACCATCAAAAATATGGCGCTGAAAAACCGCTTTGTGATGCCGCCCATGTGCATGTATGCTGCCCAAGACAACAGCGGCATGGTGGCCCCTTTCCACCTGGCCCACTACGCTGCCCGGGCCATTGGGCAGGTGGGGCTTATCATTGTGGAGGCCACCGGCATCCGCCCTGAAGGCCGCATCACCGATGAATGCCTGGGCCTGTGGGATGATGTCCAGGTGGCCGGGATGAAGCAACTGGTGCAGGCCATCAAAGCTCAGGGCGCAGTGCCGGCGCTTCAAATCAACCACGCCGGGCGCAAGTCCGTCACCACCGGCACCCGCTGCCTGGCCCCCTCCGCCATCCCCTACAACCGCCACGAGGTCACCTACCACGAGATGAGCGCCCAGGACATTAAGGAGGTGCTGGCCGCCTACCGCCAGGCTGCCCGCCGCGCCCATGAAGCCGGCTTTGAAGGCCTGGAAATCCACGCCGCCCACGGCTACCTCATCAACCAGTTCCTGAGCCCCTATTCCAACAAGCGCACGGACGCCTATGGCCAGGACCGCTCTCTTTTCCTGAACCAGGTGGTGGAGGCCGTCGCCAGCGCCTGGCCCCAGGACAAAGCGCTCTGGATCCGCATCTCCGCCACCGACTGGCTGGAGGGCGGCGTGGAGCCGGAGGATTGGATCAGGTGGCTATCCGCCCTGCCCCGGCCCATGGACATGGTGCACGTATCAAGCGGCGGCTTGCAGAAAGCCCCCGTTCACCCCTACCCCGGCTACATGCTGCCCCTGGCCCGCCAAATCAAAGAAGGCACCGGGCTGCCCGTCATTGGCGTGGGCTTTTTGGATGAGGATCAATTGATTGCAAACGCCCTGGAATCGGGCAGCTGTGACCTGGTGGCCCTGGGGCGGGAATTGCTGCGCAACCCCAATAAACCCTGCGAATTAGCCTGGCGCTACGGCCATCAGGAACTGGTCACCAAGGCCTATGAGCGGGCTTATAAAGAGCGGATGTAACTGCCTTTCACCAGGGATCATCTCTATATTGTTTATATTTTGTTCTTGCCAGTCGCTTTGATCTTTGTTAAGATGTAGGAAGTTTAAATCGTTGCACGTTTGCCCGGATTGACAATTTATAAAAGAACGCGTATCATTATTCAGAATTTTCCGCTTTCGAAAGGAGGATATTGTGTCCTCACGCTTCCTGGTGTACCTGCTAAAACGCTTCGGCATGGCAATCTTCACCATCTTCCTGGTCATTGCCCTCACCTTTTTCATTATGCATGCCATTCCGGCCAGCCCCTTCTCGGCCGAAAAAGCCCTCAACGATGCCACCATCGCGGCCCTTGAAGCAAAATATGGCTTTGACAAGCCAGTGATTGTCCAGTTTTTCAACTACCTGGGCAATTTGTTTCATCTGGACTTCGGCCTGTCCACAGCCTGGGTGGGGAAAACCGTGTCAGAGCTGATTGGTGACGCCTTTGGCTATTCGGCCACCATTGGCCTGTCGGCGGCCGTCATCGCGCTCACCCTGGGGGTCATCCTGGGCGCCTTTGCCGCCCTCACCCGGGGGCGCTGGCCGGATAAAATCATCCAGGTGGTCACCACCGCCCTGGTGTCCATGCCCTCCTTTGTGGTGGCCACGCTGTTTCTGCTGATCTTTGCCCTCAGGCTGCGCTGGTTCCCCACCATGGGCTCCCAGCCGGGGGGGCTGGTGCTGCCCATCATCTCCCTGTCCCTCTACCCCATGGCCTACACCACCCGGCTTGAGCGCTCGGCCATGCTGGATGTGCTGGGGCAGGATTATGTGCGCACTGCCAGGGCCAAAGGCCTCCCCCGCTCCAAAATCATCTATAAACATGCGCTTAAAAACGCCCTGGGCCCTGTGGTGACTTATGCCGGCCCCATGATGGCCTACATCCTCACCGGCTCCATGGTGGTGGAAAACATCTTCGCCGTGCCCGGCCTGGGCCGCCTGTTTGTCAACTCCATGCTGCGCACCGACTACATGATGATCATGGGGGTCACCATTTTCCTGGCCACGCTCATCATCTTCCTCAACCTGCTCAGCGACGTCCTCTACAAACTGCTCGACCCCAGAATCGATTTAAGGTGATTATGCAAAACAACGACAGTTATCAGGAACGCAGCAAGCGCTTCTTCACCCTCCAGCAAACGCCCGATTTGTTTGCGCCGGCTACGGAGGAGGACAAGGCCCAGCAGGTGCTGACCAAGCCCAGTGTTTCCTTTTTCAAGGACGCCATGGCCCGCCTCAGGCGCAACAAGCTGGCCATGCTATGCCTGGGCATCATCATTGTGATTGCGCTGGTGGCCTTCATTGCCCCCATCGTCTACCCCTACAGCTACACCAAGCAGGATGTCACCGCCCAGTACCTCAGACCCTTTGAATACTCCGCCAAGGAGCAGGCCAAAATCGCCAAGGGAGAGAATATCTTCCCCCACATCATGGGCACGGACAACCTGGGCCGGGATTATGCCATCCGGGTCATCTATGGCACCCGCATCTCCCTGATGGTGGGCTTTGTTGCCGCCATCATCGTGGTGATCATCGGCATCATCTACGGCTCCATCTCCGGCTATTTTGGCGGCAAGGTGGACCTGATCATGATGCGCATCGTGGATATCATCTATTCCCTGCCCGATGTGTTGATTGTGATTTTGCTCTCGGTGGCCATCAAGGACATTGTGTCCCAGTCAAAAAGTGAACTGGTGATTAAGCTGGGCGCCGGGATGATTTCCATCTTCATCGTCTTTGGCCTCCTGTACTGGGTGGGCATGGCCCGCCAGGTGAGGGGGCAGATCCTGTCCATCAAAGAGCAGGAGTTTGTGCTGGCCGCCCGGGCTTCAGGTGCAGGTGCCAGGCGCATCATCTTCAAGCACCTGGTGCCCAACTGCATCAGCGTCATCATCATCACCGCCGCCATGCAGATCCCTTCCGCCATCTTCACGGAGAGCTTCCTCTCCTTCATGGGCATGGGCGTGTCCATTCCCATGCCCTCCCTGGGCTCCCTGGCCAGCGATGCCCGCATCGGCCTGGTCAGCCACCCCTTCCTGCTCATTTTCCCCGCGCTGACCATCTTCCTCATCGTCCTGTCCTTCAACCTCCTGGGCAATGGCCTGCGCGATGCCTTTGACCCGAAACTGCGCAATTAAGGAGGGACGAAATGGAAAATATTCTTGAAGTCAAAGACCTGAGAACCAGCTTCTACACCCCCTCGGGCGTGGTGCCCGCGGTGGGCGGGGTCAGCTTTCAGCTGAAAAAAGGCTCGGTGCTGGGCATCGTGGGTGAATCCGGCTCCGGCAAGTCGGTCACCGCCTACTCCATTTTGCAGATACTGACGCCGCCTGGGCGCATTGATTCGGGCTCGGTCAAGTTTAACGGCCAGGAGCTGGTGGGGCTGAGCGAAAGCGACATGCGCAAAATCCGCGGCAACAAAATCTCCATCATCTTCCAGGACCCGATGACCTCGCTGAACCCTGTGTTCACCATCGGCAACCAGCTGATTGAAACCATCCTGCTGCACACCTCCCGCACCAAGGAAGAAGCCCACAACCGGGCGGTGGAGATGCTGGGCATGGTGGGCATCAACGACCCGGAACGCCGCATGAGCCAATACCCCTATGAGCTCTCCGGCGGCATGCGCCAGCGGGTGATGATTGCCATGGCCCTGGTGTGCGAGCCGGATTTGCTCATCGCGGACGAGCCCACCACCGCACTGGACGTCACCATCCAGGCGCAGATATTGGAGCTGATGCGCGATTTGCAGGAAAAGACCCGAATGGCCATCATCTTCATCACCCACAACCTGGGCGTGGTGGCCGACATCTGCCACCGGGTGAGCGTGATGTACGCCGGCTTTATTGTGGAAACCGGCACCGTGGACGAGATATTCTATAACCCCAAGCACCCGTACACCCAGAAGCTGCTCGCCGCGGTCCCGCATCTGGGCGACGGCCACGGCCAGTTCGGCGTCGCGCCGAAGGACGTCGAGCCGGGCGCGGAGACGGCGCTGTCGGTCGAGAACCTCGT
>CAZSSU010000123.1:0-5480 GCA_964609415.1 uncultured Christensenella sp. | reverse complement strand
GGAGGTCTATATGAGCATGAGGATAACAAAAAAGGTTGTGATAATCGTCGTACTCGTCATGATGACAATAATGCTGCCAAGCATGGCAATAGAATATGAAGCCATTGAAACAGATAATTTTACCTACCACATTCCAAAAGAATGGGTAAGCCAATACGGGAAAAACGAGCGTTCCCATTATGCCACTTCCATCGGGGATCCCACCGATGGATACTACTATATTGAGGAGTTCACTCGCCCCGAAGGAACTGACGATTTTACCACTTTCAAGGAAATAATCGACCAGATGAGGCAGAATCCGTACGCTCTGTCAGACGCCAACCACATATCAAAACAGATTAACATCGATGATAGGGATGCTCAATTGTTTGGCCTTACAATACGAATCAACGACATAACATATAATTCCGCTGGGATTGTGTTTCAGTCGAATGGCAAATATTACATGATGCTATATACCAAACAAGACAACCCATTAGATGATTTGGAACAACAAGCCATGGAGATGGCTAAGGGAATATTGTTTCCGAACCAAACGGAAAAACCCGCTGACGCACCAGTCTATGAAGTAAAGGAATATAAGTGGTCTACCTCAAGGTACCATCACAATGACTTGGTGATAAAGAACACGAGCGGCTTTGATGCCCATATTGAAGTGACCGTTTTATTCTATGACAAGGAAGGCACCATTGTAGGTGTCCAAAACAGCGACCAGAGAGCATGTGAAAATGGCTATGAAACATTTTGGTCTATTTACAACGATATTGCATTTGACCGTGCAGAATACACCATATCTGTTTCTCCAGACACCTACTATAAAGGCGTTCAATCAAGCATTGAACATAGCACAAGCATCGTAAACAACAAAGTAATCTTTACCGCTAAGAACATCAGTAATGAGGCAGTGAGTTATTTGGAGTACCATCTTCTATACTTGGACAAAAACGGGAATATTGTTGACACTGATTGGGGTTACTTAGACGATAAAGATAGCGAATTGAAACCGGGCAAGACAGAATTCAGGGAAGATAAAACCTCAGAAGAATTTGCCACTGTTCAGTTGTACACCAAGGGAAGATAAAAAACGCTACTACTCCACATGATGAGGGTTGCGACAGAATTGTGATATTCTATAAAGAATTTGGTATAAATCAATTTTGCAATCGATTTATTTAAACGGAACTTTTGTCAAATCAGCAACAAAATTTGTCAATGTAACAGATGCTGCCAGTAAGGCAGTGGCGCTTCTCGATAGGTATAACGGATTCTTTAGAAAAACAAGTGCGCATCTTTCTTTTGCAAACAAATCATAGGAGGGTGATATGAAAAAGGCTGTCGTTGTTCTGCTTGTGATAATCCTACTCATCCCATTCCTGGCTTTTGCTGCTCAACCAGACATATCTACAATGTCAGATGAGGAACTGCTGAAATTATATACCAACGTTACACAAGCCCTGCGTGATCGGGGAAAATACCCCTATGTTGAGTTAAAGTCCGGTGCTTCTGGTGATGAAGTAGCTCATCTTCAAAGGAGACTGTCAGAACTGGGTTATTACACAAAAGACCCAACCGGAAAGTTCGACAAGAACACCATCGCTGCAATGAAAGCCTATCAAAAAACTTCTGGGGTCAAGCAGACAGGAATTGCATCTGTCTCAGACCAGGAGAATCTATTCAGTACTCAAGCCGTCGCCAAACCAACACCAAGCCCCAAGCCAACGCCAAAACCGACACCATCGCCTGACCCAGGAAAAGCTTATGGAAAGTTTAACTACGACAAGGCCGCGCGGACGCCAACAGAGTACATTGGGACCAAGGTCAAGATTATCGGACGGGTTCTTCAAGTTCTTGGAGACCGCAACGAAGGCTTTGAGATGCGTGTTGCCACCAAAGGGAGATACGATAACATCGTTTATGTTTTTACAATGGGAAATCACGATGAAAACATCTTGGAAGATGACAAAATCACCTTCTACTGTGAGATGATGGGCGACCACACCTATGAATCTCTACTGGGTCAATCGATTACATTACCATTAGCAAAGGTTGACTTTTACAACTAAACAAAAAACCCTCACCACGCTATGTGCTGAGGGATGCGACAAGAAGATCATCACTGCCTGGATTATTGTCACAGTTCACGGCTCTGTTGACACGCTTATGTGCCAGCCGAAATATGCGCTAATAACTGAGCACATATTTCGGCTTTCGCATCACGCCCTGCCAGGGAAGCGCAGGCCCACTGGATAAGGCGTGGCTTCACTGGCTTTGATCAGCAGGCCATCTGGGCCAGGCATCACGTTTAGCTGCTGGCCCGCCTCTACGTCCAGGAAGCTATAGTTTTCATCAAGGCCGGGCAGATTGAGGCTGCCAGGCTCCCGGAAGTCCACAAAGGCGTAGAGGTCGCCGTCTTTTTGGGTAAACCTGGCCCAGGCCCCCTCCTGCTCCACAGGCCGCCGGGTGCTGGTATTGGTAGCATAAATGCCCTCGCCGTTGCGGGCCAGCCACTTGCCCATGGCGCGCAGGTTTTGGGCTTGAATCTCCGGTATGCTGCCGTCCGCCCTGGGGCCAATGTTGATAAGCAGGTTGCCATTTTCACTCACCACCCCCACCAATTCCCGCACCAGGGCATCGGGCGGCAGGGTGTGGCGGGCGTCCTCCATGGCGTTATAGCCAAAGCTGAGGCCCATGCCCCTGATATACTCCCATTTCTCATCCCTGGCCACCTGGCCCTGATGGTATTCCTTCACCTTGTAATCGTGAAACAGGCCGTTAAACCGGTCATTGACCACCCCATCGGGGCAGGCATTATAAAAATGGGACAGCACATGGGGCAGCATGTGCTCCGCGGCGTATGGCCAGCCGATGTCGCTCCACAGCACAGAGGGCTTGTACGCGTCTATCAGCTCATAATACTGGTTAAACACATAGTCAGCATAGGCATGGGTGGGGCTGTTGAGCAGGCGGCAGTCCGCATCCGTCCGCATGGGCTCGCTCATATAAGTCCAGTCGATGATGGAGGAGTAATACAGCCCCATGCGCATGCCCCGGTCCTTCACGCTTTTGGTCAATTCCCCCACAATGTCCCGCTTAGGCCCCCGGTTCACGGTGGTATAGGCTGTGTGACGGCTGGGGAAGAGGCAAAAGCCGTCATGGTGCTTGGTCACCAGCACCACATAGCGGGCCCCCGCCTCCTGAAAGAGGCTGGCCCAATCCTCTGGCTGCCAGGCTTCTGCCTGCCACATGTCCACAAAGCGCTCATAGGGGAAATCCGCCCCGTATGTCTTCAAGTGGTGCTCGTAGGTGGGCCCTTCTCCCACGTTGACGGAGTTGAAATACCATTCCGCATAGGGGTTGTGGGTGAACCAGTAATCCTCCGGCACCGCCCCCAATTCCCCCTGGGGCGGCGCGAAAGCAGGCACCGAATAGGGGCCCCAGTGGATGAAAATGCCGAATTTGGCTTCATGAAACCAGTTGGGCACCCGGTGGGTGCGCAGGGATTCCCAGGTGGGCAGAAAACGCTCAGCCATGCTACGCTCCTTTTCACATACCAATGGCCCCCACAGCGGGCAAGCGTATGGACGCTCCGCTGTGAAGGCCGGAAAATTCATCCGGGATGGGTCAATACTTGACAGCACCTGCTGTCATGCCAGCAATGACATACTTCTGGGACACCACATAAATCAGGATAACAGGGACCGAAACAATGATCATGTCGGCGGTCACCAGGCTCCAGTCCTTGCTGAAGGCGCCATAAAAATCATACACCGACATGGGCAGCGTGTATTTCACAGAGGAGTTGAGCAAATACAGGGGGATTTGCAGCTCATTCCAGCTCCACATGAAAATCAGCACGCCCACCGTAGCCGCGATGGGGGTCAGCAGGGGCACGATGATACGGACAAACAGGCTCATGCCCACCGCCCCGTCCAGCACCCCGGCTTCATCCAGGGATTTGGGTATGCCGCTGATATAGCTGGTGATCATCATGGCGGAAAAAGGCAGGTAAAGGGCGGAGTACACCAGCACCAGGCCTGAGAGGCTGCCATAGATGCCCAGAATTTGCAGCAGCTTCATGCTGGGCATGGCGGCGAAAGGTGCGATGATGCCAAAGGTGAGCACCTTGCGGATGAAGCGGCAGAACTTGGTATCCCTGCGCTCCACGGCATAGCTGAGGATGGATGCGGTAACCAGCACAATGGCCACGGTTAGCACGGAAATGAAAACGCTGTTGAAAAACGAGCGCACCACATTGCCGCTTTCAAGCACCGTGGCGTAGTTGGAGAACAGCCACTCCCGGGGCAGGGCCACGTTCAGGTTGATGGCCTCACGCTTGCTTTTGAAGGAGGTGAGCAACACCATGGCCAGGGGATAGAGCACCAGGAGGCTCAGCACCCACAGGAGGATTGAAAACCAAAAGTTTTTGCGTTTTTCTTCAGTTCTCATATCGTTTGCTCCCATCTCCGGCTGTACCTTTGATACAGCATGGCCACGGCGATCAGGATGATGGTGAAGATCAGGTTGATGGCAACGGAGTTGGCATAGCGCCCAGCCCCCATCTCATTCATCATGAGGGTGCCGAAGCTCTCAGTGGATATGCCTGGCCCGCCGCCTGTCATCACGAAGATCAGGTCGAACATCTTCAAGCCATAGATCAGGCTGAAGAGGATATTGACGTTAACCGTGGGCATAATCAGCGGCAGGGTCACATGGCGGTACACCTGCCAGGCATTGGCCCCGTCGATGGAGGCCGCCTCCAGGTAATCGGCTGATACCGATTGCATACCTGCCAGGGTAATCACCATGCCATAGCCCACATTTCGCCAGATTTCCGCAAAGGAGATGGCGAAAACCGCCGTCCACCGGCTGCCCAGCCACTGGATGGGCTTCATGCCAAAGGCAGCCAATATCTCATTGGCGGTGCCGCCTCTGGTCTGGAAGATGGCTTTAAACACCAGGCCCACCACCAGCGTACACAGCACGGCCGGCATGAAATACACGGCCCGCAATAGGTTTTTGCCTTTGATTTCCCGGTTGAGGATATAGGCCAGCGCCAGACCCAGGATGGTGACCACAATGGTTTTTGCCAGCGCGTAAATAAAGGTGTTCACCAGCGCCACAGGGATTTTGCGGTTCACCAGCATATCCTGGATGTTCTGAAAGCCCATGAAGCTCAGGTCGCTGAACTTGCTGCGGGTGGAACTCCAGTCGGTGAAGGCATACAGATAACCCACCGTGGACGGAATCACAAAGAAAATGAAAAAGATGATCAAGGGCGCCCATACCATGTACTGAGGGTATACGCGGTTCTTGTTCATAAAACCCCTCCTTACAAAACAGCCCGGAAGGCGGTGGAGGCGTTTCCAGGCCCGAAGCTGCCCTCAGGCCCGGAAACGCACAGATACAAAGGATTAGAAGCCTTCCACGCCCAGGGCTTTGGCGGAGTTGATGCGGTATTCATCCATCAGCTTCACACAGCC
>CAZSSU010000122.1:0-5488 GCA_964609415.1 uncultured Christensenella sp. | reverse complement strand
AATAGTAGGAGGCAGGAATCAGACATCGGCTTTCCCTGGCGGATTTTTGAAAGGCGGGTAGCTCCAGCACCGTTTCTGAGCGGGCATTGATCACAAGGCCCTTGCCATCAGGCGCGCTAAAACCCCAGCGCATCTGCTCGCAGCGCGGATGGCTGCCCTTAGACGTGATGGCAGCGGCGTAATCCGCAGGGAATACCTCGCCCGTTTTAACCGGTGGCAGCGCTAAGGCGCGACGCCGGTTTTCCTCTTCCAGCTCTTTAAGCACCGCCCGCAGCTCCGGCTCATCAACTGCGATATAAAACCTGCCGCACATCAGCGCCTCCTACCCATCCTGATCAGCCCCAATACTTCCCATCCATCATCCTAAACTGGATGGCCTCCGCCATGGCGTTGATGCCCACCTGCTCCTCCCCCGCCAGGTCAGCGATGGTCCGCGCCACCCGGATTAGCCGGGTATAGGCACGCATGGAGAGGGTATAGCGCCTGACAGCCTGCTGCAGGATGTTCACGGCCTCAGCGGTCAGAAGCGCTGCCTTTTCAGGGTCTTTCCCTGTGATGGTGGCATTGGTGCGATGGGGCTTGCCCTGATAGCGCGCCTGCTGAATCATCCGGGCCTGGCGCACCCGCTCGCGGACGGTGGCGCTGCTTTCCTCAGCCCCCGACTGGGTGATATCCTCCACCGGCACCGCGTCAATCTCCACCTGCAAATCAATCCGGTCAAGCAAGGGGCCTGACACGCGGTTGAGATACTTCCTGATTTCATGGCTGCCGCAGCGGCAGGGGCGCACCTTGCTGCCATAAAAACCGCAGGGGCAGGGGTTCATGCTGGCCACCAGCATAAACCGGGAGGGATAGGCCGCGTGCGCCTTCACCCGGGAGATGGTGGTGACCCCATCCTCCAGCGGCTGCCGGAGGGACTCCAGCACACTGCGGGGGTATTCAGGCATTTCATCCAGGAACAGCACCCCGTTATGGGCCAGGGATACCTCCCCCGGCCTGGCATTGGCGCCGCCGCCAATCAAGGCATTGACTGAGGCGGTGTGGTGCGGTGTACGGAAAGGGCGCTGGGTTAAAATACCGCCGCCAGGGGGCAGAAGGCCTGCCACCGAATGGATGCGGGTGGTTTCAAAGGCTTCATCCTGGGTCATTTCAGGCAGAATGCCCGGCAGGCATCGGGCCAGCATGGTCTTGCCGGAGCCGGGAACGCCAATCATCAGCAGGTTGTGCCCACCCGCAGCCGCGATTTCAAGGGCGCGCTTGCCGTGCACCTGCCCGCGCACCTGGGACAAATCCAAGTCAAACTGGGCTTCTGACAGGCATTCCTCATAGCTTTTCTGAATTTGCGCGGGGATGGGCATTTGTCCGGACAGGTGCTGTGCCACCGCGTGCAGGGAGCCCGCCGGGTAGATGGCCATGCCGCTCATGGCCTCCACCTCCCGGGCGTTGCCAATGGGCAGGATCACCTGGCGGATGCCAGCGGCATGGGCCGCCATCACCATGGCCAGGGCCCCTTGCACCGCCACCAGGCGACCATCAAGGCCTAATTCCCCGATGAGCAGAATATCCTCCACGCCGCCAGCGGTTAACTGCCGGCTGGCCAGTACAATGGAAAGCGCAATGGCCAGGTCAAAGGCGGCCCCCTCCTTGCGCAGATCTGCCGGAGACAGGTTCACGGTGGTATGCCCCAGGGGCATGATAAATCCGCTGTTTTTAAGCGCAGCAGCCACCCGGTCCCGGCTCTCCTTCACAGCGGTGTCCGGCAAGCCCACCATGGTGAAGCGGAACTCGCTGGCGCTGGCCACATAGGCTTCCACGCTCACAGCCTCCCCCTGAACGCCATTGAGGGCAAAACACCGGGTGCGCGCTAACATCTGCTTTGGCCTCCCATCAGTAATAAAGCCAGTTGGGGAAGATTTTCAGGGCGTCAAGCCAGGTGGTTGACACCCGGACCCCTGAGAGATACGGGAAATAGGCAATAAACAGCACCCCCGCAACAGCCACAAGGGAAATGGCCAGGATGCGCGCCAACTTCTCACGGCGCCTGTGCGCCACGTCTAGCCACAGCACAATGGCCAGGATGATGAAGGGCACTGAGGGGAAATAGTGGTAGATATAAGTGCCCCGGGGCACGGCCACCCAGGGAAGGTACTGGGCCAGGAAGGAGATCACAATCACCGCAGGCCAGATCATGTGTCCGGCAAACAGCGGCCGCTTTGTGCCTGTTACCCGGCCCAATAGCCCAATGAGCACGATGACCATCAGGCCCAGCATCGCCATCAGCCCGCCCCACCACACAAGGGGATTGCCAAAAGCCAGGATGGTGCTGGCTGTGCCGTTTGCCACACCGCCCGCGTAGTACCACATGGGCTTGGCGCTGACCGGCCACTCATACCAGGGGGTATGGAAGAAATGGTCGGCACCCCGGCCTGGCTCGCTATGATAGTCGTACATATTAATATTGGTGTCCACCACCTTTTGCAGGGTGAAGCCGCCCGGGCTTCTCATGTGCATAGGAATGAAGGACAGGGTGTAAATAATGAGTGGGATTACGATGAAAAACAGCAGACACCATAAAAGGGTGATGAGCACTCGCTCCTTATATCGATCAACGCCCTCTGGCATTTCTGCCCGTTGATCCTCAGGCAGTTTTTCAGCCGCCCAGGCCTGTCTGCCCCAGCGCACCAGCGCCCAGAAGAACAGCACCGCCAGCCCAATGCCCGCATAGGCGCCTGTCCATTTGCTGGCAACCGCCAGACCCATCATGAGACCGCTGAGGAACAGCGGTGTCAGGGTCTTTTTAAGCGGTGTGGCAAAGTAATCCAGGCTGATGTAGCGGAACATGAAGAAATAGGCATAGATGATGAACATCGTCACAAAGCTGTCGATGGTCGCAATACGGGTTTGGGTGAAGTGCATGAAGTCAAAGGTCATCAGCAGCATGGCCACCATGCCGCCTGCCCGTTTGCCCGTTATCTGCTTGCCCAGCAAATACATGCCCGGCAGCATCAGAACCCCCGCCAGGGCGCCCGCAAAGCGCCAGCCAAAGGGCACCATACCAAAGATCATCAGGCTAAAGGTCATGAACAGCTTGCCCAGTTGGGGGTGGGTGGTTTCATACACGCTGCTGGGCTCCTGGCCTCTGATGGCATTGAGCATTTCAAAGGCGCTGCGCCCATGATAAATCTCATCAAAATACATGCTGTTAAACCAGCTGGGTTCACCGTCCAGGCTGTCCTGCTCATCCACAAGCGGCGCTGTGCTTGCTTCCACCGCCTTCACCGGCAGCGTTTCCCCGGTAACCGCATCCCGCAGCAGCATTTCATACAGCGTCAGCCCGATGCCAGATGGGGTGACCCGCACATAGCGCGCGCTATGCACCATGGGCAAGCCAATAAACTCCTGCCCCTTCGTGGTTTCCTGCATGGGCTTGTGATAGATCCAGGTGAAGCAATCCCCTTCCCGCATCTGGGCGGGGTAAGGCGTCCAGTTTGTCCCGTCAGGGCTGGTTTCAATGGTGAAGTCACTCTGCCGCCAGTGGATGCCGCCATAATAGAGGATTTTAAACTCCCGGCTCTCCCCCAGGTCCAGGGTGGCCTGGCTCACCTCATTGTCAGACACCCAGCCCTTCTGCGGCGCTTTCATGGCCCCTAGGTTGATAAAGGACAATAGCGCATACAGGAGGGTGACCACCAGGATCAACGCCGCATCCTTCCGGCCAAAGCGCACCGGCGCATGGCGCTGGGATAGCTCTTCCTGCGCCCTCGGGGCAGATTGGACACCTTCCAGATATTTAGCCGGGTTAAGCAGCTTGGTCTGCGCACCCGGGCCAGTCAGCACCATGCCCAGATACAGCGCGTAGGCGGCCACCGGCAGGCTGAAGGCCGACAGGGCCATTTCCAGCCAGCCCGAATCGCTTTCAAGCCCTAATTCGGGGGATAGCAGGTTGCCCGAAGGCCCGCCGATGCGAATGCCCCGGTCCAGCACCACCCCGGAATTTAAGAAACACAGCGCGGTGGCCGCAATCACCAGCCACAGGATGCGCCTGTCCCGATTTAGCACATTGGCCAGAATGAGCAGCACCACCGCCATCATCAGATAGCGCTCGTGCATCATGGTGCCCAGGATGGAAAAGCCTGTGAGCATCACGCCCGCCAGAAGCGCCAGCTGGGACACATCCTTGCCTGCGATGTAGCGCCAGGCCACCAGCAGGAAAACGGACACCATCAGAAGCACGCCCATGCTGGACATGCTCATGGGAATAATCGTCCCCAGCGCCGGCAGCAGGCAGGCAGCACCCATCAGCCAGCCCTTATTCTTTTTATCCTTGGAAAGCCCCCAGGCGATGCCAAAGGGCAAAGCCACCGTCATAAGCCCCGCCAGCCTCAGCAGGAAGGGGGCAGCTTCTGTGATTTTGATCCAGTTTTTGCTGAAGAGGAAGTACAGGTTGGTGGCATTCACGGTGGCGTAGTCATAGTAGCTCATGGTGCCGCCATACAGCTTAAACAGCCATTCAAAGCCAGTCTGCTGGTTGAAGAAGGGCAGTACAATCACAAGCCCTGAAGCAATTGCTAGCCCCACGCCAATCGCCGCGTCCTGGAAGCGCTTTTTATCCTTGGACCAGATCAGGTGCATCACCAGGGCCACCAGGCCCAGGGGGCCCACCATCAGCGACTGGGGCTCACCACATACACCGGCAGCGCATAGCGCCATTTGCCCTGCATAATGAAAAGCACCGCGATTATCAGCAGCAGTGAGGGCACGCTGTCCACCTGGCCCCAGGCGCTGCCTGCCAGATAAGGTAGGGGGTTAAAGGCATAGAGCATGGAAAGCAACAGTGCCGCCCGGCTACCCACGCATTTTTGGGCCACATGATACAGCAGGGTGATGATTCCCAGGTCGCAGATGAGGGCGGGCAGCTTCACCATGAGCGGCATCAGGGTGATTCCCGTGCTGCCAAGTGCTCTGCCAATCAACCCCAGCGGCCAAAGCACCAGCATGTAGCCTGGGGGATAATCACTGAAAATATCGCTGATGTAAAATCTGGCAGGGCCAACATTGGCCATTTGCGTAGCCCAGCCGGTGAAGCAACTGATGTCAACGGGGAAGCCGTGTACCATCACCGCCATAATCAGGCGGCTGAACCCGGCAAGCGCCAGCATGAAGGCCAGGGCCAGGCCGCTAATCTCGCTGCTTCCTTCAGGGTTTATCACTTTTTCCCGCTCTGCGAGCTTTGCAAACCACACCATCAGCGCCACAAACAGCCCCATCACCGCTGATAGTATCGGCGCTGCGGGTGCAGCGGTGTTTGATTCAGTACTTGCAGTCGCCCGGGGCTGTTGTTTTTCCCATGATGCCACGGCCACGTCCTGCGGCGCTGCATCCACCGCCATCAGGGACAGGTCATCAAAGGCCGCCTCCCCCATGGCTTCCCCAGAGTAACCACCCAGCCGGGCATACACCGTGATCTCCGTTTGATTGCCCCCGGTTT
>CAZSSU010000121.1:0-5511 GCA_964609415.1 uncultured Christensenella sp. | reverse complement strand
GAGTACGACGATTATCACAACCTTTTTTGTTATCCTCATGCTCATATAGACCTCCTATGCCAATATTTTGTTTATTGTCTTCTTAATCCAATGCTCCAATAGTTTTGGCTAATGCTGTCATTTGGCTATGAACTTCCTCAGCGCTTAGCCTGTTACTTGTAAAAGATATTGCTAGGCACCTGCTTTCATAAATGAGCATAAGCGTGGAGGTGTTACTTTATTCTCCGCTCCAATGCATGACATAATCGAGAATCATGGCGGGCATGTGCTTCACAAATAAGCAAAGCTAACTACTAAATAATTTACGTTTGAACCTTCACTTTCAAATACATAGGTGTGCCTGCCATCCAAAGAATTTTTTCAGCGTAATGAAAACTTTGCTCTCATCTCTCCTGTTGGACACCCAATTTGAAGCTATTTCATAGGAAAAGCCGCTTGTGTTCCAAGTCACTTTATCTTGGGAATATCCCATTGCAAAGGGCGAAATTGCGGTAAGCATAGCCATTAGGGTAATTAGCATAGTTTGCCACGTTTTTTATCACCCACCTTCTTCCTTATTCTATCCATCATAAAAGTGCTCGTTAGGTGTCTCTCTACATATAAGCAAATGGAAAAGTGGACCATATCAAGTAAATCATATCGTACTGCATGCTTTGGGTCAACTGGTATTCGAAATAATCCTTCATTTTGCTGAGGAAATTTCGTTTAACTTACCCGTCTCTCTGCTTGATTGACAAAGCATCATTTGTACAGGTCCCCTCCTAAGAGTAGATTCATGTTCAAATTTAAATGAAGGGAATGCGTAGTGTACAATGGATGCATTCGAGACCCGGCGAAACACAACCAAACTCTTGGAAAATGACCCTAAAAAACACGCCAACCTGTGCTAGTTCATGGTAAAATGGTTAGGGACGAGGGGGATTTATGTTTTTTAGGAGTATCAAAAAAACCGCCGATTTGTTTTACAATCAACGGTTTTGCGTGGAGCTGATGTCGGGATTCGAACCCGAGACCTCCTCCTTACCAAGGAGGTGCTCTACCTACTGAGCTACATCAGCGCGCGAAGTGCATTATAGCCCATGACGGCGGGAAATGCAAGGCTGAATTCTGAAAATCTTTAAAATGCTGAAATATCTGTAAAATGGAGGATTAAATGGCAGGAAAACTCAGGGAGGATGCCCAAAAAATCATTACTGCGGCGCTGGCAGCCGCCCAGCCTCAGGCTGCGGTTAAGCGCGCGCTGGAGGATTTTTCTGTGCCTGAGGGCGGGGAGGTTGTGCTGATTGCCATTGGCAAAGCAGCTTATGCCATGGCGGAAGCTGCCTGCGCCTGGCTTGGGTCGCGTGTCAGCCGGGGCATGGTGATCACCAAATATGGGCATGGGAGAGAGCCCTTGCCGGGGATCAAGCAGCGGGAGGCAGGGCACCCGGTGCTTGATGAAAAAGGGATTCTGGCCACCGCCGAAGCCCTGGACATGGTGAGGGATTTACGGGCGGAAGACCGGGTGCTGTTTTTGATTTCTGGTGGCGGCTCTGCGCTGTTTGAAAGCCCCCGGGTGCCGCTGGCGGAGCTTCAGGACATCACGCGGCAATTGCTTGCAAGCGGCGCTGATATTGTGGAGATGAACACCCTGCGCAAGCGCCTGTCACAGGTTAAGGGCGGGAGATTTGCCCAGGCCTGCCAGCCTGCCCGGGTTTTTGCGGTGGTGCTGTCAGACATCATCGGGGACCCGCTGGACATGATTGCCTCAGGCCCAGCCTGCCCTGACGCTTCCACCAGCGCTCAGGCGCTTGCGATTGCCGGGAAGTATCAGCTTTCGCTGAGTGAAAAGGCCAGAGCGATGCTTGAGGAGGAGACGCCCAAGGCGCTTTCTAACGTGGACACCCGGGTGACTGGCTCTGTCACCCAATTGTGCCATGCGGCCCAAAAGGCAGCCCGGGAGCTGGGCTATCAGCCGATTGTGCTGACTTCGTCCCTGGACTGCGTGGCCCGGGAAGCGGGCGCTTTCCTGGCGGCTATCGCCAGGGAGCATCAGGGTGCAGGCCCTCTGGCCTATATTGCCGGGGGTGAAACCGTGGTGCGGGTACAGGGCAAGGGCAAAGGAGGGCGCAACCAGGAGATCGCCTTGTCTGCCGCCCTGGGCATCCAGGGGCTGGAGGAAACCGCTGTGTTTTCCATCGGCTCTGACGGCACCGATGGGCCAACGGACGCTGCCGGGGGCTACTGCGATGGGGAGACGGTGGCCAGGATGGCCCAAGCGGGCATCAGCGCCCAGGCCTATTTGGATGACAACAACGCCTACCCGGCGCTGGAAGCCGTTGGGGGACTGATTATCACCGGGCCTACCGGCACCAATGTGAATGACCTGACGGTGCTTTTAATACAATAAAAAATGGCCGCCTTGCGGCAGCCATTTATGCGAAGGATTGCTTATTTCCACAGCCCGTCCGGGTACACCCCGTGGCGAGTGAGGCTTTTCAGCGCTTCCTCCACGATGGGGCGGTCGGAGGCGTTGGTGACGCCAAACCACTTGTCCTTGGAGCGCATCACCTTCACGGTGACCTTGTTTTCCTTGAGCAGGTCGCCCACCAGGTTGGGGAGATAGAACTCGCCCTTCAGGGGATTCGTTGCCATCACGCTTTCATAGAAGGCGGGGAAGTGGGCCTCGATCTCCTCCAGCGTTTTGGGGGTGAGGGCCCACATATTCATGGACACCGTGGTGTCTTCGGGCAGGCGGTAATAGGTCTGGTTGTCCAGGGTATACATGGGGCCATCCATGGTAGAGATGATATGGAGACGCTCCACGATGCTGTCCAGGTAGCCGTCCTCTTTTACATTGCACACGCCCCGGGACACATAGCCGTGCTCAGACAGGGTGTTGTGCAGTTCAAAGCCCACCATGGCGTACTCATCGTCCTTAGGGCCGTTTTTCAGAAAACGGTACATCTGCTGCATGGCGTCCAGGCCATACAGGTCATCGCCGTTGATGGCGCAGAAGGGGGCGTCAATCTTGCCCTTGCAGCACAGGATGGCATGGGCGGTGCCCCAGGGCTTGGCCCGTCCGGCGGGCACGGTGAGGCCAGCAGGCAGCTTGTCCAGCTCCTGGCAGACATAGGTGACCTCCATCCGGTCTTCCACGTGGCTGCCCACCAGCTCTTTAAAGTCGTCGATGATTTTTTCGTTGACAATGAAGATGACCCGCTTGAATCCCGAGCGCAGGGCATCAAAAAGTGAGTAGTCAATCAGGCTTTCCCCATGCAGCCCAAAGGGCGTCATTTGCTTAAGCCCGCCAAACCGGCTGCCGATGCCGGCCGCCATCACCACCAAAATCGGTTCCCGCATGATTACCTCCAGCGTTTTATTTCCAAATATCAGTATATACCAAACGGTGCCTGATGAAAAGGGTGCTTGATTGCGCAAGCGCCCTGGATAGGCTAAAATAGACCCAGGGAGGTGATGGGCTTGGATTATCACGAGGAGATGGCCATCCAGGAGGAAGAACGTCAGGAACGCATGGATCATCTGCGCTTTGCGGCGGGGATGAGCGATTTTATGGGCGTCATCCTGGGGTCTGTGGTCATCCTGATCATGATCCTGCTGATTTTGAGCCTGGTGAACTGGTTGCGCAGGGATATCCTGGCCACCTTCACGTTGCTGGGCTCCCGTTTTCAATAGCCATGGAAGTATCATGGCAGCAGGTGGCCCGGGACATTGAGGCCTGCAAAGCCTGCCAGATATCCGGCGGCATCCGGAACAAGGTGCCTGGCCAGGGGAACCCCAAGGCCAGGCTGATGATTATCGGCGAAGGCCCGGGGGCTGATGAGGACCGGCAGGGCCTAGCTTTTGTGGGTGCTGCAGGCCAGCTGCTAAGCCGTATGCTGGCGGCCATTGACCTTGAGCGGGATCAGGTGTTTATCGCCAATGTGGTGAAATGCCGCCCGCCTGGCAACCGGGTGCCAAGCGATGAGGAGGCGGCTAATTGCCTGCCTTTCCTCAGGGCGCAGACGGCGCTGATCCGCCCCCAGGTAATTTTGCTGCTGGGCGGCACGGCGCTCAGGTTTATCTTGGGGCCAGGACCTGGCATTACCCGGGCCAGGGGCAGGTTTGTGGAGCGCAAGGGGGTTTTTATCCTGCCCACCTTCCACCCGGCAGCCCTCCTGCGGGACCCGGCCAAAAAACGGGATGCCTGGGCGGATCTCCAGCTACTCAAGCAAAAGCTGGACGAGCTGGACACCCAAAAAACATTGTAATATCAAGGTGAAATCTGTTTATGCAGGCTTGCATGCGGTATAATAAAGATGAGGAGGGAAAGCTATGGATTTTATTGTTAACAATCTGCCCATTCTGATTTGCGCGGTCATTGGCATTGCGCTGATTATTGTGGAGATGTTCATGCCGGGCTTTGGCATTCCGGGGATTTCAGGCATCATCCTGTTGATCGGTGCCACGGCCCTCACCTGGATTGAGTATGGCTACATGGCTGGCCTGGGCGTTGGGGTTATTTTGCTGGCGATTGTAGGCTTGGCAATGTACCTGTCCATCAAGTCGGCCACGACGGGGCGACTTTCCCGCTCTCCACTGGTTTTAAGGGGCTCCCAGAGTCGGGAAGATGGCTTTGTGGCCACTGAAGAATATGAGAAATACCTGCACAAGGAGGGCACAACCCTCACTGTGCTGCGCCCAGCCGGGATGGCTGATATTGAGGGTGACCGCGTGAATGTGGTCAGCGTCGGCAACTTTGTGGAGCAAGGGGTCCGCGTGCGCGTCCGGGAAGTCGAAGGCTCCCGGGTGCTGGTGGACAAGGTGGAAGCATGAACAGGCTTTTTTATGAATTAGGAGGAGGGTTTGCTATGCCGGAGATTATGTTGGGGATTGTGATTGTCGCTGTTATTCTGCTGTTTGTTATCTTTCTCCGCTATGTCCCCATTGGGCTGTGGATCAGGGCCCGGGCATCCGGTGTGCCGCTGACCATCATCAGCCTCATCGGCATGCGGCTGCGCCGCATCTCTCCCCACCGCTTGGTGGACGCCATGATCACCGCCACCAAGGCGGGGCTGAACCTGACCATCAACCAGCTGGAAAAGCACTACCTGGCAGGCGGCAATGTGGAGCGGGTGGTGAAAGCTCTGATTTCCGCCCAGCAGGCCGGTATTAAATTAACCTTTGAACAGGCCTGCGCCATTGACCTGGCTGGCCGTGACGTGCTCCAGGCCGTGCAGATGAGCGTGATCCCCAAGGTGATTGAGTCGCCCCCCGTGGCGGCCATTGCCAAAGACGGGATTGAGCTGAGGGCCAAGGCCCGGGTGACCGTGCGCACCAGCATCCAGCAACTGGTGGGCGGTGCTGGCGAGGAAACCGTGATGGCCCGTGTGGGCGAAGGCATCGTCACCACCATTGGCTCTGCCGGCTCCCACAAAGAGGTGCTGGAAAACCCGGATAAAATCAGCCACACCGTGCTGACCAAAGGCCTGGACGCAGGCACCGCGTTTGAAATTCTCTCCATCGACATCG
>CAZSSU010000120.1:0-5533 GCA_964609415.1 uncultured Christensenella sp. | reverse complement strand
CGGTAGCTGTCCTTCAGCCCCACCACCAGGTTGAATACGGGCAGCGTGGCGCTGGAATCCCGGTCTTTGCAGAAATAACCCACGCGGAGGAACTGGAAGGTGTCGCCCACAGACGCACCCAGGGCTACGGGCTCGGCATAGCCCTCCAGCACCTTGAGGCTGTCCGGGTTCAGGCGGGAAATGAAGTCCTTTTTGTCGGTTTCTTCATCCATGTCCTCATCGTCGTTCAGAAGGGGCTCATACAGCCGGGCTTTGATGGGCACCGCATCCGCTGCGCTCACCCAGTGGAGGGTGCCCTTCACCTTGCGGTCAGCCCCTGGGCTGCCGGAGCGGCTGTCCAGATCCACCGTGCAGCGCAGTTCTGTGATGCGGCCTTCGTCATCCTTGATGACCTCCTCACAGCGGATGATGTAGGCGCCCTTCAGGCGCACTTCTCCACCTGGACGCAGGCGGAAGAACTTCCGGGGCGGGTCTTCCATGAAGTCGTCTCGATCGATGTACAATACTTTGGAAAAGCGCAGCGTGCGCTCGCCCATCTCCGGGTGATCTGGGTGGTTTTCCAGGGTCAGGGTGTCGATGTTGCCCTCATCCCAGTTGCTCAGTACCACTTTCAGCGGATCCAGCACCGCCATCACCCGGGGCACCCTGGCGCCCAAATCGTTCCTGACGCAGTGCTCAAGGAGGGCAAACTCCACCGTGCTGTCGGCCTTGGCCAGGCCTACCCGGCCAATGAAGTCCCGGATGGCACCGGGGGTATAGCCCCGGCGGCGCATGGCGATAAGGGTGGGCATCCGGGGGTCGTCCCAGCCGGAGACATAGCCTTCTTCCACCAGGCGCCTCAGGTAGCGCTTGGACATCACGGTCCGGGTGATGTTAAGCCTGGCAAACTCAATCTGCCGGGGGCCATGTGTGAGGGCGCCCAGCTTGTCCCGGTGGGGCTCCCGGAAGCCCGCCTGCTCCACCACCCAGTCATACAAAGGTCTGTGATCTTCATACTCCAGGCTGCACAGGCTGTGGGTGATGTTTTCAATGGCGTCGCCCAGGGGATGGGAGAAGTCATACATGGGGTAGATGCACCATTTGTTGCCGGTGCGGTGATGCTCCTTATACAGAATCCTGTACATCACCGGATCGCGCATGTTGATGTTGGGGGAGGCCATGTCAATCTTGGCCCTGAGCACATAGCGGCCCTCCGGGAACTCGCCGGCCTTCATCCGGTGGAACAAGTCCAGGCTTTCTTCGGCAGGGCGGTCCCGCCAGGGGCTGTTTTTGCCGGGTTGGGTGAGGGTGCCGCGGTATTCGCGCATCTCCTCCTGGGAGAGCTCATCCACATAGGCGATGCCCCGCTTGATAAAATCCACAGCGATGTCGTAACATTGCTGATAATAGTCGCTGGCAAAAAACAGGCCGCCATTCCAGTCAAAGCCCAGCCAGTGGATATCCTCCATGATGCCGTCCACAAACTCGGTCTCTTCTTTTTCCGGGTTGGTGTCGTCAAACCTCAGGTTGCACAGCCCCTCATAGCGCTCCGCGGTGTCAAAGTCCGTCACCAGCGCCTTGCAGTGGCCGATGTGCAGGTAGCCATTGGGCTCCGGCGGGAAACGGGTGTGCACCCGCTCATACTTGCCGGCCTTTAAATCCTCATCAATCGCGTCCCAGATAAAATTGCTGCGTTCTGCTTCAATGCTCATGCTGCTTCCGCCCTTCTTTACAATACCCATCAATTATACTCGGGAAGGCCTTTTCTTACAAGGAATAAAGGCCGGGTAAACATGAGCCTGGCCGGATGCTTGGTTTTCTTTGGGGCTTGGGGTAATATGACCATGAAAAAATGCTTTGTATGAGGAGGCCTATGGGAAACATTGCGTTAGCGGTTTTTGATCTGGACGGCACCCTGGCGGAGATTGGGATGCCCATGAAGGCAGAAACCATCCTAAGGCTGAGGGGGCTCATGGCGCGGGGCATTCAGCTGGCCCTGTGCTCAGGGAAACCCGCCTCCCACCTGTGCGGTTTTTTGCGCCAGGCAGGGCTGCCGGATGCCATTGTGATGGGGGAGAACGGCGCGGTCACCCAGTGGGGCATCAGCCTTCCGCCCACATGCAGCTTCAGGCTGCCCTATGATAGGAGTGCCGCCCGCAGCCTGGCTGACATCAAGGCGCTGATTGAAAGGAGCATTCATCCCAGCCCCTGGTTTCAGCCGGGGGAGGTGGTGCTGACGC
This sequence comes from uncultured Christensenella sp., assembly GCA_964609415.1. Taxonomy (GTDB): domain Bacteria; phylum Bacillota; class Clostridia; order Christensenellales; family Aristaeellaceae; genus UBA6115. The sequence goes on along the minus strand of CAZSSU010000120.1, from coordinate 3,314 downwards.
CCTTTTTCGCCGATGAGGCACAGCGCCTGGCCTTAAAAACCCTGATTGATGAACAGGTGAAGCCGGGCATGGGGCTTGAGGTGTTTGCCCATGCGGATTCCTTTGACATCTGCCCGGTGGGTATTAGCAAAGGGCTGGCGCTGAAGCAATTGACTCAGGAATTGGGCATCAAAAAGCGCCAGGTCGCGGCGGTTGGCGATGGCGCGAATGATGTGCCCCTGTGGGAAGAAGCCGGGCTTGCCATCCAGGTGGGCCACAAGGTGGAGGCCCGGGTGGATGTGCGGGTGGCAGATATTCTGGAAGCGATAGACCTTATCGCAGGATAGCCCCTCCAGGCAGCATGCCCTTTTGTTCAAGTTGTTCACACCAGGCTTCAACTGTCATGCCCTGATCAAAGTCAAAGGCCTGACGGATTTCTTCCATGCTCAGTGTCTGATATTTATCAAGCAGCCTAATCAGCGCTGCTTCATCGGGCGGGCTTGGCTGGGGCTTAATTGCGCCAGCAGTTAATTGCGTGATGGCTTTCACAAAATTGGCATAAGGGACAAAGCCTGACAGGCCCAGGGATTTATCCTGATGGCTGAGGATAAAGGTGGGGAAGAGATGAACCCCGGCTTCAGCCCCCAGGCGCATGTCTTCCTCAAAAGCCTTCCGGGCGCTGCCGTCTGCCATGACCTGCTTGTATTTATCCATGTCAATGCCGCTCTTCTCAGCTAAATCAGTCAATACAGCCGCGTCCCCGGTAGGCCGGGCTTCGGCCATGGTGGCCTGCCGGATGTGACGGAGGAAGCGATCCGCATGCTCAGGGCTCGCCATCTGGGCGGCCTTAAAGGCGATGTTCTGCGGCCAGGAGGAAGGGCTGCTATCAGAAAACAGCTGGAACCCCTCCGTGTGAATGGGCATATGGTGGGTGGCAGCGCTTTCCACATAATGCTGGGCGATGTTGCGGTTGATGTCGTCAAAACTTTGCCGGCCAACCAGGCCAGCCCCCGGGTCATCAAAATCCCGGATGTCCTTCACCATGCCGCCTGCAATGTGGTGGATGTGAATCTGGCCTGGATAATGGGTTTCAAGCGCCCTCAATGGCGCTTCCGCTGCCCAGCACCACACGCAGACGGGGTCTGTGAAAGCAAATAGGTGAATCATAGGAACCTCCAAAAAACATGTTACCTGAGCACCCTGAAAATGCCGCATTTCAAATAATTGGTTTCCGGGGAGGCCATCAGCACCGGGTGGTCTTTGGCGGGGCCGCGCCATTCCACCTGCTGGAGGGTGACGCCCGCATCGGCAGACGCTTCCAGGATGACTTCCCGGAACAGCTCTGGCAGCATGGCCTGGGAGCAGGAGCAGGTGACCAGGATGCCCCCCTGCCCCAGCATCTTCAGCGCCCTCAGGTTAATTTCTTTATACCCCTTCCTGGCGCCAGGCAAACTGGCCTTGTTTTTGGCGAAGGCGGGTGGGTCCAGGATGATCATGTCATACTGCTCGCCTGCGTCCGCCTGCTCTCTGAGAAAATCAAAGGCATTGGCCTTTTGAAAGTTAACCTGGTTAAAGCCGTTGAGCTTCGCGTTTTCCTCAGCGCACTTGAGGGCATGCTCCGACAGGTCAACTCCGGTCACCTCTTTTGCGCCGTACAGGGCGGCGTGGAGGGCAAAGCCCCCCGTGTGGGTGCAGATGTCAAGCACCCGGGCTTCCTTCGCGAAAGGTGCGATGGCGGCGCGGTTTTCCTTTTGGTCCAGGAAATAGCCGGTTTTTTGCCCCCGCTTCACATCCACCCACAGCTTGAGCCCGTTTTCCTGGATTCCCACCTGGTCTGGCACTGTGCCCCAGAGGAGGCCAGTGGATTGTTTCATCCCCTCCAGCTCCCGCACGGGCACATCGTTGCGCTCCCAGATGCCCTGGGGGGACAGTTCCTCCACCAGCGCCTCCACAATCGCGTCCTGAAAGCGGGCCATGCCCAGGGAGAGGATTTGCAGGCTGATGACCCCGCCGAACTTGTCCGCGATCACGGCAGGCAGGCGGTCGCTTTCCGCATAAATGAGCCGGCAGCAATTGAGGTCTGCCACCTGACGGCGGTACTGGATGGCTTCCCGCACCCTGGCTTTGATGAAGGCATTATCAATCGGGGCTTCGTCAACGCTTATCATCCGCAGGGTGATCATGGAATGGGGATTGTACACCGCCTGCCCCAGGAAACGGCCTTTGGCGGCGATTACCCGCACCACGTCGCCGGGGTTGGCACCGCGCTGGGCGCGGTCAATGTCGCTCCTGAACACCCAGGGGTGTCCTGAGAGCACCCGGGCTTCCTTGCCTGGCTTTAAATAAACTTGGGCTATCATCTCTTGTCCTCTTTTCTGAAATAGGGGGCGTATTTGACCGCCACCCGGATGGCTTCAATCATGCTGATGGGGCTGGCAATGCCCTGGCCTGCGATGTCAAAGGCGGTTCCATGGTCAACCGAGGTGCGCAGGATGGGCATGCCGCAGGTGAGGGAAATGGTGCGGTGAAAATCCACGGTTTTGGTGGCGATGTGCCCCTGATCGTGGTAGAGGCTGAGCACGCTGTTGTACTTGCCCTCCAGCGCCTGGGCAAACACGCTGTCAGCGCCGATGGGGCCTGTGACAGCAAGGCCTTCCGCTTGAAGGGCTTTTACCGCGGGGAGGATTTCCTTCACTTCCTCATCCCCAAAGAGGCCGTTTTCCCCGCTGTGGGGGTTCAGCCCGGCCACTGCCATGCTGCCCTCATGTACCCCCAGTTGCCTGAGCACCTGCCAGGCGCGCCTGGCATAATCGATGATGCGCTCTTTGGTGACCAGGTCACAGGCCTGGCGGAGTGAGACGTGGCGGGAGAGGAAAAACACCCGCATGCCCCGCACCTCAAACAGGGTGAGGGGATCCGGGCTGCCTGTCAGCGCGGCGAAAATCTCTGTATGGCCGATGTGGGGGATGCCCGCGGCCTTGAGGGATTCCTTGTTGATGGGCGGGGTGGCAACCGCGTCGGCCTTGCCTGACAGGCACAGGGCAATGGCTTTCTCGATGTAGCGGTAGGCAGCCAGCCCGCAGCGGGCATCCACCTGGCCGGGGATGAGGGCATCGGCATCCATGGCTTTCATGTCCATCACATTCACGGTGCCGGCCTGATAGCAGCCCTCAGCCGGGTCATCCACCGGGTTTAAAGTGAGCTTTGGCGCGTGGGGGTACCAGAGCGCCCGCTTCAAAACACCCAGGTCGCCTACCACCATCAGCCGTGCCGCCTGGTGAAGGCTTTCCTCCGCCAGGGCACTTAGCACAATTTCAGGCCCGATCCCCGCCGGG
>CAZSSU010000119.1:1405-5534 GCA_964609415.1 uncultured Christensenella sp. | reverse complement strand
ATCATCCACGAGAACTTCCTGGACCTGACCCAGGAGACCACCCACAACCTGGAGCGGGTGGCGGGCACCCCTTCTTCCGCCCTGGGCTCCACCCGGGACAAGCCGGATGAGAAATACTGCGAGGAAATCCTCAAGGTGTTCAAGGCCCATGATGTGCGCTATTTCTTCTACATCGGCGGCAACGATTCCTCCGACACCGTGCGCATTGTCAACCAGCAGGCGGAAAAGGTGGGCTATGACTTCCGCGCCATCCACATCCCCAAGACCATTGACAATGACCTCATGGTGAATGACCACACCCCTGGCTTCCCTTCAGCTGCCAAGTTTGTGGCCCAGGCCTTCTCTGGCCTGAACCTGGACAACCGGGCTCTGCCTGGCGTTCACATCGGGGTGATCATGGGCCGCCACGCCGGCTTTTTGACCGCGGCCAGCGCCGTGGCCAGGAAGTACCCCGATGATGGCCCCCACCTGATTTACCTGCCGGAGCGCCCCTTTGTGATGGAGCAGTTCCTCAAGGATGTGAAAGAGCAGTACGACAAAAACGGCCGCTGCCTGATCGCCGTGTCCGAGGGCATCCAGGATGCCGAAGGCACCCCCATCCTGGCCACGCTTCAGGCCACCGAGCGGGACGCCCATGGCAACATGCAGCTGTCCGGCACCGGCGCTCTGGGCGAGCAGCTGGCCAATCAAATCAAAGAAAAGCTGGGCATCAAGCGCGTGCGCTCTGATACCTTTGGCTACCTCCAGCGCTCCTTCCTGGGCTGCGTGAGCGAGGTGGACCAGCGGGAAGCCCGCGAAGTGGGGGAGAAGGCCGCCCAGTTTGCCATCTGGCACAACATTGACGGCTCTATCACCATCCACCGCACGGGGGATTATTCCGTGGACTACCGGCTGACCAAGCTGGAGGAAATCGCCGCCAAGACCAAGCTGATGCCCGACAGCTTCATCAACAAGGCGGGCAACGGCGTGACCGACGCCTTTGTGCATTACCTCAGGCCGCTGCTGGGCAACCATATGTTTGAAGCCTCCATGCTGCGCGCCCCCCAGGCGGCCAAGATTCTGAAACCCTAAGGAGACGGGAGGATATATGCAGGAGAAAATCGCGGTTCTGACAAGCGGCGGCGACAGCCCCGGCATGAATGCCGCGGTGATGGAGGTGGCGCGTTCAGCTGCCCAGTCCGGCATGCACCTGGTGGGCATCAAACATGGCTTTAACGGCCTGATTGGGAAATCTCCCAAAGCCTCCGATAACTACACCATCCTGTCCCAGGACACGGTGCTTGACATCGCGGACCTGCCCGGCACCTACCTGCGCACCGCCCGGTGTGAGGAGTTTTACCAGCCTGAGTATCAGCAAAAGGCAGTGGAATTCTTAAAAAAGCTGGGTGTGGTGGGCCTAGTGGTGATCGGCGGGGACGGCTCCTTCCACGGGGCGCAGAAACTGAGCCAGCTGGGCATGCCCTGCATCGGCATCCCCGGCACCATCGACAACGACCTGGAATATTCCGAAACCTCCCTGGGCTTTGACACAGCGGTGAACGTGTGCATGGAGGCCGTACGGGCCATCCGGGCCACCTCCCGCTCCCATGACAGGCCGGCGGTGGTGGAGGTGATGGGCCGCAACTGTGGGGACATTGCCATGCAAACGGCCATGTCCACCGGCTCTGAAGTGGTGGTTGTGCCCGAGGTGGCCGGCTGGGAGGTGGATCAGGTGGCTGAAAGGCTGCGGAGCCTGCTGGCCCGGGGCAACACCCGCGCCACCATCGTGGTGGCGGAAGGTGCCTGGAAGGTGATGAAACCCTTTGATGTGTACAGCTTTCTCAAGCCCTACAAGCAGGTGTTTGAGGGCGAGCCCATGACGGCCAGCCGCTTTGCCTCCATCCTGAAGCGTAAATGCGACGCCGAGGTGCGTGCCAATGTGATTGGCTACACCCAGCGGGGCCATGAGCCCACCGCCCAGGATGCTTCCTTCGCCTTTGAGGCGGGGCATATGGCGGTGCAGCTGCTCAAAAACGGCATCAGCAATGAGGTGATCGGCGTGAAAAACGGCCGGGTCTTCCACATGGGGCTGGACGCCGCGCTTGAAGTGAAGCCCAAGTTTAAAAAATACTTATACGATTTGGTGAACAGCCTCTAAAGGCTGAAGATAAAAGCGGGGCGTTCCTGAATGGATCGCCCCGCTTGTTTTCATGAAAGCCCTAATGAAGTTCTTTGAAGGCTTGGACACTTTCTTTCAAGAAAGTTTTCGAAATCCCCCCGCCACTCACTCCAGTCCGATATACACGATGTCCGTCAGCCGCCTCCCGCCCTTGTAGGGGGAATTGACGGCCTTGCCGTTAAACCACAGGATGGCGGACTGGCCGCCGTCCAGGTTGTAGGCGGTCTGGCAGCCCAGATCCTTCATCAGCTGGCTCATGGCCTCAATGGTGAGGCCTTTATTGCTGCTGGTGCGGCCGTCTGCCACCACAAAGAGGTAATGGCCGGGGGCGATGTAGCCCAGGGCGGAGCGGGGGTTAGCCTGGCGGATTTTGGAGTCCGACTTGGTGATGACCTGGCCCCCTTCCAGCAGCTGGGGCCCAAAGAGGAAGGAGTGCCAGATGCCACCGGTTTCAAGGACGGTGTCCACCTCCATTTCCCGACGCTTGTAGGTGTGCATTTCGCCATTGGCCAGGATGAGGCAGTTGTCCCGGACCCGGTTGTCCGATTTGCGGTATTGGATGCCATTGGCCACCACCAGGCCAGCATCCAGGAGGCTGGCATAGTCCCCGGTCATGGCCAGGATGGCCTTGTTGTCCCCAGCGATGGTTTTGACTGAGCGCATCTCGCCCTTCCACTTGTCAAGGGCAAAGGCCCGCCTCAGGTACTGGACGGAGGACACATAGATTTCCGCTACGGAGATGTCCGTCTTGTGCTCCTCCAGGCGGGATTTGTTGATTTTGATGTTGATATGTTCGCTCTGGTAGCTGTCATCCGTCAGGATGGGCTCAGCGCCCGCCTCCAGGAAGGTGCCCTCCGGGGCATTGGCCCTCAGATCCGCCAGGGCGGAAACAGGGGTGATTTCTTCTTCCTTGGCCTGGGCGATGTTGCCGCCTGGCAGCAAAAAGGCGATAGCCAGCAGAATGATGAATGCTCTGGTGCAGATTTTTTTCATGATTCCCTTTCCGTGTGCGCTGTGGCAGGCAAGCCTGCGAGGCCCATTGTACGCCTTTAGGCTGCCTGGGACAAGTCAGGGCTTGAAGGTTTTCAGCCGCAGGGCATTGGTGAGGACCGAGAGGGAGCTTAAACTCATGGCGGCAGCGGCGATCATGGGGTTGAGCAGGGGGCCGCCAAACAGGTGGAGCAGGCCTGCCGCGATGGGGATGCCCAAGACGTTATAGCCAAAAGCCCAGAACAGGTTTTGCTTGATGGTTTTCATCGTGCGGCGGCTGAGTTTGATGGCGGTGGCCACATCCTGTAGGCTGCCCCGCATGAGGACGATATCGGCGGACTCAATGGCCACATCGGTGCCTGAGCCAATGGCGATGCCGATATCCGCCTGCGCCAGGGCAGGGGCGTCGTTGATGCCGTCGCCCACCATGGCCACTTTTTTGCCTTCCTGCTGGAGGGCTTTGATGGCATCCGCCTTGTCCCGGGGCTTCACATCGGCCAGCACCCGGGTGATGCCGGTTTCCCTGGCGATGGCCTGGGCGGTGCGGGTGTTGTCCCCGGTGATCATGATCACCTCAAGCCCCATGTCGATCATGGTTTTGACCGCCTGAGGGCTGCTGTCCTTTAGTTTATCGGCCACAGCAATGAGGCCCGCGGCCTGGCCGTCAATGGCGATGTACATGGGGGTTTTGCCCTGGGCGGCCAGGGCCTGGGCCCTTTCCTGAAGGCTCTGCGCCTCAATGCCCGCGTTTTGAAGGAGGGCATGGTTGCCGATCATGACATTGTGATGATCCACCTGCCCGGTCACGCCAAAGCCGGAAGGCGCTTCAAAATCCTGGGATGGCAGCAGCTGGATGCCCTTGTCCCTGGCCTCCGCCACAATGGCCTGGCCCAGGGGATGCTCGCTGGCGCTTTCCAGGCTGGCTGCTAATTGCAGCATGGTTTCCTCTGTGTAGCCGGGCCGGGGCAGAATATCGCGCAC
>CAZSSU010000119.1:0-1395 GCA_964609415.1 uncultured Christensenella sp. | reverse complement strand
TGTCCAGCACCACCGTGTCCACTGCCTGGGCGGTTTCCAGCGCCTGCCCGCTTTTGATGAGGATGCCGTGCTCAGCCCCCTTGCCTGTGCCCACCATGATGGCAGTGGGCGTGGCCAGGCCCAGGGCGCAGGGGCAGGCGATGACCAGCACCGGGATAAAAACCCTGAGGGCGAAGTTGATGTCCCCCGTGGCAATCAGCCAGGCGATGCCGGCGATAAGGGCAATGGCAAAGACCGTGGGCACAAAGATGCCGGCCACCTTGTCGGCCAGGCGGGCGATGGGCGCTTTGGAGCCCTGGGCTTCCTCCACCAGGCGGATGATTTGCGCCAGGGCGGTGTCGTCACCCACCTTCTGGGCGCGCATGGTGACAGACCCCGTGGTGTTGAGCGTGGCGGCGAAGACCTCGTCCCCCGCTTCCTTCATCACCGGGAGGCTTTCGCCGGTGAGGGTGGATTCGTCAATGCCGGTGCTGCCAGAAACCACGATGCCATCAACCGGCACCCGGGCGCCGGGTCGCAGCAGCAGCAGGTCACCCACCTCTACCTCATCAAGGGGAATTTCCCGTTCCACATCGCCATCCAGCAGCACGGTGGTTTTGGGGGTGAGGGCCAGCAGCGCCTTCACCGCCTCCCCGGTGCGGCCCTTGGACAGGGCTTCCAGGGTTTTCCCCAGCAGGATCAGGGTGAGGATGACGCCGGCTGACTCAAAATACAGCCCGTGGACAGCCTCGTGATTGCCCAGCGCTATCAGAATGGTTTCCCAGAGGCTGAAGATGATGGCGGCGGCGGTGCCCATGGCCACCAGGCTGTCCATGTTGGGGGCGCGGCGGAGGAGCGCCTTGGTTCCCGACACATAAAAGCTGTGCCCGGCCCAGAGGATGGGCAGCAGCAGGACAATCTGCGCCAGGGCATAGTTCAGGGGATGCTGGTGCATGTCCAGAAAGCCAGGCATAGGCAGGCTGTGGGATATCATGGGCGCCATGGCGATGTATAGCAGCGGCAAGCAGAACACCGCCGCGATGATGACCCGCGTCCACATCTTTTTTTGCACCTTTTCACGCCTGGCGCGGTTCTCATCAGCCTGGGAGGCCTTGGCGGCCTGCAGGGGCTTGAAGCCCGCCTGCTCAATGGCATCCCGGATTTTCCGGAGGCCAGTTTCACTGGGGCGGTAGTGCACCGTGGCTTTTTCAGTCGCCAGGTTCACCTGGGCGCTGGTGACCCCGGCCAGCTGATTCAGGCCCTTTTCCACCGTCTGGGCGCAGGCGGCGCAGTGCATCCCCTCAATGGGGATGGTGACGCTGGCTTCCTCCGGCGCCTCTGCCAGGGTGAAGCCCAGGGATGTGATTTCATCGCGCAGTTGTCCCTGGCTGAGCTGATCCGGGTCGTAGCGTAAAA
>CAZSSU010000118.1:5342-5550 GCA_964609415.1 uncultured Christensenella sp. | reverse complement strand
GCCGTGCGCATCACCCACCTGCCCACGGGCCTGGTGGTCACCTGTCAGGATGAAAAAAGCCAGATAAAAAACAAAGAACAGGCAATGAAAGTACTCCGCAGCCGTTTGTATGAGCAGAAGCAGGCCGAGCAACACGAGGCCTACGCCCAGCACCGCCGTGGGCAAATCGGCACCGGCGACCGCAGCGAGCGCATCCGCACCTACAATT
>CAZSSU010000118.1:0-5313 GCA_964609415.1 uncultured Christensenella sp. | reverse complement strand
GCCCTGGCGATGGACGCCTGGCAGAAGGCCCTGGCGGAAAGCGCCGTCTGACAGGCAAGAGGAGGAGAGCATATGAACAACAACAGCCCCATGACCCGGGCACAAAAACAGATTTTGGTCTTCAGCCTTTTAATCATCTTCCTGATTGGCGTTTTGGTATACCTGTTCAGGGATCAGGGCGCGCCGCCCGCGGCGCCTGCCCTCAGCACCCCCACGGTGTCCATCGCCCCGGAGGCCACCTACGCCACGGTGGGCGAAGCGCTGGACAATCTGCCCACAGCCACACCAACCCCCACCCCAACCAGCACACCCGCGCCAGCGCCTGTCATCACCCCCACCACAGCGCCGGAATATACCCTCAATCCGGATACATTCGCCACATTGCGCCGAAATGATGCAGGGGCAGAGGTGAAACGGATGCAGCAGAAGCTCATTGAGCTGGGCTATCTGAAAGCCGGCGGGGATGACGGGGACTATGGCACCGGCACCTTCAACGCCGTGCGCGCCTTCCAGCGCCGCAACAATCTCACCGCCGACGGCATCGCCGGCCCCGCCACCCAGGCGGCGCTCTACGGGCCAAACCCCGTCAGAGCAGAATAAGCCACAGCCATCAAGCCGGGGATTTCATGCATGAAATCCCCGGCTTTTTATGCCTTTTGGGCATCACACGGCGCACCTGCCATCATAGCGCGCACAATCAATCCCCCCTCCCTTGCCCCCCGGGGCATATTTGGCTACAATAGGCTTGTTGTGAATAGTAAGCGATCATCATATGGAGGGTAATATCATGCAGACTCAGCCAGATCTTTCCCGTCAGGAAGGCGTGTGGCAGCCCTATCTGCGCCTGCTTTCCCATGATTTTCCCACCCAGCGCGCGGCGGCGGCTGAAATCATCCGGCTCAAAACCCGGCTGCAATTGCCCAAGGGCACGGAGTATTTCTTCTCCGACCTGCATGGGGAGCATGGGCGTTTCCAGCGCATGCTGGCCAGCGCTTCCGGCACCATCCGGGACAAAATCGATACCCTGTTTTATTCCGCCCTCAGCCCGGAGGACCGGGACGAGCTGGCCCAGGTGGTCTATGCGCCGGAGGCCATGCTGCGCCGCCTGCAGGAAGCGGGCAAACTGCGGGAAAACTGGTATCACCTCACCATCGTCCGGCTCATCCAGGTGCTCAAAGTCGTGTCCGCCAAGTACACCAGGGGCATGGCCCGGGAGCAGATGGCGCCTGATTTCAGAAGCGCCATTGATGAACTGGTCTATAAGGATGAGGACGAAAGCCGCATGGACTACCACTACGCGGTGATCCGGGCCATCCTGGACACCGGGGTAGCGGGGGACTTTATCTGCGCCCTGGCTGCGGCCATCCGCTCGCTGAGCGTGGCCCGTCTGCACATCATCGGCGACATTTTCGACCGGGGTGCTCACCCGGACATGATCATGGACGAGCTGATCGCCTTCCACGATGTGGACATCCAGTGGGGCAATCACGACCTGCTGTGGCTGGGCGCTGCCATGGGCAATGAAGCCCTCATCACCAACGTCATGCGCCAGGGCATCAACTACAACACCTTTGACCTGTTGGAGGATGGCTACGGCATCAACCTGCGGCCCCTGTCCATGTTCGCCGATGCCACCTACCGGGATGACCCCTGCGATATCTTCAAGCCCAAAAACGAGTTTAACGAGAACCTCTTTGACACCGTGGACCCTGCCCTGGGTGCCAAGATGTTAAAAGCCATGACCGTCATCCAGATGAAGCTGGAAGGCCAGCTGCTGGCCCGCCGCCCGGAATATGACATGGCCGGCCGGGACCTTCTAAGCCGGGTGGATTTCAGCAAGGGCACTGTGATGGTGGACGGGCAGGAGCAGCCCCTCAGGGACTGCCACTTCCCCACCGTGGACCCCAAAGATCCCCTCAAGCTCAGCCCCGAGGAAAAAGACCTCATGCGCTCCCTGGTGGCCTCCTTCCGCCACAGCGGCCGCCTGCAATACCACATGCGCTTCCTGATGAGCCATGGGGCGGTCTACCTCAAGTTCAACGGCAACCTGCTCTACCACGGCTGCGTCCCCATGAAGGAGGACGGCAGCTTTGAAACCCTTCACCTTGATGGCCAGGCGCTCTCCGGCCAGGCGCTGTTTGACTACATCGACCAGATGGCCCGGGACGCCGCCTTCCAGCCCTATGACAGCCCCCGCCAGCTGAAGGCCCGGGACTTCCTGTGGTACCTGTGGTGCGGGCCCAAGTCCCCCATCTTCGGCAAGGACCGCATGGCCACCTTTGAGCGCGCCTTCCTCAGCGAAAAATCCACCCACAAGGAAACCATGAACCCCTACTACCGCCTCATCAAGGAGGAAGCCGCCTGCCGCAAGATCCTGGAGGCCTTTGACCTGGATCCTGACCGGGGTCACATCATCAACGGCCATGTGCCAGTCAAGCTCTTAAAAGGCGAAAGCCCCATCAAGGGCGGCGGCCGCCTGTTTGTGATTGACGGGGGCATGTCCAAGGCCTACCAGAAAACCACCGGCATGGGTGGCTACACGCTGATTATCAATTCCCACTCCATCGCCCTGGCCCAGCATCCCGCTGATGTGGCCGGGGAAAACGCCCCCTTTGACAGCCCCATCCTGGAGGTGGTGGAGCGCTTCCCCAAGCGGCTCACCGTGGCCGACACCGATGAAAGCAGCGAGATGCGCCGGCAGATCGAGGACCTGGGCCAGCTCATCGCCGCCTACCGCTCAGGCCAGGTGGCCGAGCAGGGCCGCCAGCCCCAGGGCCCCCTGCAATTCGACTGAAATAATTTTATATAAAGGAGATCATCATGAAAATCGCGTTTATCGGCACTGGCGTCATGGGCCTGCCCATGGCAGGGCACCTGATGGAGGCGGGCCACGACCTCACCCTCTACACCCGCACCAAGTCCAAGGCGGACCCCTTAGTGGCCAAGGGCGCCAAGTGCTTTGACGCCATCGCCCCCTGCATCCATGACCGGGAAGCCATCATCACCATGGTGGGTTTCCCCAAGGATGTGGAGGAGGTCTACCTGGGCAAGGGCGGCATCCTGGAAAACGCAGCCCCTGGCGCCCTGGTCATCGACATGACCACCACCAGCCCCGCCCTCTGGCAGCGCATCGCGGCTGAGGCCAGAAAAAAGGGCCTCAGGCCAATTGATGCCCCTGTTTCCGGCGGCGACTCCGGCGCCAAAGCCGGGACGCTGGCCATCATGGCAGGCGGCGACATCGCTGACTTTGAAGCCGCCTACCCCCTCTTTGAAAAAATGGGCAAAACCATCATCCATGAGGGCGGCGACGGCGCCGGCCAGCACACCAAAATGGCCAACCAAATCGCCATCGCAGGCGCTGTCACCGGCGTGGCCGAGGCCGTGCGCTACGGCGAAGCCGCCGGGCTTGACCTGTCCAAAATGCTGGGCACCATCGCCACCGGCGCCGCCGGCTCCTGGCAGATGTCCAACAACGGCCCCAAGATGGTCTCCGGCGACTATGCCCCCGGCTTTTTCATCAAGCACTATGTGAAGGACCTGCGCATCGCCCTGGAGGAAAGCAAGGAACGGGACCTGAAGCTCCCCATCCTCAAGAAAACCCTCAAAATGTACGCCGCCATGGAAGAAGACGGCCAGGGCGAGCTGGGCACCCAGGCGATTATTGAGCGCTACCGGGACGAGGATTGAGGCTTGACTGAGCAAAGCCAGATTATCACGGAAAACTATCGCCTGCTGATTAGCCCTAACAACCTCACCGCTTTCTCCGCCGCGCGCATCCCCTTTGACCACCTGTCCCCTTGGCAAAAGGCCTTCCGGGATGCCCTGGGGCAAGCCCTGCTCAAGATGACAGCGCTGCCCGGCACAGGCATCAGCGCCGCCTATGGCTCGCTTAAAGGCCGGGACGATGTGGATGTGGAAAACGCGCTGTTTTATAACATTGGCCCCGCCCGCTTCAAGCATTGCGCCAGGCATAGCCTGGCCTTTCGCCATGTCCCGCCAAATGAAGTCAGCGCCATGCTCCCAGAAAGGGGCGGCTTTTCCCATTGCTACCGTTACGAGATTAATCCCCTGCCAGATGGCACGACCAAGGCCCCTGTCTCCTGGCGCCAGGTGCCCATCGCTTCCCTCAGGGGAAGCCACCAGCCCTACGAATACTGGCTGGCACTCAGGCAAAACCTCTCCGCCATCTGCGCCGCTGACCAGGGGGATATCCTCGGGGATTTTGGCCTTGAAATTGAAATAGACAGCCCTGAACAGCAGCCCCTCAACCTGGCAAACCCCATGAAGGCGCTGCTTGACGGTGTCATCTGCGCCTTCCACCGGATGCCCGATCTCCATGACTCAGAAAAGCTCTCCCTGGCCGCCGCCAGACTGGGCTGCCCCATGGAAATGCTGCTTGATAAGCGCTTCACCTTCCTGGGAGAGGGCCCTTTCATCCGGTCCTACCGGAACCATGTCTGCTGGAACCCCCAGGATCAGCGCTGCAAACGCGCCTGCCTCTCTATCCAATACGGCAAGCCCGCCTGGCAGATGAGCGGCAAACTGTACCCCCTGTAGTCACGCCTCTTCATCAAACAAGCCCGGAAGGCCAATGATGGCTTTCCGGGCTTGTTGATACCTAATCCCCTGACATCAATCCTCAAACAGCTTGATGGCAGCACGGGCCAGCAGCTCTGCCCCAACGCCAGTGGCGCCCATGGGGGCTTTGGCGCTGGCCTTCTCGTGGTAGGCGGTGCCAGCGATATCCAGGTGCCCCCAGGGCAGCCCAAAGGCAAAAGCCCGGCAGAACAGGGCGGCGGTGGCTGTGCCCGCGGGCCTGCCGCCGGAGTTTTTGATATCCGCCCGCTCGGATTTGTTGTGTTTATTCAGATGATCATAATGGGGCAGGCGCCACACCTTGTCGCCGCTCTCATCGGAGGCCTGCTGAATGGCCCGGAAGATGCCCTCATCATCCGCAACCACCCCGGTGATCTCCTGCCCCAGGGCAACGCCCACAGCCCCGGTGAGGGTGGCGATGTCAATGATCTTGTCGGCTTTGATGACGGTGGCGGCATAGCTGATCGCATCCGCCAGGGTGATGCGGCCCTCAGCATCGGTGTTGACCACCTCGATGAACTTGCCAGCCAAACTGCCGATGATGTCCCCGTTGTGATAGGCGTGGCCGGAAATCATGTTCTCACAGGCGGCCACGATGCCCACCACATTGACCTTGGCCTTCATGGCGGCCAGGCTGCTGATGGCGCCGATGACAGCCGCCGCCCCGCCCATATCGCAAAACATGGTGTCCATGCCCGCCGCGGGCTTCAGCGCGTA
>CAZSSU010000117.1:0-5561 GCA_964609415.1 uncultured Christensenella sp. | reverse complement strand
ATATCTTCACACATTAGCACAAGGAGGTATGACATGACACAGCTTAATGCAGAGAAGAAAACACAAGCCAATCTCAGCGTCCGTGTGGACAGCAAGGATAAACAGGCCTTTGAGGCCTTTTGTGACCAGGCGGGGATGAATGTATCCGTGGCCATTAATATGTTTGTCAAAGAGGTGATTCGCGAACAGCGCTTACCCTTCATCGTCAAGGCAGACCCCTTTTATTCCGCCGAAAACATGAAACGCCTGAGGCGTTCCATCGCGCAGATGGAGGCCACGGGTGGCACAGTTCATGAGCTGGTTGACATAGACGATGATTAAAGCCTGGAGCGATGAGGCCTGGGAAGACTGCTTGTATTGGCAAGGCCAGGATAAACGCACGCTCAAGCGCATCAACCTGCTGATACGGGATATTGACCGGAATGGCCATGAAGGCATCGGCAAACCCGAGCGCTTATCAGGGGACTTGGCCTGTTATTGGAGCAGAAGGATAGACGATGCAAACCGCATTGTATACCGGATTGATGGGAACATCATTCGCATTGTACAGTGCGGCTCTCATTACCGGGATAAATAGGCCCTGATGCCTTACAACAACACGATTCCCCCATCCCGGCACCTTGTCCTGGTCTCCGCGTCCCAGTAGGAGGACTGGACCTCGCCGATGTGGGCTTTGCCCAGCAGCAGCATGCACATGCGGCTTTGGCCGATGCCGCCGCCCATGGTGGTGGGGAGTTGCCCTGCCAGCAGGGCCTGGTGGAAGGGGTAGGAGCGGCGGTGGTCGCAGCCGGATTCCCGCAGCTGGTAGTCAAGCGAATCAGGGGACACCCGGACGCCCATGCTGGATAGCTCCATGGCGCAATTCAGCGGCTCATGCCAGAAGAGGATGTCGCCGTTCATGCGCCAGTCGTCATAGTCAGGGGCCCGGCCATCATGGGGCTGGCCGGACTTGAGCTTGCCGCCGATTTGCAGGATGCCGCAGGTGCGGTATTCTCGGGTGATCTTCTCCTCCCGCTGTTTGGGCGTGAGGTCAGGCCAGCGGTCCTCCAGCTCCTGGGTGGTGACAAAGCGCACATCGTGCTTGAACTTCAGCGGCAGCCGGGGGTATTTCCACTTCAATAAATCATAGGTGCAGATGATAGCGGTGACGATGTTCTGCATGGCATCTTTGAGGGTTTCCAGGCTGCGCTCCTCAGGGGCAATCACCTTTTCCCAGTCCCACTGGTCCACATAGATGGAGTGGAGGTTATCCAGGGTCTCATCCCGCCGGATGGCGTTCATGTCGGTATACAGGCCCTCCCCCAGGGGGAAGCCGTACTGCCCCAGCGCCTGGCGCTTCCACTTGGCCAGGGAGTGCACCACCTGGGCCTGCACCCGGGAATAGGGAATGTCAAAGGCAACCGGGCGCTCAACGCCGCTTAAGTCATCGTTAAGGCCGCTATCCTCCAGCACAAACAGCGGCGCTGACACCCGCTTCAAGTTCAGCGCCTTGGACAGAAAATCCGTGAAGGTGGTTTTAATCAGGGCAATCGCTTCCTGGGTTTCGTACAGGTTCAGCCAGGGCGTGTAGCCCTTGGGGATGCGCAGGTGCTGCATGGGAGGCCTCCTTGCTTCGTCGCAATGCTACCATACTAATGGGAAAGCGCCCGGGGTTCAAACCAGGCGCTGTTTTTATTGTGTTCATGGCTGAATGCCCGGAGATTGACAGCGCATCACCGCCCTATTACAATCATGCATTAGAAGATATGGCTTGCCAAATTTCGTCGACTGTCGACCAAATCCGTTCTGTCAAGGAGAGTTTATCTTACTACATGTAGTATTGCAAGCCGAAAAAAGTCGCAAGTCGATGAAATTCGGTAAACATTTAAAAGCAGCGCCTGGCTTAATCGCCAGGCGCTGCCTAATTATTTCCAGTTATCTTACTCGCTCATCAGCCGCTTTTCGCCGGTGATGTCTTTAAGGGGGGCGATGTCCTGGGTGGTTTCCACCACGCCTAGGTATTCGCCTTCAGGGCTCCTTAGGGCGAAGTAGCGGATATGGATGAGGCGGCCACCCATGCCAATCCAGAAATCCTCATGGTCCTTCTTGCCGGACTTGAAATCGTTCACAATGCTTTCCACCACGTGGACGCTGGCCGGCGGGTGGCAGTTGGAGACGTTGCGGCCAAGGACGGATACCGTGCGGGGGAAGGCCCGGTCGGGGGTGACGGAGAAGAAGCGTACCCGGTCATCCTTGTCCACAAAGGTGATGTCAAGGGGCAGGGTGTTAAAGATAGCGGTCAATTCCTCAGCGCTGAAGCTGCCGGTGGGCAGGGTGAAGCGGCCTTCTGTTTGGGCCGTGCCCTCAGCAGGCTTGCGCTCTGACAGGGGGAAGGCCGGGGGCGTGTCAATCAGGAAGTGGCCAAACTCCGCCTCGTCCCGGGCAATCTGCGCCCACTCATCCTCATGCAGCTTTTCCACCAGGATGGGCAGCAGGATGTGCTCCTCCTTAAAGGCCATGTCCTCCAGCCGCACCGTGACGGCCTCCAGGGCCTCAGTTTTGCCATGGGCGATGTCAGCGATGGCGGTTTTGATTTCCGCCCGGATCTCGTCATCCACGCCCCACATCACCTTGGGGGGTGCGGTGACGCCGTACTTCTCCATGTAGGGGAACATCAGGTTTTCCTTGATTTTATAATGGCTGTCAATGCCAGCAAGCTGGAGGGTTTTCTGGCGCAGGGCTTCGATGGAGGCGCCATCTGTTTTGCCGATCAGGCCGCGGATCTCCGCGATCAGCGCCCGCAGCGCCTGGTTGGTGGCCTTCATCGTGTGGATGGGGTGGCCGGGGCGCTGGGTGGCGGGCTGGTGGATTTCGGTGATGGAGCCCTTGAAGACCTCGGCATGCACATCGCACAGCCGCTGCACCTCCTCCACCTGCATGCCCTCATTAATCAGGGCCTGCTCAGCCTGGGAGATTTCCTCCGCTGATACCTCGCCAAAAACCCGCTCAAACTCGCCCTTCACCTCATCCACGGTGTGGCCTTCGTGCAGGCGGCTGATGATCTCTTTGAGCTTCTCCTTGCGGAAGGACTGCGTGTCATGGGGCTGTTCCCGGTTGTTGATGTGTGCGCTCATGCTGTTTCCTCCTCATATCCTTAAAGGTTAGATGTTCCTAACGTTTCAAGGACAGTATACCCGCGAAATGAAAGGGATGCCGTTGCATTTGCAACGACATCCTGAAAATCATCCATTATTTCTTTTTATCAATACTGAATGAATGAGTGAAGGCACAGAGGAGGCGAAAAAAGCCGGCTCATCAAAGCCTTAATGATTGAATTCAGTCTGTCGCTGTTCCTCTCTGGTGAAGAGGCAGGCATGGAAGTGATGCTCGCCAGCCGGGCGCATGCTGTGGTCACAGCTGGCGCAGGCAGGCTTGGCATAGGGGCAGCGGGGGCTGAAACGGCAGCCCGTGGGCAGGTTGATCTGGTCGGGGGTTTCGTCATCAATGAGGATGCGCTCCTTCACATGATCCGGGTCCGCCACGGGGACGGCGGAGAGCAGCACCTGGGTGTAGGGGTGGACAGGGTTGGCAATCACCTCGTTGACGGGGCCAATTTCCATGATTTTGCCCAGGTACATGATGGCGATGCGGTCACACAGGTATTTGATGGTGGAAAGATCGTGGGAGATATAGAGCATGGTGAGCCCCATCTGCTCCCGCAAGCGCTTTAAGAGGTTCAGGATATCCGCGCGGATGGACACATCCAGCATGGACACCGGCTCATCGGCCACCAGGATTTTGGGGCCAATCACAATGCCCCGGGCAATGGCCACCCGCTGGCGCTGGCCGCCGGATAGCTCGTGGGGGTAGCGATACATAAACTGCTCAGCGGGCCTGAGCTCGGCAATCTCCAGCGCCTCAATCACCTTTGCCCGCAGCTTGCGGGCATCCTTTTCCCCGTGGATTCTCAGCGGCTCCGCAATGGTGTCAAAGACGTTGAAGCGGGGGTTTAAGGTCTCGTAAGGGTCCTGAAAAATCATCTGCACTTCCCGGCGGAACTGTTTTTGCATCTGCTTGTTGCTGCCATCCAGCGGGTGCCCGTCAATGACGATGCTGCCGCCGGTTTCCTTTTGCAGGCGCACCAGGATTTCGCCGGTGGTGGTTTTGCCAGAGCCGCTCTCGCCCGCCAGGCCGATGATCTCGCCTTTGGCGATGGTCAGGTCAATCCCGTCAATGGCTTTAACGGCGTGCTTGGTGCCACTGAGCCATTCCTTCATGCCCCGGGGCACAGGGAAAACCTTGCTGAGGTTGTTGATTTGAATGATTGGGCTATCCATCAGGCGCCTCCTTGCTGGCTGCTTGCCGCTTCGATGCGGCGGGCCACCGCCTGCCAGGTTTCCGGTTTCTTGCTCTCCTGGCGGAAGTGGCTGGCCTTATGATGAAAGTGGCAGGCGGAGTAGTGCCCCTCCCCCACCTGCGCCAGCACCGGCGCCTCGTGGCGGCACAAATCCTCTGCAAAGGGGCAGCGCTCCTGAAAGCGGCAGCCGGCCGGCCTGCTAAGCAGATTGGGCGGCGCGCCGGGGATGGAGATGAGCTGCTCCCCAA
The DNA here is from genome assembly GCA_964609415.1 of uncultured Christensenella sp. GTDB lineage: Bacteria > Bacillota > Clostridia > Christensenellales > Aristaeellaceae > UBA6115. The sequence goes on along the minus strand of CAZSSU010000117.1, from coordinate 977 downwards.
TCTCCGTGATGCTGGGGAAGGCGTTGTTCAGCCCCAGGGAATAGGGGTGGGTCTGCTCCTTGAAGAAGACCCGGGTGGGCGCCTGCTCCATGATTTTGCCGCCATACATGACGATGATGGTCTCACAGGTTTCACTCACCACCGAAATATCGTGGGTGATAAGGATCATGGAGCCGTTGATGGCCTTTTTCAGCTGGATGATCTGCTGCAAAATCTGATCCTGCACCACCACGTCAAGGGCGGTGGTGGGCTCATCGGCGATGATGAGGGAGGGGTCCAGGGTGAGGGCCATGGCGATGATGGCGCGCTGTTTCATGCCGCCGGACATCTGGTGGGGGTAGCTGCGCAGGCGCTTTTCCTCCAACCCCACCATTTTGAACACCTCCACCGCCCGGGCGTAGGCTTCCTTTTTGCTTTTGTTGGTATGGGCTCTGATGCCCTCAATGAGCTGGTCGCCCACGGTGTACACGGGGTTTAAGGCGTTCATGGCGCTTTGGGACACCATGGCGATTTCCTTCAGCCGCAGCCTGCGCATTTCCTCATCGCTTATTTTCACCAGGTCCTGCCCCTTAAAGAGCATTTCCCCCTGGCTGATGCTGCCGTTTTTGGCCAGCAGGCGGATGATGGACTTGGCCAGGGTGGTTTTCCCGCAGCCGGATTCGCCCACCAGGCCCAGGCTCTCGCCCACCCGGAGGGTGAAGGACACCTCCTCCACCGCCCGCATCACGCCGGCCTGGGTGGTATAGTCAATGGATATGTTTTTCGCTTCCAGCAGTGTCATTCTCAGCGCCTCCTCAGCCTTGGGTCAACCACTTCTTCCAGGGCTCTGGCCACAAAGAAGATGGAAAGGAGCAGGAGCACTATGGCCATGCCAGGCGCCAGCACCCACCACCAGGCCACCCGGGCATTGCCGGTGGAGGAGGCGATGTGCAGGATCTGCCCCCAGCTGGGCACATTGGGGTCCCCAAAGCCCAGGA
>CAZSSU010000116.1:0-5661 GCA_964609415.1 uncultured Christensenella sp. | reverse complement strand
AGAACCCCATCGACTTTGTGGGCACCTATCCCCTGCCTGAAGCGCAGATGGACCGCTTTTTCCTGCGCATCCGCATCGGCTATCCCTCCATTGAGGAGGAGATGGACGTGCTGGACCGCTTCTCCGGCACCGAATCCCCCATGAAAAGCCTCCAGGCGGTCTGCGGCACGGAGGAGATTATCGCCATGCAGGAGGCCATCGGCACAGTGTATTGCAGCCGGGAGGTGCGCAGCTATGTGGCCACCATCGCCGCCGCCACCAGGAGCCATCCGGCGCTGCAGTTGGGCGTGTCCCCCCGGGGCGCCATCGCCCTCATCCGCGCAGCCCAGGCCGTGGCCATGCTCTTTGGCCGGGAGTATATTCTGCCTGACGATGTCCGGCATATGGCCCTGCACGTGCTTTCCCACCGGCTCATCCTCACCTCCGAAGCGCGCATGAAGGGCGTCTCGGCTGAGGAAGTGCTCAGGCTCATCATCGACACCTTGCCGGTGCCAGGCGCAAAGGGATGACCGGACGCCTGCTGGCGGCATTCAGCGTCCTCCTGGTGACGGGGCTGTCCGCCCTGTCCCTGGGTGGGCCTGTTTTTTATTTCGTTTCCTGGGCCCTGGTGATGATGATCGCCTACGCCCTCATCAGCCTCATTGCGGCCCGCTACACCCTGGGTTTTTCCCAGCGCCTGGACGGGAGCACCCTGGAGCGGGGGGACACGGGCAAGCTCCATGTGTCTGTGCAGCTGAAAAGCCCCCTGCCCATTGGGCCTGTGCGCCTGCCCCTGACCCTGCCAGAGGGGCAGACGGACGCGGTGATGCAGGCGGGCTTCCTCCGGGAGAGCGCCGCCGCCTTTTCCCTGCGCTTCCCCCATGTGGGGCAGTGGCCGGTGGGGGCGGCCCGGGTGATCCTTCAGGATTTTTTCGGCCTCATCCGCTGGCCGGTGAAACTAAAAAAGCCCCTGCCCCAGGCCCTAGTGCTGCCCCGGCAGTTTGAAGTGCTGCCGCTGGATTTTGCCCGGCTGGATGATGGGCGGGCGCTGCCTGGCCGCAGCGGGGAGGATGTGACCTCCCCCGAGGACACCCGGGCCTACCGCCTGGGGGACCCTTTCAAGCGCATCCACTGGAAGCTGTCCATCCGTGCCCGGGAGCTGATTGTGCGCCGCTTTGAGATTCCGGAGCCGCCAGACACCCTCATCCTCCTTGACTGCACGGCCCCCCTGGGGGGAGAGAACACCCCGGATGGCAAGGCGCGCCTCATGGACACCCTCAGCGAAACCGCCCTGTCTGTCGCCGCCATGCAGATGACCGATGGCCAGCCCGTGCGCCTGCCGCTGTATGGCACCAGGCAAAGCGAGTTCCACGCCGATCATCAGGAGTCCCTGGCTTTGTTAAAAGAAGAGCTGGCCTATCAGGCCTATGCCGGCGGCATGGCTTTTGACCGGGTGCTGGGCCTGGAGCTGCGCCGCATGCGCCGCACCGGGGCCACCATTGTCATCACCACCAGGCTGGACGCCCAGGTGGCCGAAGGCGTCAAAAACATCCGCGCCTCCGGCCCCAATGTGCGCTTTTACCTGATTACTTTTACCATGAATAACCCGGATTACAGCCCTTATATCGCCCTTTTGCAGCAGAACATGGTGGAGGTGTGCTATGTCACGCCTGCGTGATGCCTTAAAGGCCGAGCTGGGGCGCTTCCTGCTCTCCGCCCTCATCGCCTGGGCGCTGTCCCGGCCGGTGCTGGCGCTGTTTGGCGTCATGGCGGAGGACTGGTATGCCCTCCTGTGGGCGCTTGTCTGGACGCTGATCATGGCGCTTTTTGCCAGGCTCAAGCCCCCCATGCAGTTGGCAGGGGCTGCTGTGCTGCTGGCCGCCATCATCCTGCCCGCCTTCCTCATGCCCGGGTCGCTAATGGGCCGGGCGGTGTCCTTTATCTGGGCCATGGCTTCCGGCGCTCCGCCCATGGAGGCCTTCCGCTGGTATCTGGATGCCCTGATCCCGCTGATGCTTTTGCTACTGGCGGTGTATGCCCGGCTGCTGCTGGATGGGGATCCGGCCTTTTCCCTGCCCCTGGTGACAGCGCCGCTGCTCATGTTCTGGTTTGCGGGCGCACGGGAAAACCTCTCTCTTTATTTCCCGGCGGTGCTGTCCCTGCCGCTGCTGTATGCCCACAGCCATCAGCCCCCGGCTGGCACCGTGCTCACCGTGCCCCAGAGCAAGCCCGCCAGGCTGCGGGGCTTAAAAGCCCTGGCCCTGGCGCTGGTGCTGGCGCTGTTTGCCTCATGGCTCACACCCGGGCATCGCCAGACGGTGCCCCAGCTGGAGCAGATGGCCGACAACATCCGCCAGGCGGTGGAGGATTACTTCTTCTTTACTGATTCCAGGCGCATGTTCTCCCTCTCCTCCCAGGGTTATCAGCCCATGGGGGATGAGGGCCTGGGGGGCAAGCCCCTCATCCCGGACAGCCCGCTGATGCAGGTGAGCGCCCCGCAGAAAACCTACCTCCGAGGCACCGCCCTGGATATGTACAATGGCCGCGCCTGGTTTGACACCCTGTCAAACGAGCGCTATGGCTTCCAGTCCAGGCGCTTCGCGGCGCTGAAAGCCGATCTTTTTAATGAGGAGCTGCCCCTGGGTGAGCGGGGGCCGGGGCTTGATGTGTCCGTTACCCTGCTTGACACCATGCCCTCCACGCTTTTTGTGCCCCAGCGCCTGCGCGCCCTGGCGCCTGGCGAGGGCATGGTGCCCTATTTCAACAGCTCTTCTGAGGTGTTCATCACCCGGGATCTGCGCCAGGGGGATCATTATTCCGCCGGCTTTGAGGCCTATGTGGCGGGCACCGCCGCCACCGATGCCCTGGCCCAGCGCATGCAGGAGTATGTGGACCCGGCCTATGAGAACATCCGCGGCGCCTACACCAAATTGCCCGAGCACTTAAAGCCCGGTGGCCTCATTGACCAGTTGGCCCACGACATCGCCGGCAACATCTTTGACCCCTATCAGCAGGGCCTGGCCCTGATGCGCTATCTGAAAAGCAACTACGGCTACACCCTGGATGTGCCCTCCGCCCCCAACGACCTGGATTTCGCCTCCCACTTCCTGTTTGAAACCCGGGAGGGCTACTGCACCTATTTTGCCACCGCCATGACGGTGTTGGCCCGCTCGCTTGATCTGCCCGCCCGCTATGTGGAGGGCTTCCTGGCGGATCCCAAGGGGGCGGGTTCAGTCACCCTCACCGCCCGCAATGCCCACGCCTGGACAGAGATTTACATCGCCGGCATGGGCTGGGTCACTTTTGACGCCACCGCTTCAGAAGGCGGCGAGTCAGAGGGCGATGGCGAGGCACCGCCCCCGCCGGGCAGCCCGCCGCCGCCCAGCCCCACGCCCACCCCCACCCCAGGCCCTGAGGAGGCGCCGACGCCCGGCCCTGAACAAGCGCCTGAGGAAAGCCCCAGCCCCAGCCCCGCCCCCGGCGAGGATGAGCCCACCCCTTCCCCGGCGCCTGGGGATAGCCCCCAGCAGCTGGCAGACCCTGAGGACAAGCCCCCCTTCCCCTGGTGGATTTTGCTGCTTGTTCTCTTAGCCGGCCTTCTCATCTGGCGCCTGCGCGAGGAAGAGCCTGAGCGCCGGGCTGCCCGCCAGAAAACCCCCGACCAGGCTTTCGCCGTCCTCTGGCAGGCGCTGCTGGCGGCCCGTCAGGCCCAGGGCATGGGCATGCTGCCCCAGGAAACCGCCCTGGACTACATGGCCCGCACCGCGGCGGATGACGCCGGGCTTAATAATCTGGCCCACATCCACAGCGCCCTCATCTATGGCCGTCAGTCCCCCAGCGCTGAGAGCCTAAGCCTGGCTCACATCCAGTACCGGGCGGCCTGGCAGCCGCTCAAGCCCTGGCACAAGGCCCGCCTTTCGCTTATCCGGGCCGTCCGGCCCCTGCGGGATCATGTGCGCAAGGGCTTGAGGCTGCTCAGGGACAAGGCGCTTTCCCGCCTGAAAAAGAAATAAAAAACCGGGCTGCCGTGTGATAAAACATGGCAGCCCGGCTTGCTTTTACAAGCCCTTACATAAACATCTCCGCAAAGTCAGCGCTGTCGTCCTGATAATCGTCATAGGTTTTCAGCACCTGGCCGGTTTTGGCGTCGATGTCGGCGATAAACAGGTCATAGGCAATCAGGGTCTTATGGTCCATGCCGGTTTTTGACGCGTCGATTTCCTTAAGCGTTAGCATCACCTTCCACATGGGCTTTTCGGGCTTATTGATGCGGAAAAAGAATTCAGCCTTGCAGTGTTCCTCAATGCCCTGGGCTGTCACCAGGGGGACTGAGGCGACAAACTGTTCCTTGGCGATTTCCAGGGCCTTCTCCTGGGGAATATCATCCGGCCCAGGCAGGCCGTAGGGGTTGCGGGTGAGCCACTCCGTGCTGGGGTTGGTTTTGGACACATAGTCCGGGTGCGCTGCCAGCCAGGCACGGGAATTGTCCCGGTAGGCCTTGGTGAATTCCGCCTTCCACGCCAAGCCCTGGCTGCGGTATTCCCCCCAGGCGCTCAGGGGAATGAGCTTAAGATACTCATAGTCCTCAATGGTATGGGCATCAGTCACCCGCTCACCATTTTCCTCATACACCTGGCTGACGGTGAAAATGCCGTCCTGGTACTCAAAGAAGGTGTTTTGCTCATGCTGTTTCAGCCCCATCAGCCATTCGCGCTTGCCCTCAGCGATGTCCTTTTCATGGATGCTGGCCTGGCCCAGCCACAGCCTGTGCGCCTCATCAAAGGTGGCTGTGATGGTGGCTTTCGTCAGCTCCCACGCGTCTAGCCCCAGCGATGTTTCGGTCAATTCGCCGGACATTTTGGCGAGGATGTCCGCTTCCGTGGCCCGCTCCCCGGCGCGCTGTTCATCCAGCTGCTTCTGCTCTTCCGCCGTCAGCATCGTGTCTTTATGGTAATCCATCATGAAAGCATTAAAGGCCGCCTCCAGCTCTTCTTTGCTGGCCTCCGGGTGCTCCCTCAGGTAGCCCTCCCGGAACACAACCACAGCCGAGGGTGCCTTAGGCAGGTCATATTCCTCCACATCCAGTTCCTTCCGGTAGTCAGCCAGCAGCTGGCCATAGCGGGCATCAATCAGGCTGTCGGCCAGGCGTTCCTTTTCTTCATCAGTGGTCTCAGGCTTCCTGAGCGCGGCCAGTTCCTCCTGGTTCATGGGGAGTTCCGCCCGCTCCATGGTGTCAATAAAGGCCATTTTGTCTGCCAGCTGCCAGCGGGCCAGGGGAACGCCGCCCAGCTCCAGCACCTCCCGGGTGTGCTGTTCTATCATGCTGGTGACGGCCAGCGCCGTCAGGGTGATGACAATCAGGGCCATGGCCAGCGCCAGGGCCAGGGGCATGCGCTTTTTCACTTGTTCTCCTCCTTGAATCCTGTGATGTAATGCGGCGTGTGCCTGCGCGGACAGGTGGAGTCCGGAAAGGTGGCTGCGCAGGGCGCTGCTGATGATTTTTTCATCGGTTTTATTCATTGCTTTCCTCCCCATCCAGTGTTGCCCGCAGGCGTTTACGCGCCTTTGAAAGCCGGTTATGCACGGTGGACACCGCCAGGCCCAGGGCCTGTGCCGTTTCCGCCATGGTGAGGTTGTGGTAGTAATACATGAGGATGGCCGCCCGGTACCTGTCAGGCAAGC
>CAZSSU010000115.1:0-5676 GCA_964609415.1 uncultured Christensenella sp. | reverse complement strand
ATCCCCCGCCTCCGCCAATAGCGGCAGCAGGGGCTCCGGCAAATCCAGCGCAATAAAGAGGCGCACGCTCAAATATCCACCATCAGAAGGCCTTCTGTGCCCATGGCCAGGCTGGCCTGGGCCCTGCCTTCCGAAAACCAGCAGCAGCCCCCAAAGGCATCCGGGTTTTCAGACAGAGAGTTGATCATCAGCACATCAGGGGCCAGCTCTTTCACCTGCTGAGCATACTCCTCCATGAGGGATGCCCCCCATTCCTCCCTGGAAATATTCACATACACCGGCCAAAGCAGCAGTTCAGCCCCCCGGAAGCGCTCAGGCGCATCCCACAGGTCGCCGCACAAGGCCATCAGGCAACGCCTACCCCGGTAGGCAAAGGGCTTGACCTCACTCCCCTCCTGATAGTGCGCATCGGTTCGGCTGTATTCCTTCCAGCCCCGGGAAATCCGGCGGTATAGCTGGCTCAATCCCCCCGCCGCCATCAGCGCGCAGGAGGAATACAATGTTTCCCCTTCTATCTCAAGGAAACCCATCATCAGGTCGATGCCTGACTGGCGGGAGATGTCCTTCAGCTCCTGAAAAACCGGGCCGGAGGTGCTGATGGCCATGTCCCGGTCTTTCTCATATTCCCAGACAAAGCCGTCAAATCCCTGCAAAAAAGCCTCGCCAAAGCACAGCAAATCAGCGCCTGCCTGCTTGGCGGCCCTGCTCCAGCGCCAGGCCTGGGACAGGTTATGGCGGATATCGCCATTCACAAACCGGGCGGCGACCAGCGCGATTCTCATCGCCGCCTCGCCAGGCCCATCAGCCGGCTGAGCGCCACCAGCGCCAGCCCCGGCGCCATGACAAGCAGCGCCGCCGCAAAGGTCATCACGCCATAGGCCACATAGCCCAGCACCTCCGGTGCCGGGGGCTTGAAAAACAGGCTAATTATCACAGGCGAAATCACATCATGCCGCAGCACCGCCACCAACACGGTGATGATGGGCAAAAGCGCCGCCAGCAGGATGCCCACCAGGCGGATAAACCCGCCCACCGGCTTGCGGGGCGGCAGCACGGGCGGCTCCACCACGCGCCTGGAAACCGGCGGGGGCGGGGCATCCTGGGGCGCTTGTTCCGGCTGCTGCATGCGCCGCTCAGAGGAAGCTGCCTGCACGCTGGGGGCCACCACCGGCCTGCCCGCGCCAAAGCGCCGGGCGTTGCGCGGGGCGGAACATTCCACGCACTGGGTGTAGCCCTCCTTATTGGCTGTTTGGCAGCGGTTGCATATCCACATGGCACACCCTCCTATCTTCTTCACCTATCAGACGCTTTACAAAGCCCATTTGTTGCTTCCGCCAAATGAAAAAGTGCCCGCAGACACTTTTTCTGTTAAACCATAGCCCCTCATTAGTCGCCAAAGCTGATGCTGATATCCCTCGCCGCCTTCACAATCTGGCTGGCCGGGTCAACGGGCTTGGGCACGCCCGCGATGTCTGAGAGGCGGTTGTGGATGATGCGGTTGCCCTGGAGCGCCACGGACACGCCAAACTGCCCCTCTTTGATGAGGTGGGCCGCGTGCACGCCAAACTGGGTGGACAGCACCCGGTCATAGGCGCAGGGGCTGCCGCCGCGCTGCATGTGCCCGGGGATCACCGTGCGGCACTCCACCCCGGTCAACTCCTGGAGCTGGGCCGCGATGCGCTGGGAAATGTTGCGATACTCGCTGGCCGCCCGGGCTGCCTCCCGCTCCTTCTTTTTCATGCCGGCTTCTTCCTGGGTCATGGCGCCTTCCGCCACGGCGATGATGGTGAAGAACTTGCCCAATTTGGCCCGGTCCTCCAGCACCTTGGCCACCTGCTTGATGTCATAGGGAATCTCAGGCAGCAGGATCACATCAGCGCCGCCCGCCATCCCCGCATACAGCGTGAGCCACCCGGCCTTGTTGCCCATGATCTCAATCACCATGCAGCGGCTGTGGCTGGCGGCGGTGGTGTGGATGCGGTCAATCACATCGGTGGCAATGTCCACTGCCGTATGGAAGCCAAAGGTAAAATCGGTGCCAAAGATGTCGTTGTCAATGGTCTTGGGCAGGCCAATCACATTGAGCCCCTCTTCGCTTAAAAGGTTGGCCGTCTTGTGGGTGCCGTTGCCCCCCAGGGTCACCAGGCAGTCGAGCCGCATGGCCTTGTAGTTCATCTTCATGGCGTAGACCTTGTCCACGTTGTCCTCTTCCACCACCCGCATGTTGCGGAAAGGCGTGCGGCTGGTGCCCAGGATGGTGCCGCCCAGGGTGAGGATGCCGGAAAACTGGGACTGCTGCATGATCTGGTAATCCCCGTCAATCAGCCCCCGGTAGCCCGCCCGGATGCCGATAATCTCCGCGTCAAGCGTCTGATAGGCCGCCCGGGCCACGCCCCTGATCGCAGCGTTCAGCCCCGGGCAGTCTCCCCCGCTGGTTAAAATGCCGATACGCATAGGCTTTGTTTCCTTTCATGGATAGGTTAAAAACAATTAATCAAATTCGCCCTGTGATTCATCTGATAAAAGTTTTTGAGGATGGGGTGTGGGGAAGGGCCTTTTTTCAAAAAGGCCCTTCCCCGCGTGTTTACCTTACTTAATCCCCAAAATATCCAGAATGCCCCGGGTGAGGGTTCTGCCCATGGTGTAGCCAGCGCCGGAGGCGGTGGAGCGGGTGAAGTTATCCAGCATTTTTTCGCCAATGCCCTTAACGGTCTTGGTGGTTTTGCTGGCGGTTTTCTTCTCCACCTTGGCGGGCACGGGGGCCTCGACAGGCGCTACAGCCACCTGCTGGGGCTCGTACTGGCCGGTCTGGGGGTTATACACCAGGACGGGCGGCGGCGCCTGCTCCACCTTGCGCACGCTCTGGGGCACAGGGGCGGGGGCTGGCGCCTGATGCGGCGTCACCACAGGCTCGGGCGCCATGGGCGCTTCCACCTGGCGCTCCACATACTGGCCGGTGGCCGGATCAAACACCTTGAAGGTGGTTTTGAACACCTGCTCGGCTTTCTGAACCACTTCTTCCACCACGCCCTGGCCTTCTTCCAGGACCACCCGGGCCAGGTTTGGCACACCCTGTGAGGTATACTTGGCGGCCAGCATTTCATAAGCGCTGTCCCGGTCAAACATGTTGGTGTATTTATCCTTCAGCTCGCTGGTTTCAATCAGCGTCTGGCGGAGGTTGTCAGAAATCGCGCCGATGGAAGACTGGGGCGGCAGGATAATGGCCCGCTGGGTGATGCCGGGCGCGCCTTTCTCATCCAGGAAGGAAAGCAAGGCCTCGCCGGTCTTCAGCTCCGTAATCGCCTGCTCGGTGTCAAAGGCGGGGTTGGTGCGGAAGGTCTGCGCCACGGTTTTGATGATTTTCTGCTCCTGGGGGGTGAAGGCGCGCAGGGCGTGCTGCACCCGCGCCGCCAATTGGGAGAGGACGCTGGAAGGCACATCAGCCGGGTTCTGGGTGATGAAGAACACGCCCACGCCCTTGGAGCGGATGAGGCGAATGGTGAGCTCCACCTTGCTCAGCAGCTCCCTCGGGCAATCCTCAAACAGCAAGTGGGCCTCATCAAAGAAGAACACCATCCGGGGCAGCTCGCTGTCGCCCTGCTCGGGCAACAGCTCATACAGCTCGCCCAGCATCCACAGCATAAACACGGAGTACATATAAGGCCTGAGGAACAGCTTGTCCGCCGCCAGGATGTTAATCATCCCCCGGCCTTCCTCATCCCTCACAAACCAGTCGGCGATGTCAAGGGCCGGCTCGCCAAAGAACTGGTCGCCGCCCTGATCTTCCAATACGCCAATCGCCCGCTGGATGGCACCGACGGAGGCCTTAGTGATGTTGCCATAGCGCAGGGTATAGTCCCCGGCCTTGTCCCCGCAGTAGGCCAGCATGGCCCGGAGGTCCTTCAGGTCAATGAGCAGCATCCCCTCATCGTCTGCGATGCGGAACACAATGTGCAATACCCCCGCCTGGGTGTCATTAAGCTGCAGCATCCGGGAGAGGAGCAAGGGGCCCATCTCGCTCACCGTGGTCCTCACCGGGTGGCCGGACACCCCATACACATCCCACAGCGTCACCGGGTTGCCCTGGGGCGTATAGTGCTCCACGCCCACCTGCTCCAGGCGCGCGCGGATTTTCTCATTCACCTCGCCGGGCTTAGCCAGCCCCGCCAGGTCGCCCTTCACATCCGCCATAAACACAGGCACCCCCAGCTGGGAGAACGCCTCCGCCATCACCTGCAGGGTGACGGTTTTGCCCGTTCCCGTGGCACCGGAAATCAGCCCGTGGCGGTTTGCCATCTGAGGCAGCATGGCGACAGGGCCTTCCTGCGATGTGCCCAGCCAGACCTTGTTATCAAGCAGCATATTCTTTTCCTCCGTTCATTGTTGAAATCATGTATTCCGAAGCATTAATTAGTAATATTTTAACATAAAAGACCTTAGCCTACAATCCGATTTCCTTACTCCAAACTTGGATAGTAATCCAAAACTTGGTGATTGTTAATTGAACTGTACTGTTACTCGATTCCCAGTCGCTTTCTCAATGAGCCGAATTAAACTGCTTTTTCGATCAGCATAGTATGCTTCGAAGTTATCTTTCCTGATATATTCGGGATTTATCATCTGAGATAGAAGAAGGCGATTGGTAATCTCCTCATGATTTTCGGAGTCCAGGAATTTCACAATATATTTTGATGGTGCTCCTCCTCCTATCATACGGTTTGTGTCATATGAAATTGGCGCCTTGTTTATGATGGAATCGTACTTTTCTTTCTTGATGCCCACTTTATCACAATAGCTCTTTGGAAATATGTGATGAATATCAATGTTTGCGCTGTTATACTTCGTTATATTATCAATTGTGTAGCCTTTTGAAAAGTCCATGGCTCCATTCTTGAGTAATAAAGCGGCAACTCCTTTATATGCAGCACTGTTCTTAGTCCTCATCTCATCCAGCCTATCTGCCCGGAATGAAAATACTTTTACTGTGTCTGGAAGCTCTGCTGTATCATCACCAATCCACGCTTTCATATCCAAGAAATCACGTACAAACCTTGTGTCATTTGATCCTCCGTACATTTCCCCAAATACGCCATTCCAATACCACCGGGCAATTTTCGCCATGCTTTTTGCAGTTAATGCCTTTTGTTCCATCGCTGCAAAAAATGCAGCCATTGGAATTAGTTGAGAGCCATATGGCAAGTCACTATATGAGTATATGCATTGAAGATTTAGAAAAATCGCCGCTGACACAAAACCATTTTTGATTGCATCTCGATTCTCTTTATACTCGCAAAGAATCAAATCCAAAATGTTCTTTCTCTTGCATGCTACTGCCTGTCCACTTCTCTTTGAGGTTGCCAACAGCGTCAACGCCATCATAAAATCAACATTGCTAACATTTTTCAACACCTTGTTATAATCTTGGGCATTGTTTTTCAATTCAACTTCAATGTTCTCTTCCCAGTCCTGTCTAAGTCTAAAACCATCCGAAGCAAAAGTTGCAGTCAGCAGCTCAAACACATTTAAAGGAACGCCGCCTGTATTGACGTTTTCAAAAACACTACAAACCGCTTCCTTCTTATTCTCTTCCGTTAACGAAATCACGGGAATATTGTAACCACTAACTAGATAGTGTCTACACGAGAATTGTGATATAATGGTGTCATCACTGAAAGG
>CAZSSU010000114.1:0-5695 GCA_964609415.1 uncultured Christensenella sp. | reverse complement strand
ACGCCCTCATCACCATCATGCGCCAGGAGCCCGTCCTCTTCCAGGACAGCCTGCGCAACAACCTCCGCTTCTATCAGGACATCCCCGACGATGCCCTCATCCGCATCCTCGGCCGCCTGGGCCTCCACCGCTTCGCCAGCCCCCAGGGCCTGGACCACCCCATTGAGGAAGCCGGCAAAAACCTCTCCGGCGGCGAGCGCAAGCGCATCTGTCTGGCCCGCAGCCTCCTGCGCCGCAGCCCCATTCTCATTCTGGATGAGCCCCTGGCCAACGTCGACCCCGACACCGCCCGCCTGATTGAGGATGTTATCACAGGCCTTGAAGACACAACGCTCTTTGTGATTTCTCATCAGGGGACAGAAAAGTGGGAGAAGGCGTTTGAGAAACGGGTGACCATCAGTTAGAATTTTGGGGGCTTTCTTAAAAGAAAGCCCCCAAACCCCCAAAGAATTTTACTATTTATTAATTCATTACAGAGTTTTTTGGAGGAGCGCGAGGAACCTTTTTCAAAAAAAAGGTTCCTCGCATCACCCCCACCAAACATTTCTCCTCTCTCATGCATCTAACAGGGAGATGATCTTTGTCCAAAAGGCCATTGACACACAGGAGAGTGAACACGATGAAAAACAAATTCCAGCTTAGGCTGATAATCGCCTTGATGTTGGTGCCAACCCTGGCAGCCGCACAGTCCGGCCTAATAAAGCGGGATGACCGTATCACAGGCCAGTTCACCACAAAAAATGGCGTAACCGTGCTGGTGGATATGCCGATGCCGGACAACTTCCCCCAGCCGCTTATAGAAAGCAGGCTGCTCAAACAGCCTATCAGCGGAGACGCGATTACCCGCGCACTTAAAAACTATGCCCTTGACACAGGGGCTTTAAACCCAAAGGATACCACGATTTCCGGCATGAGCCTCCTCTTTATGCAGCCGGATTACCGCCATCACGGATCCGTCATGGTTGAATCAAGCGCAGCCCGCTTCCCCGCCGGGGATAATCCCCAGCACCTGCAAGCCCAGGAAACTGTCAAGGGCTTTCTGGATACCTTGGGCATCACCGGATACGAGTACCCCTTTTATTCATGCCGCTATGATTACCAGATGGATGGATCCGCTTTCCACCCCTTTGTCTCCCAGGAGGACGCTATCCGCGCCCGCTCCTTTGACGCACCGCCCAGCCTGCCTACATATGGTATTGCAGATTACCCCGCGCATTTGGATGCCGAAGAGCGCCAGAGGCTCAGCGAGTATAACACGCTGGGTCGTCCGCCCACGGAGGTGATTGTGCGCTTTATGGTACATTCGCTCCCCATCCACACCATGAATTCCTGGAGCCACGGGCAAAGCGGTATGACCGGGGATGGCAACCCCACGCCCTTCGCCCGCTTTGTGGTGACCAAGGAGGGGAAAATTGCTTTTGCCTTCATCCGTTTTTGGTTTGCGGAGGAGGCACACAGGACCGATTCCTATCCCCTTCTCTCCTGGCAGGATATCCTGAGCCAGTTCCTCACCATTCCCTGGGAGGAATACCACCAGCAAGCAACTCAGGAGAATGGACAGCTGACGGTGCGAGCGATTGAGCCACTGCTATCTGTGGATGGCCAAGGGCTCACCTTTCCCATTTGGAAGGTGCTTATGGAGAATGACTCCCTATACAAGCGGCGGGATTTCCCGGGGTATCCCAACAGCTTATACTACCAGGATTATTCCTTCACCTATGATGCCCATACCGGCGTGCAGCGATAAATCGTTTCCTGAGGGAATGGATTGGAAGCCTACAAAGAACTTTGATATGATGATGTAAACAACAGCGTTTTTTGAAGGGGCGTGGGGAATCTTTTTTTCAAAAAAGATTCCTCACAAAAACTCCAACACCAAACATTTCCCCCTCCCCGCGCATCTAATAGGCAGATGCATCTGATGAAGCGCAGGGGCCCCTGCGCAGGAGGTGACTGATTGCTTGACAAGCTGGCCTTTACCCGGAAGGCAGAGGAGATGGAGGGCCTAATGTACCGCGTGGCTTGCGGCATGCTGAGGACGGAAGCGGACCGGCATGACGCCATGCAGCAGGCGCTGCTCAAGGCCTGGGAAAAACGGCATACCCTCAGGAACGAGGCGCTGTTTGACACCTGGCTCATCCGCATCCTGATTAATGCCTGCAAGGGCATTTACAGGCGGCAGGAGCGCCTGGTGCCCATGGAACGCCTACCTGAAACGCCCACCGAAGCGCCCAACCTGGATGTGATAGACGCTGTGGAGCGATTGCCTGAAAAGCAGCGCATCGTGGTGATGCTCCATTACCTGGAAGGTTTACCCACAGCGGACATCGCCAGGCTCCTGCGCATCCCGGCCAGCACCGTGCGAGGCCGCTTGTCCCAAGCCCGTCAGTCCCTCCGGCTGGAACTATCGGAGGAGGAGGTAACGCCATGAAACTCGATGACCTGAAACGGGCCTACCCTCCTGTTTCCGAGATGGGGCATACGCAGTTTGTGCGCACCCTGAATGGACTCAAGGAGGAGGAACCCGTGAAAAAGAAAGTGACCCTGTCTCTGGCGCTGGCCGTCGTGCTCATCCTGGCCCTCATGGCCACCGGCATCGCCCTGGTCGCCACATACAGCGTGAAGGACAGCCTGGACCCCAAGTTCGCTGACCAGGTGACTGAAATCAATGACAGCTATGAGAACGACTGGCTGAAGCTCTCCTTAAACGATGCCATCTCAGACGGCTCCCGCATGACCGTGGCGCTGAACCTGGCGCACAAGGCGGGGGCGGATGAGGTGTATGTCTTCCCGATCATCACAGCTGAAAGCCAGGGCAAAAAGCTGGACGTGGACCTGGAGAGCGGCTTTGAGTTCTTTGACGGCGCCTGGCTGCCAGAAAAGGTGGAAAACCCCGCCGGCCCCGGCAATTATTCCGCTGACTTCTTTGTGATGGAAGATGTGCTGCCCGGTGCCCAGGGTGACATCACCTGGACGCTCACCTTCCATGTCCTAAAGCCCAATTGGCCCCTGGAAGTGGATCAGCACTCCGTCAAAGGCTACTTTGATAATGGCAAAATCGCCCATGAAGATTATGAGCAGCTGTTCCGGGACGCCTATAAGAACAAGAAGATCCTGCTCACCTATAACGATGCCACCGTGGAATACAGCGCCTACCTGCCTGTGCCCGAGGGCCTGAGCAAGAATGAATTCCTCATGATGCGGGAGTGGGAGCGCCTGGTGAGGAGCGGCGCCTTTGACGAGGTGGACCGCTTCAGCCACAGCTTCACCACCCAAAAGGCAGACCGGGCAGATGCGGAATCGGCGGAGAATGTGTATTCCTTCCCGGAGTATGACCTGAGCGTTCAAAGCCTGGTGGCTACCCGGATGAACATGGATGTGACCTTTGGGCTTCAGATGAAAAAGGCAGACCTGCTGGGCGAGGATGAGCGGCTATACTTTGAAGCCCGTGTCAACGGCACTAAAATCCAGTACTCCGGCCTCAGCGCCGGCAAGCCCGACGAAACAGAGGACGGCAGCCACAACTTCATGGGCATTTACGACATGAAATCCCTGGACGCGATGCCGGATGCCATCACCTTCGTGCCCTACATCCAGAAAGTGACCCCCACCACCCCCGGCGAAAACCCCCTCATTGAGGATACCTACCTGGAAGACAACGCCTTCACCGTGAAACTGGGGCAGTGAGAATAAAACCCAAAAAACCAAGCGCCTGGCAGAAAGCCAGGCGCTTATCTCATACTTTCTCCACCGGATGCCTGATCACCGTTTTCAGCTTCTCCGGCGCGGTTTTACGGGGATCGTTCAAATAAATCTCATGGTGCAGCCGGGTATCAGAGAAGGCGATGCGGTAATCCTGCGCTGCCGCAAAGGCCTCCATGGCCCGCACGGACGCAGGCTCCTCATCATAAGGGCCCAGGTGCATGATCTGCACACACAGTCCCTCTTCCATGTCCAGCAGCCTGGCCCGATTAAGATCCAGCCCCGGCTTCTTATTGGCCAGGCCTTCCCTGGCCTTGTCAAAGACCTCATCCGTCACAAAATCCGGCTGCCGGATGAGGCTGGTCCAGATGAGCGCATCTTTGTGGTACCTAATCTCTTCAGGCGGGATGCTGGTATCAGAAAGCCGCCACAGCCCCTCCAGCGGCGGCACCACATAGTCAAAATAGCCCTCAGGCACATCCCCTGACATTTTGGCCATCTTGATGGCGTAGGAAAGCCCATAAAGGATTTCCAGCGCCTGGGCGTATGCCGGGGCGGTGTTGGGGTTGCCTGCGCCGTCTACGGCGATGAAGCGCATCCTTGGCACCTCAATCAGCGTGGGCACAGCCGCGGGCAGATAGAGGTCCTTATACTCTTTTTTGAAGTCAAATGGCTTTGCCATGGCTATACCCTCTTGAGGCTGTCCAGCATTTTTGCCAGATATCCTTCGTTTAGCAGGTGGGTGGTGACAAAGCGGCCCCCATAGAAAACCGCCCAGTTGTTAAACACGCAGGGGACCGCCTTGGCCTCCTGTGCTGAGGTCACCGGGTGCGCCGTAAACGCTATCCCCCGCGCCTGGCAAACCGCCTCCACCTGGCGCAGACAATCCACGATGTAGGGGCACTGGGGGCTGTGATAAATGACCAGGCCCTGCTCCCCCGTTTCAAAGCTGCGATCCGCCTGGGTGAAGCGCGGCCGCTCCTCGCCAAAGGGCAGCGCCATCAGCTGATAGCCCTCAGGCAGCGTGTCCGCCACCTCAAAGCCAAATTTGGCAAAGAAGGAGGCGTCTGTATGAAAGGGCTTCTTCTTTTTGCCCGTGATGACGCATAACCCCTTTCTCCCCTTCTCCCGGGCCTCTTGGATGCAGCCTTCAAGCAGGCGCCTCGCGTGCCCCTGGCCCTTATACTGCCCCGACACCCACAGGCAGTAAATATACACAAAGCCCTCTCCCTCCACCGGCGCCCAGGCACTCTCAGCCGGGGCGTACTCAATAAACACCTTGGCCTTGGCATCCAGCTTGCGCATCACATGCCCTTCCGGCAGCCGGTTTTTTATCCAGGCCTTTTTCCCGGCCACCCCCGCCTGATGCTTTTTATCAGCAATGGCACAGCACAGGTGCTCGGTTTCCAGGTTGCTCTCGTCCAGGGTGATGTAGCGCTGGCTCATGGGATCCACCCTTTCTTATCATTGGCGCGCGCTTGCGGCCCTTTCAAGCGCTGTATAAACAGGGCCCTCCCGCCCCAGAACGCTTTGATACAGCGTGAGGGCGGGCACAAGCAATGGCTCCGGATGCAGTGGCAGTAGCGGCATAATCTCTAAAAGCGGCGTGTTCAGCCTTGCCCGCCTGGCCAGGGTCACATGGGGCACAAAGGCGCGGGTTTCCGCCGGGAAGCCCAGCAGCCGCACCCCCTCTTCCACCGCCCGGGCCAGGGTAAGAACCGCCTTATCACAATGAAGCCCGGCCCAAAGGGTCAGGCCATCTGGCGTCCCAAAGCTGCCGTAATGGCTCAGCGCCACCTGTCCGCCCATTGGTACCTTGATGATCAGCTGTCTCAGGTCAGGCAGGCGCTCCTCTCCCACCTCGCCCAAAAAGCGCAGGGTGAGGTGCAGGTTATGGGGCTGGGTCAGGCTGATTTTGTCTGCGTGATCACGCAAGACATCCCCCGCCTCCGCCAATAGCGGCAGCAGGGGCTCCGGCAAATCCAGCGCAATA
>CAZSSU010000113.1:0-5713 GCA_964609415.1 uncultured Christensenella sp. | reverse complement strand
ACAGGGTGTCCCGGTCGAAGCGGGGCCCCTTCAGCCGATAGCCAAAGCCGGTGTGATGGTCCCTGGCAAACCAGATCGCCAGGATGCTGCCGGCCACGCTGCCAATCACCGTGGCAATGGCGGCGCCATTCACCTCAAGCCTGGGGAAGCCAAAGCGTCCACCAATGAGCAGGAAATTAAAGATCAGGTTCATAATATTGGATAACAGGTGCGTATACATGGTCACCCGGGTTTTACCCAGGCCCCGAAAAGCAGCGCAAATGCACAGGTGGATGCTGACCGGCACAAAGCCCAGGGCAATAATCCTGAAATAATCCACAGATAATTGCAGCGTATCCTCATTGGCGCCGGCAAAGCGCATGAAAGGCTCCGCCAGAATCAGGCCAGCAATGGTCATGAGCACCCCGGTCAAAGCGCTTAGATAAAGCGCCTGATTCAGGCAAGCCTTCACCCCCTGCTGGTTGCCAGCCCCCTTGCGCCTGGCGATTAAGGCGGTGGTGCCAATGTTCAAGCCCTGGGATAAAATCAACAGAATCATCCGGGGCTGGGCGGTCAGCCCCACAGCTGCGATAGCGGCAGGCCCGATGGTGCCCACCATCATGGTGTCTGCGGCGCTGATCACGCTGATTAAGAGCCCTTCCAGGGCCGCAGGCCAGGCGATACGAATCGCTTCACGGTAAAGCGATTGCAGTTCGGGCCCCGCCTCCATGCCGGGCACCGCCATCAGCCGCTTGAGCCACTGCCTTACCTTCGCACGCAACGCTATCCTCCCGTCGTCCAAAGCACAATAGATGAAGCGCCCCCTTTATCTGAGGCGCTGAAATAACACCAGCTAAACCAAAGGGTTCAGTGAATAATGCGGATCTGGTCCAGGGGCAGCACCACAAGGCTGGCGTGGCCCACAATCATCTCCCGGGTGATAGGCCCCACATCCCGGGCACGGCTGTCATGGCTGGAAGCGCGGTTGTCCCCCATCACCATGTATTCATTCTCCCCAAGCTCCTGGCGGGGATAATCAGCCCAGCTGGGGTAATCAATATATGCTTCCTCAACCAGGGCATCGTTAACATAGAGCTGGCCATCCGTCACCGCCACAGCGTCTCCGGGCAGCGCCACCAGGCGCTTTACAAACAATGTGTTGTCCACCGTCTGAAGATCAAGCGTGGCGCCCAGCTTGATGGTGTTTGTCTTGTTCCGCTTGGGATAGCGGCATATCACCACATCCCCCCTGTTAAGGTGGCCCAGCAGCACAGCGGGCTTCGTCATGATGACCACTTCCCCATCCTGAAGGGTGTTGATCATGCTCTGCTCGTCCACCCTGATGGGTTCAAACAGCAAAGCCCTCACCGGCAGCGCGATGACCACTGCCAGGGCCACCCAGCCCACCAGGCTGATCAGCTCCCTGCCCAGTCTTTTCAAGCGTTTTCCTCCATGTGTCACCCCTTAGCGGATGGTGCGCATGCGGTTTAGGGGGAACAGCACATAGGCCGCATGGCCTACAATCATGTCCTTGGTGATAGGGCCCACATCCCTGGACCGGCTGTCGTGGCTGGAGGCACGGTTGTCCCCCATCACCATGTATTCATCCATATCAAGCACCCTGCGCGGGTAATCCGCGTAGCTGGGATAATCAATATAATCCTCTTCCACCAGGGCATCATTCACATACAGTTTGCCGTCCATGATCGCCACGCTGTCACCTGGGAGCGCCACCAGGCGCTTCACAAACAGCTCATGCCCCACGAAAGCCACATCAAGGGGAGCCCCCAGCCTGAAGGTGGTGGCCTTGTTGCGGTTGGGAAAGCGGCAGATGACCACATCTCCCCGGGATAGCTTGTTCATCAGCACATCAGGCTTTGTCACCAGCACAATCTCGCCATCTTGCAAGGTGTTGATCATGCTTTCCCCATCCACCTTGATGGGCTCAAACAGCAGAGCACGGATAGACATGGCGATGACCACTGCCAGCAGCAGCGTGCCCACCCAGCTTAAAATCTCCTGTCCCACGGTTTTCTTCTTTTTTTCTTTCTCTTTTTTACCGGTTTTAGGGTCTATTTTCTCGGCCTGCTCCTGGCCGCTTTCAATCTCCTCGTCAGGGGTTTTTGTCTCATTTTCTTTAAGCTCATTGTCCCGGTCAGTCATGCTCTTTCTCCTTTACAAGCCCTAAGGTAATTTCAGGCGCATCAGGTCCTGGTGTCAGCACTTTTTTCCGGCGGCGCAAAAACTCCGGCCGGTCAAGCATCACCACCCGGCCGCAGCCTGAACACTTCATCTTGATGTCAGCGCCAATGCGCGTCACCGTCCAGATGTATGAGCCGCAGGGATGCTTTTTTCGCATCTCCACCACATCATGCATCCTGATTTCTTCAGACACCCTTGTCACCTCGCCCATGCATTATAGAGCTTTTAACGGGTTCAGGCAACAAAATAGAAGCATTTATCGCCCTTTTTATGGATGCTATTAACAGAATCTTTAAACATTCTCAACTGATCAGCATCATCACGCTGTCATTACCAGCTGTGTTGCCGGCAAAATTCGCTGAATAAGCGGATGGCGGGCTTTTGATTGCTCTTCATCCAAGCCAGGCAAAAATCCAGATAGATCTTATCGCTGTCAATATCCACATAGCGGATGGCTTTATTCTCTTTAACTTTGAAGGAACGCGGAATCGGGGCGATGGCCAGGTTTGAAGAAACCATGGCGATTGCCACTTCAAAATTATCAACATATTTGGGGTTTTCCATGTTAAGGCCCGCTTCACCCAAGCGCCGATATATCTGGCGCATGGTTTTAGCTGATCGTTTATCATTTTCAATCACAATGCTGTAGGGCTTGCCATTGGCTTGATCAGATAGGGATGCCAGCTTGATTGAATCAAACCTGGCCAAGGCGCTCGTCTTTGGCACCGCAAATGCCGCATAATCCCTGAACATGAAAACGCTGTTGATCTCGTTAATGTTTTCGATCTCAGCCATCTCTGTGAAGATGATGTCCAGATGCCCTTGCAGAAGCTCCGTAACATACTCTCCCCAGCATCCAATGCAGATGTCAATTTCAATCTCTGGATGTTTTACATGAAATTGCTGTATCAACTCATGGACCCCCGCCCATTCTGAGGGGCCATTGTAGCAGACTGACAGGTGGTTTCCCCCGCTGATGCGGTTGTTTTTGATGTTGTCAAGCAGCCTGTTGTACTGGTCGAGTATCTCCGTAAATTCCGCATATACCATTTTACCGGCAGGCGTCAGCTCCACCTTGTGCGAATCCCGGTAAAACAGTTTCACGCCAAATTCTTTTTCAACTGAACTAATCTTCGCACTCATCGCCGGCTGCGAAATATACACTTCCTTTGCAGCCAATGAGAAATTCAGATGGTTGGCAGCAGAAAGAAAACACGCCATCTCAAACAGTGTCATGTGTTCCCCTCCTTATCCAATGCATGTATCATTCAGTCCA
The DNA here is from genome assembly GCA_964609415.1 of uncultured Christensenella sp. Taxonomy (GTDB): domain Bacteria; phylum Bacillota; class Clostridia; order Christensenellales; family Aristaeellaceae; genus UBA6115. The sequence goes on along the minus strand of CAZSSU010000113.1, from coordinate 2,256 downwards.
TTATTTTCCTATATTAACATCATAGGTGGTTGCAGGCAACATGTCAAGCATCCTTTAAATGCATGAACTAGCATCTTCCCTATCTGATTTTGTGATAGCGCCATAAGCAATCCCGAACGCCATGCGCGGTTGTTTATGCTATCCTTTGTATAAGTAACTGTTACAAAAAGTATATATAGAGGAGGATCTGGATCATGGAAGAGAAGGATAGGAAACAAGGCATCGACAGACGAACGTTCCTGAAAGGCACAGCAACGGGGCTAGCCGCGTTCGCGGCTTCCAGCGTTTTGCGCCCCATTCCGACTGTTGCTGAAGGCACTGGCCAAGTTCACGAGGTGGTCAATACCGACGAAATCTGGCACGGCAACCACAAGATTGACATGAATAATGTCAACCCCATCCCCACCGTTGAAGCGCCCGAAAAGTACGATTATGAAACTGACGTGCTTATCTTTGGCTATGGTATGGGCGGAACATGTGCCGCGCTCACCGCAGTCAAAAAAGGTGCCAAAGTCATCGCGCTTGAAAAAAGCACGCGGCATAACTGGAATGAGCACGCAGGCGTGCATACAGTCGGTGTGTCAGGCGTCAAAGAGTGGCTTGATTACCATGGCATTCCCGAGTGGAACCTGGAAGCCGTGGACGCAACCCTGGATCAGCTTTTCCCAGATGGCATGAGCGTAAGCGACCGTGAGGCAAGCCGGATTTTCATGTTTGCCGGCGTCGAGTCTTTCGAGCAAATCAGAAGCCTGGGCAAAGGCTGTACCTTTGAGATGGTGGAAATCTTCCCCGAATGGAAGGGCTTCCCCACCATGATTCCCACCCATGAAGGCGACATCGAAGGCGGCAGCATCTATCATCCCTGGGTGAACAAATATTTCGCCGTGGAAAACCGCATTCATGATTATGTGTCGGCTAACGGCGGCGATGTAATGTTCGGCACCTGGGCTACAAACCTGATCACGGACGAGACAGGCCGCGTCCTTGGCGCAAAAGCCACGGACAATGACGGCAAGGTGATTTATATTAAAGCCAAGACAACCATCAACTGCGTGGGTGGTTTTGGTGCCAACTTTGATATGATTAATTACTATGGCTATGGCACCGAGCTAAGCGGTTGCCATATGGGTGCTCTCACCAACGACGGTAGCGGCATGCGGATGTGCCAGGGCGCTGGCGCTGGTGTGCGCGGCCTGCCGCGTTTTGGCGCCAACGCCGAGGGTGGATTAGACTGCATGAAATGGAACCTCCCCTGGAATATGCCCCATGATAATGCTGTCACCAGAGAGGCGGGGCTTTTTGACAGGCAGTTCTCCGCCTACACCTATGCCCCCATCCAATTAGCCCGCCAGCCCGTGCTCAAAACCAACAAATATGGCCTGCGTTTTGAAAATGAGAATGCAGACTGGGATGAAAAGATGTGGCAGGCGCTCAAGCAGCCTGAAAAGGTCTTCTACACCTTCTACGATGGCGATCTGGAACAAATCTGTGAAAAGTTGAACGAGCGTTATGGCATGTGCGAGCGCTTCGTCACCCCCAAGGAACATATCTATTTTGCTGATGACGATATCAGGCCGATGTACGACTGGCGCGAGGAAGTAAAGGATGGCATCGAAAAGGGCTATGTCGTCAAGGCGGATACCCTGGAAGAGCTGGCGGACAAGCTGGGCGTCAACAAGGAAAACCTCCTGAAAACCGTTGAGCGCTACAACGAGTTCTGCGAAAAAGGCGTTGATGAGGACTATGGCAAAGATCCGCAGTACCTCTTCCCCGTTAAAAAGCCGCCTTTCTACGGAATGGAGCGCACCCCTGCCTATCTATGGATGGCGGATGGCGGCATCGCATGTGATCCTTACGGAAGGGTGCTAAACAGAAAGGGTGAAGTGATCCCGGGTCTCTATTGCGGCGCCAACGACGCAAAAATCACCGATCACCAGACGCATACCAACCGGATGCAGAAGTCAACCTGCGGTGGCGCTGACTTTGCGCTCACCATAGGCTATCTGGCAGGAAAAACCGCAGCGGAAGAGGCGCTGTCATAATCCATGAAACATGGAGAACAGGAGGTTCATATGAAAAAGGGCAAACTTAATCAAAAACTCGTGACCCTGGTCATCATTGCCCTGCTATCCGTTATTGCGCTGACCGTCGTATCCTCAGAAAACAGAAAAGCAGGCAATGCTGTCGCGGGCGCCGAGTATATGAAGAACAGCTGCATGATGTGCCATTGTGTGCCCGAACCCAACACCATCAAAC
>CAZSSU010000112.1:0-5741 GCA_964609415.1 uncultured Christensenella sp. | reverse complement strand
ACCCCAAGAATCTTGAAGGAGGTTCCCATGGTCGATGTGGTCGCCGCCCTCATCCGGCGTGATAACAAGCTGCTCATCTGTCAGCGCCCGGCGCACAAGGCCCGGGGGCTGAAGTGGGAGTTCCCCGGCGGCAAAATTGAGGCCGGGGAAACGCCCCAGGACGCCCTCATCCGGGAGTGCCGGGAAGAGCTGGACGTGCTGATTGGCGTGGGCGCCCAGCGCTTTGAAAGGGTGTATCAATACCCGGACCTGGCTGTGCGCCTGCTGTTTTTTGATGCCTGGCTGATTGAGGGTGAACCCATCATCCGGGAACACGCGCAGATCCGGTGGGAGCGGGCGGATCAACTGAGCGCCTACCCCTTTTGCGAGGCGGATGGGCCTATTCTGGAATCGCTGGCTGAAACCTGGGTGGATTATTGACGCCGGGGCCTTTCATCCGGCAGCCCAGCCACATAGATAAGCCCCACCACATGCAGGAAAAAGCCTGTCCAGAAATAGCCCGTGTAGCCCTTTTTAGAAGCCAGGCGGCGGGTGATAATCCCCATGATGATAAGCCCAATCAATAACGGCAATAGGGTAATGCCCAGGGCCGTGATAAACTGCCCTGAATAATCCCCGTAATTAAAGCGATTATAGTTCATAAAGCCCCCTCCTGTTTGATATTTGCGGTATCATAGCGAAATAAGCCAATAAAACCAATATATACTTAGGCCACCATATGCAACAAATGAGGCCCGCATTTACAACTTGATGACAACTCCCCCGCCCGCCTGTGATACAATGCCAGCGGAGGGACTTCATATGCCGCACCCAATCCTGATTGTGGAGGATGACCGCACCATCGCGGAATTGATCGCGATGACGCTTCAAGTGTCCGATTACGAGCCTGTCTTGTGCCACGACGGGCTGGAGGCCTATGCCCTCATGGCTGAAAACAGCTATGACCTGGCCATTCTGGATGTGATGCTGCCGGGGATGGACGGCTTCCGGCTGGTGGAAAATTTGTCCCAAAAGGGCGTGACACTGCCGCCCATCCTCTACCTCACCGCCAAGGTGGATGTGCCCGACCGGGTGCGCGGGCTGCGGCTGGGGGCAGAGGATTATATGCTAAAACCCTTTCACCCGGTGGAGCTCCAGGCCCGGGTAGACGGCATCCTGCGCCGCCACCATCACAAGCCCCAGCAGTATCAGGTGCTGGATGTGGTGCTGGATTTGTCCTCCCACACGGTCACCCAGAATGGGCTGTGGGTTGATTTAACGCCCCAGGAGTTCTCCCTCCTTGAAATGCTGATGCGCCACCGCAACATGGCCCTCTCCCGGGAGCAATTGCTGGAAGCGGCCTGGGGCTATGACTACCTGGGCGGCACCCGCACGGTGGACATGCACATCCAGCGCCTCAGGAAGAAACTGGGCTGGGAAGAGGTTATCAAAACTGTGTTCAAGCTGGGCTACCGCCTGGAGGTGCCGCCATGCGGCTAAACACCCGGGTCAGCCTCATCGCCCTGGCTTTCTGCCTGGTCTTTTCCACCAGTCTGGCCGGTATTCTGCTGGTCAATGGCTTTCAGAGTGAGTTAAATAGCGAGCTTGACCGCGGGGTCAACACCAGCGGCATGCTGTCTGGCACCCTGTCTGCCGCCATGGAGGCTTTTTCCTCCCTGGCAGATGGCGAACGGGTGGCCCGGGCGGTGCGGGTGGCGGTGCGCTATATGCCCAGCGCCGGCCTGGTGGCCGTGGCGGATGGCAAGGGCGCCCTCATCCACGACAATTTCCCGCTGGACAAGTCACAGCTCCTGGGCTTCATGCCGGAAACGCCTGGCCGCTACCTGATCACGCACTTTGAGGATGGGGTTTATCAGCTGATCAGGCGGGATTTTTATGTACTGGATCAGCGCTTCACCCTGTTTTCCGCCTGGGACCTGGGCCAGGTGTTTGCCGGGGCGCAAGCCCAGGCCACAACCGCCGCCCTGGTGATTGGCGTCATGGGGCTTCTGCTGTGGGCGCTGCTGTCCCTGGCCCTGCGGGCAGCCTTTCAGCCCCTCAGAAGGCTGGAGCAGGCAGCTATGCGCATCGGCGGGGGCGACTACGGCGCCCGGGCGCCAAAGGCCCCCCGGCCGGATGAGGTGGGCCAATTGTCCCAGGCTTTTAACCAGATGGCCGGGGCCACCCAGGAGCATGTGGAGCGCCTCACCCGCCAGGACAGGGCGCAAAAGCAGTTCATCGCCGACATGGCCCATGAGCTGAAAACCCCCATCACCTCCATGGTGGGCTATGCGGACCTGATTCGGCGCTCCCCCATGGATGAATCCCGGCAGCAGCAGGCGCTCTCCGCCATTGTGAGCCAGGGCGAGCGGCTGGAGCGCATGGGGGCCAAGCTCATGCAGCTCTCCCGCCTCAGCCGGGAGGAGGCCCCCACCATGGCCTGGCACAAGGCAGAGGCGCTGTTTACCCCAGCCCTGGAAGCGCTGAACAGCCAGGTCAGGGATAAGGAGATTCAGCTCACAGTCACCGGCAGTGACACCGCCTTTTATGGCGACAGCGACCTTTTGATCACCCTCATCCAAAACCTGCTGTCAAACGCCATCAAGGCCTCAAACCCCGGCGGCAGCATGTTGCTTCGCGCCAGCCCGAGCCAAATCATCGTGCAGGATGAGGGCGCTGGCATAGCGCCTGAGCACCTCCCCCACCTCACCGAGGCCTTTTACATGGCGGACAAGTCCCGTGCCCGCTCAGCGCAGGGCAATGGCCTGGGCCTGGCGCTTGTCAGCCGCATTGCGCGGCTTCATGGTGCCAGCCTGGCCTTTGAAAGCGCCGTGGGGCAGGGCACCACCGTGCGCGTTTCTTTTACAACTCCGATACATCCCTGAAACCCACCTGACAATTCCAGCCCCTATCATCAGGGAAAACAGAAAGGAGCCCATGCCATGAAACATACCCTGAAGCGTGCCCTGGCCGCTCTGTTTTCCCTGCTGCTCATCCTGTCAGCCGCCCTGGCGTTGCCCCTGGTGATGAACCAGGTGATGAAGGGCAGCCTCAGCACCCAGGTGGTCTTCGCCCAGGAGGAAGCGCCTGTGGAAGCGGACATCAGCCCCACGCCGATGCCCAGGGTGACGCCCATCCAGGCGCCTGCGACGCCGCTCCCCTCCCACGAACCGGAACCGGAGGACGGCCCGGCGGCCACCCCCATCCCTGTGCCGCTTCTTCCTCATGCCCAGGATAGCTACCCGCTGATCCAGTCCTATGACTGGCGCAAAAACCAGAACAACACGGACACGGAAAGGGGCCAGGCCAGGCTGAAGCTCTTCACCGACAGAAACCCGGCCTTCCCCCGCTTTGAACAGGATGCCATCCTCGATTTCTACTGGCTGGCAAACACCGATGATTATCTGCTGGTGGAGAGCAATCTGTCCGGCAGCCTGGTCAGCCAGCAAATTGCAAAGGCCATTATAAGCAACGCGGAGAATGACCCGGTTTTCATCCCGGAATCCGACGCCTTTGACAGCATCATCAATTTGCCCATCAGCGGCGTCATCCTGACAAAAAACAATGATTACGCCAGCTTCATCGCCACCAATGAGCAAAACCTGACCCTCAGCACCCTGCGCTCCCTAAGCCAGGAGGGCCTCAGCAACACCATCAGTCAAGCGGATTTTTACACCGCCCGGGCCCAGCTGTGCACACAGGCCCAGCAGCTCATCCAAAACAATGACGATGCCGCCCGTCAAAGCGCCGCCCTGGTGAAGGAGCTGAAGATGGACGACAAGCCGTGGAACCTGCTCATCATGCGGAATGAGCCCTATATCTGTGCCCGGGTATGGGATTATTACCTGGCCGGCCACCATATGCGCGTGATGGATGTGGATACGGCTAAGGAATACACCATTACCACGGATCTCATCAGCGGCAAAGTCGTGGGCATTGCCACAGCGGGCATTGAGCCCTACCTGCTCATCTATCAAAATCTGCTATCACATGCCGAGCAACTGGAAAAAGACCATGACGCCTACAACATCTCCCGGGACCGTGCTTCATCAGCCGCCGCAAGCCTAGGGAAGTCTCTGTCAGGCATCGACTTTCAAAACGGCGAATGGCACACACGCTTGCGGGAGGCATCGGTGCAGCATGAGCCTTTGAAGGTGCTGGAATGGGAAGTCCAGTTTGAGCCTGTGGACGCGGAAGCCCAGCTGCTTGACCCGGAAGGCGGCGAAAAACGCATGGCTTACCAACTGAGCCTGGATGAAAACTACCAGCTCATCTCCTGGAGTGCTTCCCCCATCATCGAGTCCTCTGACAAACATGGCCTGCAGATTGGCGAGGAGAACTTTGATGCGATGTTGTCTACGCTCATGCAGGCCCAATACAAGGATCAGCCGGAAATCCCTTCTCGTGTCGACACCATCCTGGGCATGCGCGAGCAGCACTATTCAGAAATATTGGAAAAAGTCCAGCACATCTTCCCCGGTGCCATGTTCACCTACCCCGGCCAGCTCTGGATCAATCACCTGAAATTCCATGATCACAGCACTGCCACGCAGATCTCCTTCTTCTGCCCCTTCCTCACCCCTGAGGGCAAAACCATGTCCGCCACCGCCCTGGTGGATGAAGGGGGCAAAGTACACATCACAAACCTGAGCGTGGACAGGGCAAACGCCTCCCCGACCCCAATCCCCACAGATGACGAGAACGAAGCCATACAAGCCGCTGCCACCCTGGCCAAGCAACTTGCTGGCGCTGATCTGGGGGATGCCAGCCGCTGGTCAGCCCACGCCAGAGCCTACCTTGCAGGCGAGGAAAAGGCGCTCGCATGGGAGGTGAGCTTCAGACCCCTTGATGAGAACAGTTCTCCATCTGACATGCACCTGTCCTACACCCTGAGGTTAAGCCAGGATTTTCAGCTTATCTCATGGTTCACGGAAACAAACGCTCTATCCATCTCATCCAATAGCACCGTCTTTAGCAATGCTGCTGCCACCGAAACAAAGCTTGATTCCCTCATATCAGACGAGACCCCAGGCAAAGCCGAGATCATGAAGCGCCTCAAAACCATCGTCAACAACTGGGAGCGCTATGCCGAAGAAACATTAGAAAAGCTTCGCAGCCTTATCCCCCAATCCACGCTACGTAAGATCGAACATATCAAAGTGGAAAATCTGAACTTCCAGGATGACCATCGCATCACCCAGATTGTCCTTGACATCTCTTTTACCCTGCCTGATGGGCGCTTGCTGTGGGTATCTTCCCTGGTGAATGAGGATGGCAGCATCCAAATCACCCAGATCTTTGACACCAACATGGATAATGATCTGATTCTTTAAAGGAGGCCTCCATGCTCTATCTTGGCGCCATTGTCTGGGGGGTGAAGGACATCCCCCGCGCGGTTGATTTCTGGAGCCAGGCCCTGGACTACCGCCCCAAATACCCGCCCAGTGAGGACTGGGCCATCCTGGTGCCCCGGGAGGGCGAAGGCTTCCAGCTGTCCTTAAACCGGGTCAGCTCTGAAAAAGCCCGCCGCCACCACATGGATCTGTTTTCCGATGACCAGGAAAAAGAAGTGGCGCGCCTGATTGGCCTGGGCGCTGTGCGGGACAAGCATTGGCGCTATGAAGAGGGCGCTGATTATGTGGTCTTGATTGACCCCGATGGCAACCCCTTTTGCGTGATACAGAAATAGGAGAGGGACGCAGCCCATCAAAAAACTGCGGTTTTTTGATGGATAAGGAAGAACGATGGGCCATCCGCCTCTC
>CAZSSU010000111.1:1342-5756 GCA_964609415.1 uncultured Christensenella sp. | reverse complement strand
GGAAGCGGTGAAAGAAAAACTGCTGACCCTTCCCTAGACCTTTTGATTCGTAGTCAAACACTCTATACTGGAGGCAGAACAGTGAGCAAGCTGAAACTGATGACCATCGTGGGAACCCGCCCGGAAATCATCCGCCTGTCCGAGGTGATCAAGGCCTGTGACAAGTACTTCAACCAAACCCTGGTGCACACAGGCCAGAATTACGATTATACCTTAAACCAGGTGTTCTTTGACGACCTGGGCCTCCGTGCGCCGGATCATTACCTCAATGCAGTCGGCGCTGACCTGGGGGAGACCATCGGCAACATCATCGCATCCTCCTACAAGCTGATGGTTCAGGAGCAGCCGGATGCCCTCCTGGTGCTGGGAGACACAAACTCCTGCCTTTCTGTCATCGGAGCCAAGCGCCTGCACATTCCCATCTTCCACATGGAGGCTGGCAACCGCTGCTTTGACGAATGCCTGCCGGAGGAAACCAACCGCCGCATCGTGGACATCATCAGCGATGTCAACCTGTGCTATTCCGAGCATGCCAGGCGCTACCTGAACTGGTCCGGCGTTGCCAAGGAACGCACCTATGTGACTGGTTCGCCCATGGCAGAGGTGCTCACCAGAAACCTGGAAAGCATCAGGAAGTCCGATGTGCTGGAAAGGCTGGGTTTGAATGCCGGCCAGTATATTCTGCTGTCTGCGCATCGGGAGGAGAACATCGACACCGAGAAAAACTTCTTCTCCCTGATGAACGCCGTAAACGCCATGGCAGAGAAGTATGATATGCCTATTTTGTATTCTTGCCATCCCCGCAGCAAGAAGTTCATTGAACAACGTGGTTTCAAATTCCACCCCCACGTCATTCAAAATGAGCCTCTGGGCTTCCATGACTATAATCATCTGCAGATGAACGCCTATGCGGTTGTGTCTGACTCTGGCACCTTGCCAGAGGAATCCTCGTACTTCCTTAGCGTAGGGCAGCCCATCGCCGCCGTTTGCATACGTACTTCAACAGAGCGTCCTGAAGCGCTGGACAAAGGCAACTTCATTCTTGCAGGCATCACAACCGAGCAGGTTCTGCAGGCGGTTGACGTGGCTGTGACCATGAACAAGAATGGCGACCTGGGCATCCCTGTGCCGGATTATGTGGACGAGAATGTCAGCATCAAGGTAGTGAAGATTATTCAAAGCTATACTGGGATTGTTGACCGGATGGTGTGGAGGAAGTATTGAGGTTAGTAGATTGCATTTTAAGTTTGCAACCTCAAGCATGGTACTATTTTCAAACTGAGAAAGATGAGCGAGGCACAATGTGGAGCTACTTTCTGTAATTGCAGGAATTACGTCGATACTTGTTGGGATTTACGCTATCTGGTTTGCTCAAAGAGAATCCAGAAACAGCGCTGACAACCATAAACTGACAAAGGAGTTGCTCTCAGAGATACAAGTCAAAATTGGAATAATCGATAGAGCTATCCAATTTGAACAAGCTCAATTAGTTGCAATTATTAATAAAGCTCTTGATAGTATGGGCCAAGAGCGCATAACATACGAGTATATTCCTCTTGAAGAAATTAACCGATTGATTTCGGAGAATATTGAACCTACCAACAAACAGCTGAAAGAAGTTACGGACTATTTAAGACAAGCACCGAAGATTCACACAGGTCCGAATCCACCTGCAAATGCAAAAGACGGAGATATATGGATTAGCACTTGATGTTTTCCCGATGACTTAACCAAGTTCAATCAAAATGAGATGAAATATTTGAGCTGCGATTTAACAAGTTAGCAAAAGAAATTCACATGACACATATTGAAAGATAAATAATGAATCTGGCGACGTGGAAAATCCCAGAAAGTGACCTCAAAATGACCTCCTGCCAGAAGGAAGGAGGGCCACTAACACCAACGATATCAAGAGAACCCGTGATATATAGACTTGGTAGACCCTATCCAAACCCTCATCACCGCGCCCCGCCTATAACTTGACTACCCCAACAGAAAGAGTATCATGATGATATCGGAACTTAGCAACGGAGGTAACCATGAAGAGACTGGTATCATATGTGCTTATACTAATGATTGCGCTGACGATGGTGACGGGGCAGGCTGCTAGCAAGAAAGCCCCGAAGCTGGTGCTCATGCCCATGCAGGTGGGGGAGAGCAGCCAGGCGATTGAGGGCAAGGGGACATGGGAGAGTGAGCATCCTGACATTGCGACAGTGTCTGAAAATGGTGTGATCACGGCCATGGCGGAAGGCTATACGCTGGTATTGTGCAAGGATAAAAAGGGGAATCCCTTGGTGCGCTGTGAGGTGAAAGTGGGGAACAAGGCGACTCCGCCAGAAATTTTGCAGGTCATTGATCTGGCCATTGCCGACTGGGCGGAGGCCAACGGGTCTCCTTATCCCAAATACAATGAGTACACCCAGTGGTTTAACCCGGCGGCCAAGAATGGATTCGGCTGGTGCGGCGCTTTTGTTGGCTATCAGTTTGACCAGGTAGGCATTGAGATGAACAAGGAATACCGCGCTAAGAACGCACCGCCGCTGACGGACGGTGCCCTGTTTGCGGTGCGTCAGGCCTCTCAGACCAAACTGTTTGAGGGCTTTCAGAGCAGGAACCGCCTGTCGAACATCCCTCAGCAGGGCTACTACATCATTTATGGACGCAAGGGCAGCACACCCTACACCCATGTGGGGCTGATCACAGCCGTTCAGGAGATGGGGAATGGGGTCTATCTGCTGGAGACGGTGGAGGGGAACCTGGGCTCCCGCATCAAGCGTTTCAGCTACCTTTATGACAGCCTGGCCGAGAAGAAAGAGCGCAACATCAAGCCAATTCCTGTTGAAATGCAGACGCAACCGGATTTGTTTAACTATCAGTATGTTGATAACTTCTATGTGAATGTGTTTGGTCAGACCTGGTATTGATAGGTAATGCCAATGACAAAGCCCCGCAGCATTTCGCTGCGGGGCTTTTTATGGCGAGAGCATGTGGGAATCGAACCCACCCAAGGGGCTACTAACCTCTTACACCGGTTTTGAAGACCGGGGGACACACCAGCACCCATCTGCTCCCATCTGTGGGATGATGATATCCAAAAAGGCTTGGTTTGTCAATCAATTTGGCTTGCAAAGGGTTTTGCTTGCTTACGGGCATCGCCGGTTTTCCGGGTAGAGCCGCGCAGATCCCAGAACTCCAATAATGCCAAGGCATATTTGCGGGAGGCGTTCAAAGCATCGCGAAAATCCGCCAGGGTCACCTCGCCTTTTTCTGCCTCAATCTGGATAAAGGAACGCTGTGCTTCCAGCACCCGCTCTTTAAGGAAAAATAGTTCGTTATTGGCGGGAATAAGCCGTCCTGTATCCAGCAAATAGTCAAGGGCTTGGGGCAAGTCTTTGTCTTTGGCGTGTTCAGCCAGAAGGGCGGATTTCTCAGGCGGTGAAAAGCCTGCCGCTTCATACTGGGCAATGAGGGCGTCGAGGCTTGCCTGCTGCTTGGGGGAGAAGGTGACGCTAAAGCCAGGCGCGACATATAAATTCCCGTTTTTAGTTGCTACACCTTGCTGGCACAGCACCTCCAGCACCCGGTCGGCCGTGGAGGCATCCAAGCCCCTGAATAGCCGTGCGCGCAGGTCTTCGCCGCGCATGCCCGCTTTGAGTGGGTTTTCTGTGTGGAAATCCTGAAGCAGCTTGCTAAGCTTTTCTGATAGTGTCGCAATATGCCCATGGTGGAGGAATAGCTTATCGGTGACAGCCACAGCCCGCCCGGAATCCACCAGGTTTTGGAGCAAGGCTTGGGTTTCTGCCTGGGTGAGGCCTGATTGCAGGGCCAAAGCACTGGCCTCCACATAGTGGGGGCTGCGCTCAAGCAGCAAGGCTTCCAGCCGTTCCTGGTCGCTGCCCTCATACATCAGGCGCAGTTTCTCCAGCGCTTTTGGGCTGGAGGCTTTGTGTTTATAGGGGATGGGATCCAGCACGATGCCGCCGCCCACCGTTTCAAGGGGAGAGTAAAAACGCAGCACAAAGGGGTCGCCCGCCTTAACGGCGACGGGTTCTTCAAAACGAAGTTGGGCAAATCCGCTCTCACCAGGCAGGAGCTCTTCAACACTGCCCAGCAGCACCGCTTTGCACAGCACTTCGCCCGAGCCTTGGTGGAAGTGCAGCCGGCTGTTGGTGCGCAGCGTGCGGCCCGCATCAGGCAAGACCCTGATGGCCACATCCAGCATGTGGCTGGTTTGCAGGCTGCCGGGGGCAGCAAGAACGCTGCCCCGGGGCACCTCATCGGTTTTCACCTTCTGGAGGTTGACCGCCACCCGCTGGCCGGCATAGGCTGTTGTAACGCTTTGGGTGTGAACCTGAAGATTGCGCACCTTGGTGGGGGTTTCCTGGGGATAGATCAGGATGTCCTGGCCTTC
>CAZSSU010000111.1:0-1242 GCA_964609415.1 uncultured Christensenella sp. | reverse complement strand
ACCATGTCAATTTTGGTCACCGCCACACAGCCCCGCTTGATGTTCAGCAGGGAGAGGATGCCCAGATGTTCCCGGGTTTGGGGCATAACCCCTTCATCTGCCGCCACCACCAGCAGGGCCAGGTCAATGCCGCCAGCGCCAGAGAGCATGTTGTGAACAAATTTTTCATGCCCAGGCACATCAATGATGCCTGCCTGGCGACCATCGGGCAGCGCCAGGTAGGTGAAGCCCAAGTCAATGGTGATGCCCCTGCGCTTCTCTTCTTCCAGGCGGTCAGTGTCGCTGCCGGTGAGTGCGCGGATGAGACAGGTTTTGCCATGGTCCACATGGCCGGCTGTTCCGATGATAATATGGTTATTCATGCCTCATCCTCCTGTGAAAGGGCATTATCGAGCATCTGGGCCAGGCATGGCAGATCTCTATCAGTTACGGTGCGCATGTCAAGCAGTAGGCTGTCCTGGTGGATGCGGGATACCACGGGTGTATCTCCCGCAATCAGCCGGTGATACAGCGCCGTGAGGGACAGGCCCAGAGGCTTTATCGCAAGGGCCAGGGAGGGCAGTATTTCCCCAGGGGCAGAGCCGCCCCCTACCTGGGCCTGAGTGCGCACCAGGGTGCAGATATTGCGGGCAGGCTTGCTTATCAACTGATTCAACGCATTAGCACGTTTTGTGAGGCTCTCTTCGCTTTCGCCAAGCATTTGATAAAGAGGAATGGTCTGTCTGGCCAAGGCTTCGCTCCGGTATTGCCTCAAGGTGGCCTCCAGCGCTGCCAGCACCATTTTGTCACAGCGAAGGGCGCGCATCAGGGGGTGCTTTTTCATGGCAGATAACCATTTGCTTTTTCCAACGATGATGCCGGCTTGAGGCCCACCCAGCAGTTTGTCCCCTGAGAAGCACACCACATCGGCCCCTGCGTCCAGGCTTTCTTTAACGGTTGGCTCATTGGAAAGCCCGTATGGGGATAGGGGCAGCAGCGCACCGCTGCCCAAGTCATGGATGAGGGGAAGCGCCTTGGCCTGAGCCAGGGCTGATAATTCCCCGATGGATACAGACTGGCTAAAGCCCAGGATTTGATAGTTGCTGGTGTGCACCTTCATGAGGGCGGCTGTGCTGTCATTGATGGCTTTTTCATAGTCATCCAGGCGGGTTTTGTTGGTAGTGCCCACCTCATGCAAGGTGCAGCCGCTTTGAACCATCACATCGGGCACCCGGAAGGAACCGCCGATTTCCACCAATTCAC
>CAZSSU010000110.1:0-5776 GCA_964609415.1 uncultured Christensenella sp. | reverse complement strand
ACAGGCGAACCCTATATGACAGAAATGGCCAAGCGGCTTTTCCCGGGTGCAAATAGCGGCAAACGAGGGGTTGCTCGCTTTTCAGCCCATAGAAGGTTAGTGGGCGAGCTTAATTGGTTTATGCAGCGTTATCCTTTAGCTGTTTTGCCGCGTGATCAGGATCGATGGAACAAAGCATTGCAGGAAGCAAGGGCTTACCGGGCCAATCTGTACGCATTTGAAAAGAATACGCCTGATTATCATGATAAAAGCGGATGGTTTACTGGTACGCTGAGAAACTTTCAGTCTTATGGCGCAGTGTGGCTAAGCCAGGTCAAACGCGCTTTGCTGGCTGATGAGATGGGGCTTGGCAAAACTGTGCAGGCACTTGCCGCACTTGCTTCGACTGATGCTTTTCCCGCTATCATTGTGGTCCCTCCGCACCTGGTCCGAAACTGGCAGGGAGAAATCAAGCGATTTTTACATGTTGATGGAAGAGAGCCGTCAGTTTGTGTTATTAAAGGCCTTAAACCATACTCCCTTCCGGAAGCGGATATTTACTTGGTTCACTACCTATTGCTTCGGGGATGGAAGGACGCATTGCCTGACCTGCCCGTTAAAACGGTTATCTTCGATGAAATTCAAGAACTTCGTCGAAGAGGCACTGAAAAATACAGCGCTGCCAGCCTTTTGTCCAATGCCTGTGATCGTGTATATGGCCTTTCCGGCACCCCCATCTATAACCAGGGGGGTGAGATATGGAATGTGATTAATATTCTAGATTACCACTTTTTAGGGGATTGGGACTCCTTTTCCCGGGAATGGTGTTATGGCTATGGCAACGCTGTGGTGATGCACCCGGAATGGCTGGGTGATTATCTGAGAAGTGAAGGCATTATGCTTAGGCGCACAAAGAAAGAAGTGCTGCCTGAATTGCCCGAAAAACGCCGGCTTGTTCAGGAAATTGACGCGGATGACAGCCTTTTTCAACGCCTTATGGCCCAGGTGCTGGAGAAGCTCAGGTATCTGTCAGACTCTCAGGAGCTAAGTGCCTCAGAAAGGGCCTTGTTGGAAGGACAGGTCTCCCAGGGAGAGCGCCAAGCCACTGGCCTGGCAAAGGCACCCTATGTGGTGCAGTTTGTGCGTGCGTTGATAGAATCAGGCGAAAAGGTGCTGTTATTCGCCCATCATCATGCAGTCATGGATTTATATCGCAAGGAATTGCGCCACTTTTCCCCCGCTTTTATCACAGGACGCGAAACCGGAGAACAAAAAGAAAAAAGCCTGGAACGCTTCATGCAAGGACGCACCGATTTGTGCTGCATATCTCTTCGGGCAGCTTCTGGCCTTAACCTTCAGCGCGCAAGCTGTGTGGTGTTTGGAGAATTAGACTGGTCCCCCGCCATACATAGCCAGGCGGAAGACCGCGCCCATCGGATTGGTCAGGAGGATTCCCTTCTGTGCTACTATCTGGTCAGCCCGGGTGGCTCAGACAGCTTGATACAGGATGTGTTAGGGCTTAAGGTCAGCCAATTCCTGGGGTTAATGGGAAGCAGCGCACCACGCGCAGAGGACGAAGCGATTTCAGCAAATTTCGCTCGTCAGCATGTGCAGGATATGATGGCGCGTTGGCTGCCCGATCGCCCTTTATCTGTTTGACATTCCACCATCCATGCCTTAAGATTTTCTGGCAAGGAGGCATGTGATGCGCATCATGGGCATAGACCCGGGACTGGCTACCATGGGATGGGGTGTGATTGACGAAAAGTCAAACGCGCCCGAGTTTGTGGCAGCAGGAATCATTCAAACTGTCCCAGAGGACACATTACCCCGACGCCTGACGCTGATTGATGAACAAGTAGAAACATTGCTTGATTTATATCAGCCATCAGCCATTGTGTTTGAACAGCTCTTCTTTGCAAAAAATGTTACAACCGCTTTTACTGTTGGCGCCGCGCGCGGGGTTGCCATCGCCCGTTGTGCCCGCTATACCCAGAATCTTTTTGAGTATACCCCTATGCAAATCAAGCAAGCAGTGGTGGGATACGGTAAAGCGGATAAGCAGCAAGTCCAGCGCATGATTCAGCTGCTCTTAAAACTTCCCGATATTATCCGGCCTGACGATGCAGCTGACGCGGTAGCGGCGGCCCTTACCCACTATCAATCCGGCCGTTTCGGTGGATTGCACATCATGAAATAGAGAGGTAGACATGTACGCCTTTATTGAAGGACAGGTTGCAGAAAAGCAGGCCAACGAACTGGTACTCAGCGTTCAAGGCGTGGGCTATCAGATCATGTGCACCCAGGCAGCGCTTTCAATTGTCCCGCCCAAGGGAGAATATATTCGCATCTACACCTGGCTGAGTGTCAGGGAAGATGCGCTGGAGTTGTTTGGGTTTTCTTCAAAAGAAGAACGCAGCATGTTTTTAAGCTTGAACGCCGTGTCTGGCATTGGTCCCAGAACTGCGCTTAATATCCTTAACAGCATGCCACTCAAAGACCTGACCCTGGCCATTCTCACCGAAGATATACAAACGCTATCCAGATCTCCCGGCGTGGGCAAGAAAACAGCCCAGCGCATCGCCCTTGAACTCAAAGATCGTTTGAGCAAAGACAGCAACGCTTTCTCAGTGAATGTACCGGGCTTTGATAGTGTGCCCTCCGCCACAGATGCCATTAGCGAAGCAATCCTGGCGCTTCAGGGGCTGGGGTATAGCCAGAGTGAAGCGGCCATGGCTATTTCCAAAGCACACCAGCAAGGCGCTGGAGAAAAAGCTGACGACCTGGTACGCCTGGCACTTCGCGGCATGATGAAAGGATAAGCCATGCAGGATGAGAGATTGATGATGTCAAGCCAGCGTGACGAGGACAGAGATATAGATGTATCCCTGCGCCCCCGGGTGCTTCGAGAATATGTTGGACAGGACAAAGTCAAGGATAACTTAAATGTCTACATCAAAGCAGCGCTAAAAAGACGGGATGCGCTTGATCATATGCTGCTATACGGGCCTCCTGGCCTTGGCAAAACCACACTGGCCTGTATCGTTGCAGCCGAAATGGGGCAAAATATCCGCATCACCTCCGGACCCGCTATTGATAGGCCGGGTGATTTAGCTTCCATTCTTACAAATCTGAACGCTGGGGACATTTTGTTTATCGACGAGATCCATCGCCTTTCACGCGCGGTTGAGGAAGTGCTTTATCCAGCGATGGAGGATTTTGCGCTTGATATCATGATTGGCAAAGGTCCCACAGCGCGTTCGATGCGGCTGGAGTTGCCCCGCTTTACACTGATTGGCGCTACCACCAGGGCAGGACAATTGTCTGCTCCTCTGAGGGATCGCTTTGGCATGATGTTCAGGCTGGAACTCTACTCCCCTGAGGATTTGGCCAGCATCCTTCACCGCTCAGCAAATATCCTGGGTATGCCTGCTGATGAAGAAGGAATCATCGAGATTGCCCGCCGCAGCCGCGGCACCCCCCGCATTGCCAACCGAATGCTAAAACGCGTCAGAGACTATGCGCAGGTAAAGGCCGATGGCAAAATAACCAAGCAAGTTGCTGATGAAGGCTTGATGCTCTTGGATGTGGACAGCCTGGGCCTTGACCGGGTGGATCGCACAGTGCTTCTCACCATGATTGACAAGTTTTCAGGGGGCCCAGTGGGGCTTGATACCTTAGCCGCCTCAACCGGTGAAGACGCGCTGACAATTGAAGACGTCTATGAGCCTTATCTGCTCCAATTAGGCTTCATCCATCGCACCCCAAGAGGACGGGTTGCCACCTCCTTTGCCTACGCCCACCTCAATCGTCCTTTCCCAGGCGGAGTAAGCAACGAAGAAAGCAGCCAGCAGGTGGGATTATTTGATGAAAACCCATGATTTTTTCTACAATCTGCCAGAGAGCCTGATTGCCCAGACGCCCATAAGCCCCAGGGATGCCAGCCGTATGCTGGTGTGCAATCGTCAGGATAATCAGCGGGAACACCGACATTTTTTTGATTTGCCTTCATATTTGCGTTCCGGAGATGTCCTTGTCATCAATCACACCAAGGTAATCCCAGCCAGGCTAATCGGGCTCAAGGAAGACAGCGGCATCCCCTGTGAGGTGCTGCTGCTGAAGCGGCTTACTCAAGATCGCTGGGAGGCTCTGGTCCGTCCGGGAAGACGTCTGAAAACTGGCGCAAGAATACTATTCGGTCAGGGTGCATTGGTCGCTCAAGTCCAGGAGAGCACTGACTTTGGTGGGCGTATTGTTCAGTTCATCTATAAAGGAGTGTTTGAGGAAATCCTGGATGCATTAGGGCAAATGCCGTTGCCCCCATACATCCATGAAAAGCTGGAGGATAACAGCCGTTATCAAACGGTTTACGCAAAGTTTTCCGGCAGTGCCGCAGCCCCAACCGCAGGCTTGCATTTTACACCGCAGATTTTACAGGCTCTTCAAGATAAAGAGGTTCATGTCGTCCCTGTTCTCCTGCATGTGGGCTTGGGTACTTTTCGCCCTGTTAAGGCTGAAAACCTGGATGATCATGTGATGCATGAGGAATACTATGAAGTAACCGACACAGCCGCGCAGCGCATAAATGAGGCTCGCGAAAACGGCGGCAGAATCCTTTGCGTAGGGACCACCTCTCTGCGCACCATGGAAACAACCGCTGACAGCACCGGGAAAGTCATGCCTGGAAAAGGGATGACAGGCATCTTTATTAAACCAGGTTATCAGTTCAAGGCTTGTGATATTTTGCTGACCAATTTCCATTTGCCAGAAAGTACCTTGCTCATGCTGGTGTCCGCTTTTATGGGGATGGAGAATGCTTTGGCTGCCTATAAAGAGGCGGTCGACAAAGAATACCGATTCTTCAGCTTTGGGGACTGCATGCTGATAGGCAATGGGTTGACCAAATGAAAAAAGCATTGGTTATAGGCGGGATGAACATCGATATCCTGGGAATGCCTATTGGATCATTTCATCAGGGGGACTCATTGCCCGGCCATATTCACCTGACCATCGGCGGTGTAGGCTATAACATCGCTTCCCATTTGTCTGATTCGAATGTGCAGGTGTGTTTTCTGACTGTGCTCGGCAATGATCTGTTCGCAAACATGGCCAAAAAGGCCTGCGATTCCCACCACATTGACATTTCATTCTCTCTGGAAACCACTTTGTCTTCCCCATGTTACATGGCCATTCACAGCCTGGACGGCAGCATGACCGCTGCGATCAATGATATGTCAGCCCTTCATCTCCTGACCCCTGAATACCTTGACATAAACCGCAAGATTATTGAAGCCCACCATGATTTATGTGTTGTTGATGCTAACCTGCCAGCAGACACAATCAAGGCTATCCCTCACATGGTCTGCTCCTCTATCCTGGCAGATCCTGTCAGCTGTGAAAAGGGCTCCCGGCTGCTTCCTATTTTATCATCATTAAAGGCGATAAAACCAAACGCCATGGAAGCATTGGCCCTTAGTGGCATGACCGATATCCCTGATGCCGCCAAATGGTTTCTTGATCAAGGGACTGAACAAGTTTATATCTCCTTAGGCCGTGATGGTGTATACTATGCTGGTGATAATCACTGTGGTTATCTTTCTGTTGATCAGCCGATTGATGGGCCAAGCACAGGGGCTGGTGACGCGATGGCCGCAGGCTTGGCAAGAGCCATCATCAATAGGGCAACTCCCCGCGATGTTGCCCATGCCGGCTTAATGGCCGCCACACGTTTTTTGGAAAGCAAACAAAAGGAGTGATATCGATGAATAAACACCTAAGCCTGTCTCCGGCAATAAAA
>CAZSSU010000109.1:0-5964 GCA_964609415.1 uncultured Christensenella sp. | reverse complement strand
GACACCCAGGTGTCCCAGGCGCTGGCAGGCGCACGTGTGGGCTGGCTGAACGAGGCGATGCGCCTGATTACCCAGCTGGCCTCAGCGCCGGTGCTGACGGCGATCAGCCTGGTTGCGTTCTGGCTGGTGAGGAAAAAACGCCTGCAGGTGCCGCTGATTGCCAACCTGGGCATCTCGGTGATTCTGAACCTGGGGCTCAAGGCGCTGTTTACCCGGCACCGGCCGGTGGAGGTGAGGCCCCTGGTGGTGGAGGCAGGGTACAGCTTCCCCAGCGGGCACAGCATGGCCGCGGCGGCGTTTTATGGCTTTTTGATTTATCTGCTCTGGCGCTCAAACGCTTCCCGGAAAAGCAAGCGATGGGGTACAGCACTTCTTGTCAGTGTGATTGGCCTGGTGGGTTTCAGCCGCATCTATCTGGGCGTCCATTACCTAAGCGACGTGCTGGGCGGGTTTATGGTGTCCGGCTTTTATCTGCTGGTGTTCACCAGCTTTGTCAGCGCCTATTTCCAGCGGGATGAGAGCCTGGGCGACCAGATGGCGGCCTATAAGGCGCCCACGCTGGTGATGAGCTTTGCCCACGCGGCGGACGGCATCATCGGCGGGCTGAAGGCGGAGCGCAACATGGTGATTCACTTTGGCATGATGACGCTGGTGATTGTGCTGGCCTTTCTGCTTCAGGTGAGCGCCTTGGAATGGGTGATTCTGCTGATTTTATTTGGGCTGGTGCTGGCGGCAGAACTGATTAACACGGCCATTGAAGCGGCGGTTGACCTGTCAACGCAAAACGCGCAGCACCCCCTGGCCAAACTGGCCAAGGACACCGCCGCCGGGGCGGTGCTGGTGTGCGCGATTATCGCAGCGATTGTTGGGGTGATTATCTTAGGCCCCAAGCTCTTTTTACTAATAAAAACCGGCCTATAAATAATAACAATTTTGAGGGTCTGGGGGCTTTTTTAAAAGCCCCCAGCGTTCTCCCCGTTCCTTTATTGCTCCAAAACGCCCAGCGCCATCGGATCCATCTGCGCGCCGCTGCCCGTGAGCAGCTGCACCTGACTTAGGTCCAGCCAGATGACGGGCAGCAGGCCCAGGTCGTCTGATTCTACGCCGATAAAGCAGATGCCGCCGTCCACCTTAGTGCTGCGGTGGGCATGCGCCTTGCTTGAAATGGTGCGGGTGAAGATGGGGCTGTGCTTGAGGCGGGTGTAGCTGTAGAGCCCCTGGGCGTAGGCGTATTCAGTGCCGTAGAAGAAGCGGCTTTTGTTGTCGGTGAAGCCGAAGTCCTTGTTTTTAATGTCATCGGAGGAGGGCAGGCTGACGCGGCCCAGGTCCCCCTCTGTCAGGAGGGCGGCCTGCTCTTTATCGGTGAAGGCGGCGGGGATAAAGGATGATTGCAGCCAGGCGTGCAGCTCACTTGCCAGCCAGCCTTTGTAGTTGCGCTGGTCGCCATCCACCCGCTTCACATCCAGGATTTTGTCGCTGAGCAGGTAGGCCCTGGATTGATCAGCCCAGAGCACCCGCCAGACGATGGGCTGTTTTTCCCCGGCGGCGGTGGTGGGGTAGCTGCCAAAGGTGATGTATTGCTGGCCGCCGCCTACCAGCTGCACCTGGGCTGAGGCCTGGAGGGCCAGGGCTGCCAGCAGGAGGCAGAGGACGAGGAGCGTCATGTGTTTTTTGCGCAAGGGTATTTCCTCCTTTTTATAGGTCAAGGCGCAGGCTGCCGTAGCGGGCCAGGCGCCAGAGCACGCCATCGGTGTTGTTGCGGGCGGTGACGGCCATGCGCTTAAGGTTCAGGGCGTCCATGAGGGCGGCCAGCGCGGCCAGGCCCGTAGGCAGGATATGCTCCCGCCCCGGGGGCATGCCGGGGAGGGCAGCGCGGGCTTCGGGGGAGAGGCTGGCCAGCTTTAAAAGAAGGGCTAATACATCCCCCCGGGTGAAGGCGGCATCGGCCTGACTCCTCATGAAATGCGCGCCTTGCATAAGGCCAATCAGCGCTGTGCCGGTGCCGCCCACCAGGAGCCAGCGGGCAGGGTCCGCCCAGAGGCGGGAGGGCTGGGACAGGGTTTTATGGGTCAAGTCGGACACGCCTGCCCGGGCGGCCTGGGCGGCCAGCATCAGGGCTTTGTCAGCGTCCGCGGGGCTGTTGATGGGCTGAGCGGCATAGAGCCTGGCGGCGCCTAATTGCAGGCTGTGGGACAGGGGCGCTTCCCCCGGGTGCCCCAGGGCAATCTCGGCGGAGCCGCCACCAATGTCGATGACGCCGGTGATCTCATCCGCCAGGAAGGGATGCACCGCCCCCCAGAAGGAATAGGCAGCCTCCTCAGCGCCTGAAATCACTTGCAGGGAAAGGCCGGTGGCCTGAAGCA
The DNA here is from genome assembly GCA_964609415.1 of uncultured Christensenella sp. Lineage (GTDB taxonomy): Bacteria > Bacillota > Clostridia > Christensenellales > Aristaeellaceae > UBA6115. The sequence goes on along the minus strand of CAZSSU010000109.1, from coordinate 3,601 downwards.
GCGCATAGGCCAAATCCTTGCCATTGGCGCTGTCACGGGTGGCGCTGGTGGCCATTAGCAAGGTGCGGTCAGCCCCGGCTTCCCGGGCCAGGTCAAACAGCGAGGCCACATCCCGGCAGGCGGCCTGGATGGCCTCAACCGGCAGGCGCTGCCCCTTGTCTAGGGCCAGAAAAAGCCGGGTTTCCCGGCGGCCGAAGACAGGATTGGACAAGCGGCTGTCCAGATCCGCTGTCAGCATGCGGGTGGAGTTGGAGCCGATGATGATGACCCCGGCGCGGGGCGTAGATGTGCTCATGGCGCGGGGGAGGCGGCGGGCAGGCCCAGCACCTCGGGGTTGCTCACCACAAAGCGGATTTCCCCGGGGAAAATGTAGCCATACTGGGTGCGCGCCTCATTGGCGATGAAGGCATCGCTGGCGGCCAGGCGCACCTGCTCGGACAGCTTGAGGTTTTCCCGCTCCTTGGCGAACACCTGCTCGTTGGCCACTTCAATTTGCTTAAGCAGGGTGTCGATCTCCCGGTTATAGTTGCCGGAGAGGATCCAGCCCATGAGGATCACCGCCACGCAGGCGATGATCAGCCCGTAAATGGGCACACGGCGTTGCCCCAGACGCCACAGGCGCAGAGAGGCGGGCTTGCGGCCCTGGCGCTTGGATGGCTCAGGGATTTGCATGGCTTGCCTCTGGCTGAATCTCAAGCACCACCAGGCGGGGCTGCTCTGACAGATCCCCCCGGGTGACGCGCAGGAGGGGCTGATAGCTGGGCTCAAGCGGCGCCATGGCCTCTAAGAAAGGCGCAAGGGTGCTGATCTTGTCAAAGCCGCCCTTGTCATTGCGGTAATGCATGGGGATGGTGACCCGGGGCTGCAGAAGGGCGATGGTTTCCCGGGCCTGCACTGCGTCAATGGTGAAAAAGCCGCCCACCGGAATCAGCAGAATATCCGGCATGAAGAGGTTTTTGGCCAGGGCTTCGTCGGGCAGCTCCCCCAGGTCGCCCAGGTGCAGGACGCTGAGGCCGTCCGCTGTCAGCTTGTGGCAGAGGATGCCGCCCCGTTTTTCGCCCTGGGCATCGTCATGGAAGGCGGGAAAACTGTCCACCCTGATGCCGGGAAGGGGCTGGTGGGTGCCTTCGCTGTCCACCACCAGGGGCTTGCCATCCACCTTGTCCAGGTAGTTATGGTCAAAATGCTGGTGGCTGATGCAGACCAGGTCAGCCTTCACCCGGTGCATGGGGTAGCCGGCCTGGTGGTCGTATGGGTCAAACAAAATGCGGGTGCCCTGGGCGGTTTCCAGCAAAAACTCGGCATGGCCGTTATAGGTGATGATCATGGCGTGCTCCTTTCAGGCAGGGTCAGGAGGAGGGGGAGGAAAAAAGCGGGACAGGGCTTTTGGCTGCGGAGGGCTTCCGCCAGATGGACTTCTGCCTGGCGGCGCAGGGCCTGGGCATCCCCGGCGTCCCACAGGCGCAGGGCGCTGTGGAAGGCGGGCAGCATATCAGGGGTGAAGGCGCTATCCTGCCGGGCCAGGATGCGGCAGAAGCCGGTGAGGCTGTCCTCCCGCCTGTCCCAGCCCTCTTTTATGCCAAGGGCCTGGCAGAAGGCCAGGCTCTTGGGGGTATCCCAGCTGATATATGCCAGGCCATTGTCTATGTTTATCAGGCAGCCGGAGGCGGCAAGGCGCTTTTCATTGTCTGGCCACTTGATTGGGCAGCGTCTGGGGGCGTCTGTCACAAAGAGGGCTTGCCCGGACCGGTCCCGGCGCACAAAGCCCTGCCCCTGAAGCGCCTGCTTTAAGGCCTGGGCTTCCTGATCAAGCCCTGCCATCCGGCTTGGAGGACTCAAAGGCGATGTCCAGCTTATGGACGGAGGTATAGCGCCCCTGGATGTCCAGCTGGTAGCGCAGGCTCACTTCGCCGGCGCCGTCATCGCTCACTTTGTAATCCACCTGGGTGGGGAAAATGCCCATGGAAAGGTCGCCATATGGCGTGCGGTAGGAGCCCTCATAACGGTGCCCCTGCTGGAAGACCAGGTCGCTGCCAAAGGCGCCTTTGCGGGCCACGGTGACAACGCCTTCTCCCATGGTCATGGTGATGTCATGCTTTTCATCGCTGTCGGCCTGGCGCTCGGTGTAGCGCAGCTTCCACTGCTTGGGGCTGCCTGACAGCGTGCCAAAGGTGGTCAGCCGCATGGCCTCGTCCTCTTCATTGCGGTTATAGGCTACCCCGGTGACGGTCAGCCTGACTGGTTTCGCGCGCATACAGCAACACCTCCTCTATGATATAAGTATACCATATTCCCAGGCCCTTGAGGAGATGGGCAGGCCCGCTTCCGGGGCCCTTGCTGTGAACGGTTTGGAAACGATGCGGTTTGACGGGCGGATTGAGCGGATGCTATCATACCGGCACCGCCTATAAGGAGATCAACATGAACATCGAATACCGCGAAAACGCCGCTATCCCGCCAGAGGCGCTCAGGGCGCTGTACCTGGACGCCGGCTGGACCGTCTATACGGATTACCCTGAGAAAATGGCCCGCATCCTGCCCGGCACCCTGTGGCATATGAGCGCCTGGGAGGGGGAAGCGTGCGTGGGCCTCATCCGCTGTGTGGGGGATGATTGCAGCATTTTGTATGTCCAGGACATCCTGGTTAAAACCAGCCACCAGCGCCGGGGCATCGGGCGGCAGCTGCTGGAAAGGGCGCTGGCCCGCTTTGCCCACATCCGCCAGACGGTGCTGCTCACCGACAACACAGAAAAAACCCGCGCCTTTTATGAGACGCTGGGTTTCAGGGAAGCCACCGGCATCGGCGCCCTTTGCTATGCCAGGTACGTTCAAGGGGTGTAGGGGCCATCAGGTAAGGTCAATCCAGAAAACCTGCTGCTTGATGCCTTCAAAGAGGCTCTCTTCTGTTAATACTCCCCCGCAGCTGATAATGGTTTTGCTGGAAGCCATATTGTCCTTGTTGCAGGAGAGCATCACTTCGGGAATCCCCAGGCATCTGGCTTCATCCAGCGCAAGCATCAGCTGTTGCCTGCCATATCCCTTTCTTCTCTCCATTGGCCGGATGCCATAGCCCACATGGCCGCCATGCTTTTTGAGTTCCGGGGTTAAAAAGTGCCGAAGCTGGACGGAACCGATGATTTTGCCGTCGGACTTTCGCACAGAAAAGAAGGTGCTGGCGTGAACATGGTCCCTGGACAACTTATCTCGCACAATAGATTGCGCCAGCGTCAGCCACTGGTCAAAATCATCAAAAGAAGCCAGTCCGCAGCTGCCGTTGATGCGGGTTTCGCCATGGTCAAGATACTCCTGCCGGTAGGCCCAGATGGCCGCCTCCCATGCTTTTGAAGGCCGTATCAGCATCAGATCAGGCTCATGCATGCTTCATTCACCTTGCAAATCCATAGTTAAACAGCCGCTTCATATCATCCCAAGACATGTTCCGGGTGCGGCAGTCAAGCACCACGGCCAGGAGCTGTTTTTGCTCCCGGCCAGCCGCCCCCACATAGCAGAAGCCGGCGGCCCGGGTGAAGCCTGACTTGATGCCGTAGGCACCCGGGTAGTAATAGGGGTCGCCCTGGATTAGCAGCTCGGTGTTGCTGGT
>CAZSSU010000108.1:939-5971 GCA_964609415.1 uncultured Christensenella sp. | reverse complement strand
CAACCTGGGCAGCGAAATCCATGTGGAGCCCAACTCCTACGGCAACTGGACGGAGTACCCGGAGCACGATAATCCCGTGGAAAAAACAGGCGGCGATGTCCTCCGCTATGACTTCCGCGCCGATGACCATGATTATTACACCCAGCCCGGCCTCCTCTTCCGCGCCATGACCGCGGATCAGCAGCAGGTGCTCTTTGAAAACACCGCCCGCAACATGGGGGATTCCACCCTCCAAATCAAGCACCGCCACATCAACAACTGCTACCAGGCAGACCCCGACTATGGCCAGGGTGTGGCCAAGGCTCTGGGCATTGACATCAAGGATGTGGACCTGAACCTGCCCAAGCGGGATTCCCTGGAGAACAACCACAAGGCCAACAATGCCCATCCCGAGCTCAACCAGCCCACCGAACCCGTTGATTCCGGACGGGAAATCGACACCAACGGCCCTGACTATATAGCGCCTGAGAGCGATCCCTGGCTGCTGTAAGGGACGGGATGGTTTTAGGACGAAAGAGCGGGGAATCTTTTTTGAAAAAAAGATTCCCCGCGCCTCTTCAAAAAACTTTATTTATTTTGTTCCCAATGGCCCTGATAAAGTTTTTTCGAGAGGGGCCCGGGGAGAGGGTTTTTTTCAAAAAACCTTCTCCCCGCTTCGTTCTTTCGCTTACAACTTAAATCGGTTCAAACGGCTGATATACGCTGTTCTTAAAGATATCAAAAATCACAAAATACCGGGGGTGCTCCCGCCAGCCGCCCAGGGTGGAGTAGTGGGTGTGGTCGATGTGGCAGCCGGGGTGGGTGGCTTTCAGGTGGGCCACCACCTCCTTGGGGATGGGGTCTGAGGCGGCGTAGTTGTTGCTGTTGTAAATCCACAGGCGCTCCAGGCTGCTGAGGGTGTCCAGGGGGCTGTAGTCCTTCACATAGTTAAAGCAGATGTTCAGGTCCAGCACGTTTTTCATCCCGGCAAGGGGGCTGATGTCCTTGATTTTGTTTTTAAACAGCTCCACATATTCCAGGTTGGGAAGGCCTGACAGGACGCTAATGTCTTCAATTTTATTGATGGCCAGGATCAGCACCCGCAGCTCTTTCAAGTCCTTGATAAAGCTGATGTCGGTGATGGCGTTGTGGCCCAGGTCAAGGGCCTTCAAGTGCTTGCAGTATTTGATGGGCTCAAAATCCTGGCTGGTATGCTGGGGTGCCTTGTTGTTGTGCAGGGTGGAGAAGGCGGTGGCATCCGTGCGGATTTCGTGCTCCTGGATGCGGATGGTCCAGCCGAAGAAAATGCCGGGATAGCGGGCGGCCAGCTGGTCCATCTGCTCAGCGGTCAGCCTGGTTTCAAACATGTTGACCTGCGTCAGCTGCGGCAGTTTATCCAGGGTGGCCATCAGGGCATCCAGGTCCTCCGCCTGAATTTCTCCCAGGTCGATGAAGGTGGCGTCCGCCGGGATATCCTGGCCATAGGCCGTGATGCTTTCCCCCTGGGCAATAAAGGCCGTTAGGGTCAAAAGGAGAATCAGCATCAGGCCTGTCACCAGGTGCTTCTTGGCTGTGAACATCTGCGTGCTTCCTTTTCATGTATTTGCTTTCATTCTTATCATGAACCAGCCCCGCTGTCAATTCACGCCTTAAACCAGCGTGGCAAAATAATCCGCCGGCGTCTCCGCCCGCCTGATGAGCCGGAAATCGCCGTCACATTCCCGCAAGATCTCCGCTGAGCGCAGGCGTCCGTTGTATTGGTAGCCCATGGCCCAGCCGTGGGCCCCGGCGTCGTGGATCACCACCAGGTCGCCCAGGTCGATGGGGGGCAGATCCCGGTCAATGGCGAATTTGTCGTTGTTCTCGCACAGGGCGCCGGTCAGGTCATAGGTGCAGCTGGCGGGCAGATGCCCCTTGCCCATCACGCTCACATGGTGATAAACACCGTACATGGCCGGGCGCATCAGGTTAACAGCGCTGGCGTCCAGGCCGATAAAGGTCTTGTGTCCGTCCTTGCGGTGGCTGGCCCGGGCCACCAGGAAGCCGTGGGGCCCGGTCATAAAGCGGCCCAGCTCGGTCATGATGGCCACCTGCCCCTCAGCGCCAAAATGGCGCAGGTACACGGCTTTCACCTGCTGGCCCACAGCCAGGATGTCAACCGCCTCATCATCCGGCAGGTAGGGGATGCCGATGCCGCCGGAAAGGTTTATAAAGTCCAGCCTCAGCCCGGTTTTTTTTGCTAATTCTCTTCCCAGGCCAAACAGGTAATCCGCCTGGGCGGGGTAATAGCCGGGGTTAATGGAGTTGCTGGCCAGCATCGCGTGCAGGCCAAAGCGCTTGAGGCCCATGGCCTTTAATTTCTGAAGCCCGGCTTCAATGTCCCCCGGCATCCAGCCAAACTTGCTCTCCTGGGGGCTGCCCATAAACAGGTTGCCCTTGCCCTTGTGCAGGGCGGGGCCTGGGTTGATGCGCAGGGAGACCACCTCCGGAATGCCCCCGTTTGTGGCCAGGGTGTCGATGTCGCTGGGGTCATCCAGGTTGATGGTGGCGCCCATCTGCCTGGCCAGGGCGAACTCATGGGGCGGCATGGCATTGGCGGAAAACATGATGTCATCCCCCTTCGCCCCCACCCGCCGGGCCAGGATCAATTCGGTTTCAGAGGAGCAGTCAAGCCCGCAGCCTTCCTCCATCAGGATCTGGAGGATGGCGGGGTTGGGCAGCGCCTTCACCGCAAAATACTCTTTAAACCGGGGCGCCCACTGAAAGGCCTGGTTCACCAGCCGGGCGGTCTGGCGGATGCCCGCCTCGTCATACAGATAAAAGGGGGTGGGAAACTGTTTGGCCGCGGCTTCAAACACCGCGTCTGGTATCGAAAAGTTCGGCACGCTCATTCCTCCAACAATCAAGTGCCTGTTCAGTATAGCCACAAAAAGAGGCCGGGCAAGCAGCCCAGGCCTTAAAAAACGGAAAAGGTACCGGAACCTTACAGCTTCCGCGCCATATAGATAATCTTGTAGTCAGGGGTCTGGCTGACAGCGCCAGTTGGCGTGAAATGGTTCTTCTGCCAGAAATGCGCCGCCTGCTCATTGCCCTGGGCGTATCCCAGGTGGAGGGACGCATAGCGCGGCCTTAAATATTCTACCGCTTCTTCCATGATCCGGCTGCCTGTGCCCTGGCCCTGGCGGGTCTGCTCCACCATGAAAAACCCGATGAACGCCGCGCCTTGATGGGGGAATCCGGTGATCAGGTCCATCACGGCAATCAGCCTCTCACCCTCCCAGAAGCCCAGGTAATGCTTGTCCTTCGTCGTCATGCCAGGCGGCAAGGCGGCCAGGTCATGCCGGATGCTCTCCTCCGTCACCAGGGGCGGGCAATGCCGGTAATACTGGGGGTTGCCAGCGCAGAGGCTGACAACAGCCGGGATATCCCCCTCCCCAATGGGGCGGAGGGTAAAGCGAGAAGACAAGCCCTGTATGTTGATCATTAGCCCAGCGCCACGTCCAGGATCATCATCACCGCAAAGCCCAGCGCCACGCCGATCACGCCGATGTTGGAGTGACCACCCTCCTGCAGGTCGGGGATCAATTCCTCCACCACCACATAAATCATGGCGCCTGCGGCAAAGGCCAGCAGGTAGGGCAGCACCGGCACCATGATGCTGGTGAGGAAAATGGTGATGAAAGCGGCAATGGGCTCCACAATGCCAGAGGCCGTGCCATACAGCAGCGCCTTGCCCTTGGACATGCCCGAGGCCTTCAGCGGCATGGAGATAATGGCCCCCTCCGGCACGTTTTGAAGGGCGATGCCGATGGACAGCGCCAAGGCGCCTGCCCAGGTGATGCCCGGCTCCCCAATGGCCAGCCCCGCGAACACCACGCCCACCGCCATGCCCTCGGGGATATTGTGCAGCGTCACCGCCAGCATCAGCATGGTGTTTTTCCGCGCATGGCTGGGCAAGCCCTCTGGCGTGTCCGAGCCCTGGTGCTGGTGGGGGATAAAGGTGTCCAGCAGCAGCAGAAATCCCATGCCCGCCAGGAAGCCCACCGCCGGGGGCAGCCAGGGTGTGAGCCCCAGGTTTTCTGATTTTTCAATCGCGGGCAAAAGCAGGGACCACACCGAGGCCGCCATCATGACGCCGGATGCAAAGCCCAGCATCATCTTGCGGAACCAGTCCTTCATGTCGCCCTTAAGGAAAATCACAAGCGCCGCGCCCAGCGTGGTGCCCAGGAAGGGAATCAGGATGCCGATCAGGATTTCTTTGGTAATCATCATGTCCTCATTTCTGTGATGCCCGCCGCCACATGAAGCGCCAGCGCCTGCCAGGCGGGGAAGCGGGCCAGGGTTTCTGCCATCCGGGCGGGGAAGCCCGGGTCATGGGTGAAGCACATCAGGCTGGGGCCAGCGCCGCTGATCACACAGGCGTCAGCGCCCTGCGCCCGGGCCAACCCGGCCAGGGTCTCCCCGTCCTCAATCAGGGGGAAGCGCCAGGGCTGATGCAGCCGGTCCTCACAGGCGGCGGCCAGCAGCTCAAAAGCCCCGGTTTCAATGGCCTTGATCACCAGCGCTGTCCGGGACAGGTTGAACACCGCGTCCTCCCGACTCACCATGCCGGGCAGCACCTGCCGGGCTTTGGCGGTTTCCAGGGGGAAGGACGGCACCAGGGCCAACAGCTTAAGCCCGGGGTCAGGGTGAACCGGCAGGCTCAGCACCTGGCCATGGGCCATGGCGCTCACCCGGATGCCCCCGTATATGGCTGCGGCGGCGTTGTCCGGGTGGCCTTCCAGCTGGGTGGATAGCCTTAGCAGCTCTTCCTGGGTGAACGGCCCATGAAGGAGTTTACCCGCCGCCATCACCCCTGCTGCCACACAGGCAGCGCTGCTGCCCAGGCCCCTGGCCGGCGGGATGCTGGAATTCATGTGGATATGAAGCCCGGGCACCGCTTTTCCCAGGGCATTCGCCCCATGGCAAAAGGCGCGGTACACCAGGTTGTTTTCGTTGGCATACGCGGGAGGGCAGCCGGTGATCAGCAGCCCCTTTTCCTGTACTTCAAAGG
>CAZSSU010000108.1:0-928 GCA_964609415.1 uncultured Christensenella sp. | reverse complement strand
TCACCTGTTCCCTGCCTGCCGGCACCTTCCCCAGCCAGCTTAGCGCAGGCGGGATGGGCCACCCCGTTTTTTCGGCCAGCGCCGCCATGCCGCAAAGCCCCTCTGCTTCCCCCTCCGCGCCCAGCGCCTTTAGCACCGTGCCCGGGAACTTGAAGGGGGAGGCCGTGGCCAGCACCAGCGTCTTCCCCGGGGGCAGCTGGTTTTTGACCCGCTCATAGCCCTGCCAGGCCACCGCGGCGTGGGGGTCCAGCAGGTAATGGTGCTCCTCCCAGCCCTGGCGGATGGCGTTTAAGGTGTCTTCCTCCGGCACGCTCACCGCCAGGAAATCCGCCTGAATGCGTGCCAGCACCGGCTGCGGCAGCTGGTAGTGGCCCTTGTCCTTTAGCTCTGCCATCCACCGGCTCACCTGTTCGCCGTCCCCCTGGGTCACCAGGGATAGGAGGCGCTCCACATTGCTGGACACCAGGATGTCCATGGAGGGGGAGGATGTCAGGCGCAGCGGCCGCCTGCTGTCATACAGTCCGGTTGTTAGGAAGTCCGTCAGCACCCGGTTCTGGTTGGAGGCGCATACCAATTTGCCCAGGGGCAGGCCCATGTGCTTGGCCAGGTAAGCGGCCAGAATGTCGCCAAAGTTGCCGCTGGGGACCACCACGTGGAGGGTCTCCCCGGGTGTGATTGCCCCCCGGTCCACCAGGGTCTGATAGGCGCTATAGTAATACACCACCTGGGGCACCAGCCGGCCAATGTTGATGGAGTTGGCGCTGGAGAGCATCAGGCCCTCCGGGAAGCCCAGCGCCTTTTCATTCGCAAACACCGCCTTCACCCCGGCCTGGGCAGCGTCAAAATCCCCCCGAATGGCGTAAGTTGTCAGGTTATTGTCCATAAGGCCCAGCATCTGCGCCCGCTGCACAGGGCTGATGCCTGATAA
>CAZSSU010000107.1:0-6122 GCA_964609415.1 uncultured Christensenella sp. | reverse complement strand
CACTTTTCATGGGGGCTAAGCTGGAGGCTGACATCATGAAGCAGCGGGCGGCCTGCTTCAAAGGCAAAGCTGACCTGGTCAAAGGCGATGCCGGTCACTTCCCCAAGGGCTGTTTGCCCGCTGGGGGCAGCGACCTCAGCGTCTATTTCTGTCAGGAGCTTATCAATCACGGGTCTAGCGGCGATGATCTCCTGGAGGTAGATGGAAATGGTGATGATGGGGTAGGAGAGCTGATCGATCATGCCCACGGCGATAAAAAAGTCGCCCGCGGAAAAGGAGCCATCCACCACCAGCCAGGCGGAGTAGGCCAGGATGATGAAGTGGGAGAGGTAGGACAGGATGGTGGAGAGGCTGCGGGAGAGGTAGGACAGCTTGCGCATGGCAAAGTCCTTCTCCTGAAGCTTTTGATTGGATGCCAGGAAGCGGCCCAGGATGGGGGCTTCCGCGCCGTAGTTTTTAATGAGTTCAAAGCCGCTTAGCCACTCGGCTACCTGGCCCAGGTGGGCCTGGAAGGCGGCGGTGGTTTCGCTTTGGGCGTGCTGCAGGCGGCCCTCGATGAGTTTGGGCACATAGAGGGGCGTGGTGAGCAGGGCCAGGGTGAGGAGCGCCACCCGCGCGTCCAGCCAGAAGAGCGCTGCGGATACCAGGATGATTTTGAGCACCACATCAAAGAGCAGTGGCAGGTTGAAGAGATAATTGTTGCACACGGTGTCCAGCTGGTCGGTGTAGGCGGCCAGGATATCGCCCTGCTTGTCGCCTGTCATCTGAGGCGGGGTTTTACGCAGCTGGGCGCGGAAGAAGGCTTCTCTCAGATCGGCCTTGGCGCGGGTGTAGTATTGGCCGCGGAAGCGGTCTGACAGGTAATAGCAGGTGATTTCACTTGAGATGATGAGCAGCAGCAGGGCAGCCAGCCTCAGCGTCAGCCCGCCATTGCCCTTAAGGGCCGTATCCAGCAGGCTGCCCTTGGTGAACTGAACGAGGACGGCCAGGCCGCCTGCGGCCACAGCGAAAAGAAACGCACAGGCAAACAGGCCCGCGTGGGGACGTATAAAGCGTTTCATGTATTTTCCTCCTGATCAAATGATTGTGGACATCATTCGATAGAAGGCTGTGGATGATTGCCTTCTACCGATCAGAAGGCGCTGCGCAAACGAATCATGTGATCCTCCTTAACTGGCAAGTCACTGCCCTTCAAAGGCGGAGATGGCGGCGGAGGCGCCGATGCGCTCCACGCCCTGGGCCAGGTAGCCTTCCATGGCTTCCTTGGTGCGGATGCCGCCGGAGGCCTTGATCTTCACCTGGGGGCCGATATGCTGTTTAAACAGCGCAATGTCTTCAGGCGTGGCGCCGCCGGTGCCAAAGCCGGTGGAGGTTTTGATGAAATTGGCCCCGGCGTCGGTGACGCAGCGGCAGGCGGCGATTTTCTCTTCTTCGGTGAGGTAGCAGGTTTCAACGATCACCTTGAGCAGTTTGCCGCCGCAGGCTTCCTTCATGGCCTTGATTTCCTCGGTGACGGCGGCGAAGTTGCCATCCTTCATGTCGCCCAGGTTGATGACCATGTCAATCTCGTCAGCGCCTTCGGAAACGGCCTGGCGGGTTTCATACACCTTGACAGCGGTGGTGTTGTAGCCCAAAGGGAAGCCGATGACGGTGCAGACCTTGAGCTTGTCGCCGTATTTTTCCTTGGCTTTTTTCACAAAGCGGGGCGGGATGCACACGGTGGCCATGCCATAATCCACGCCCTCCCGGCAGATTTTGTCCACCTCTTTCCAGGTGGAGACGGCCTTGAGCAGCGTATGGTCAACATGCGAAAACACGGTTTTTTTATCCATGGGAAAACTCCTTCCGATTTGTCTTTGTTAGGAGAAGCATAGCAAAGCACCGGGTGGATTGCAAGACGGAATTAGTGGGTATATATTATGTAACATGATAAAGAAAGCAGGCGATGTGCATATGGACTTCATTCAGGACGGAAACCGTTTTTATATGGGAGAAAACAAAGCCCAGCCGCTGGCTGAAATCACCTTTGAGGAAAGGGGGAATGGCCGCCTGGTGGTGAACCACACCTTTACGGACCCCTCCCTGCGCGGGCAGGGCATTGCCCGAAAACTGGTGGAGCGGGTGGCGGACTACGCCAGGGAAAAGGAGCTGAAGCTGCTGGCCACCTGCCCTTATGCTAAAAAGGTGCTCAGCGAAGACGCGTTTAACGATGTGTATGTAGGCAGCAAGGAATAAACCATAATAATTCACAATAGGGCTTTTCCGTTTGAGGAAAACCGCTTACAATAGAGATGTATCTGAATAACAGAGAGGAGACGTTCCCATGAAGACAACAATCAGCGCCAAAGGCATGAACGTGACCCCGGCCATCGAGAACCGTGTGCTGAAAAAGACCCAGACCATGAGCAAGTACCTGCGCCAGGACACCGAGATGTTTGTGCGCTTGCGCAAAGAAAAGAACCAGCGCGTGGTGGAAATCACGGTGCCCATGAATGGTGTGCTGCTCCGGGCTGAGGCCGCCAGCGACGACAACCTCTTCATGTCCATTGACAAGGCCCTGGCGAAAATTGAACGGCAGATTTTAAGGAACCGCACGCGCCTTGACAAGCGCCTCAGGGAGGAGTTCCCCACGGAGGTGGTGCCCGAGTTCATCGAGGCCCTGAGCGAGGACGACCAGGAAGCCCGCAAGGTGGTGCGCTCCAAGACCTATACCGTCCGGCCCATGAGCCAGGAAGATGCCGTCTTGCAAATGGAACTGCTGGGCCACAGCTTCTTCGTCTACATTGACACGGATACTGACCAGACCCATGTGCTGTATCTGCGCAAAGACGGAGCGCTGGGCATTCTCGTGCCAGAGGTTTGATTGTAGATAAGTAAAATCACAGGAGGGCGCCCCGCGGGGGGCGCCCTCCTTAAATATAAGGCGTATCTTAAGCTTTTGTAATCTCGCAGAGCCCTTCCTTATAGGTGGGGAAGCCGGAGATGGGGTCGAAATCGCGGGGGTGCAGTTTGTTAACGTCTGCTTTTGACCAGCCATGCATCATGTCCATGGTGCCGGGCTTGAGGATGACAGTCACCTCGGCCTTGGCTTTGATTTCGCCATAGGGGGATTTGATAATCACCTCGTCGCCTGTGTTGATGCCGCGGGCTTCAGCGTCTGATTTGTACAGACGTACCACCGGTTCGGACTGAATTTGCAGCAACCATGGGATGTTGCGCTGCTTAGAGTGGGTGAAGTAGGGCAAGCGGTTGCCGGTGTTCAGGATCAGGGGATATTCCTTGTACAAATCGGGGGTGGATACAGGGCCTTCCTTGGGCTCCGTGTATTCGGGCAAGGGGTTATAGCCATGCTTGCGCAACACTTCGCTTGTGAATTCCACTTTTCCGGTGGGGCTGGTGAAGCCGGGTTTGCCATCCTCGCGCAGCAGGCCCAGCTCCCATTTTTTGGTCTTGGGCTCGCCCCTCATGGGGATGACCAGGCCATCCACCGCGGCTTGCAGCTCTTCATAGGTGATGGGTGTATCCACATCCAGGGTGCGCAGGAATTCCTTGACGCAGTTCTTTTCTGATTCCTCACCGCCGCCAAAGAACACATCGCCATAGCCCAGGGCGGTGCCGATGTCGCAGCAGATGCGGTAGTCAGGCCTGGCTTCGCCGGCGGGCTTCACCACAGGCTCCCTCAGGAACATTTTGCGGCCATAGATGGACACAGGGCAGGAACGCTCCCATGACACAGCGGCAGGCAGCAACATGTCCACATAGTCGTGGGTCCAGGGGTGATCGTAGAAGTCAGCCGCCACGCAGAATTCCATGTTCTTATAGGCTTCCTGGTATTCCTTGGGCTGGGGCCACATCATGCAGTTGGTGCCCAGCATGACGGCGGCTTTGATTTTGCCGGATTTCACGTATTCGGGCATCTTGTTGAGCTGCACGGAGCCCTGCTGATCAAAATCTGCCCAAATCGGGAAATACTCCCTATCAACACGCAGATGATCCAGCGCGGGCAGCAGTTCTTTTGAACGGGCAAATTCAAAGGTGTTCCACCACTCGTCCAGGTTGAGTGGTTCATTGGGGATGGTGACGCCGCCGGGCACATCCAGGGAACCGGTCAGCGGGATCAACAGCTGGATGGCGCGGTAGGTCTGCGTGCCGTTGATGTGATGGGGGAAGGCGGCAGAGCCTTTGCAAACCAGAGGGGAGCCTTCAGTCAGGATAATGTCAATGGCTTGCTGGAGACGCTCTACAGGCACATCGCAGATTTCAGCGGTTTTTTCAACGGTGAACTGCTTGACATATTCCTTGTACTCTTCAAAGCCGTGTGTCCAATTTTCAACGAATTCCTTGTCATAGGCATCATTCTGGATGATGGCATTGGCAAAGCAGAGGGCCAGGGCGCCGTCGGTGCCGGGGCGCAGCTGGATATGGACATCAGCAAAGGCGTGAACATTGGGCGTGACGCGTGGATCCACCAGGATGTACTTGCAAGTGCCGCCTTCTTTCACGGTTTTCATGCCATGATAGCTGAATGGCGCTGACCATGAGGAGTTATTGCCCCAGATGATGCATACCTTGGTTTTGCCGGGTGTGGGGCCAGCGCCCATGGCGATGCCGGAGGCAGTGTGCCATTCCGGGCCATAATTGAGCTTGGTGGCTACCTCTGTTGCCTTGTAGCAGGTGGAGGACTCGGTACCCATGTGGGGGGAACCAAAGGTGAAGGCCAGGCGCTGCAGGGCGCTGCGGGGCTCCTTGGGGTCGCCGGTGAGGAAGAAGACCTTCTCGGCGCCGTATTTTTCCTTGATGCCGTTGAGCTTTTCGGCGATGGTAGTCAGCGCCTCATCCCAGGTGATGCGTTCCCACTGGCTGGGCTCGCCCTTGGGGTTGGTGCGCTTCATGGGGTAGAGGATCCGGTCCGGATGGTACAGATCCTGAAGGGAAGCCAGGCCCTTGGCGCAGAGGTTGTTGTTGTTATGGTTTTCGCGCTTTTCGATGCGGTAGATTTTGTCGTCTTTCAGGACGACCTTCATGCCGCAGCGGGGGCCGTGGTTGCACTGCACGCAGTGGGTGTATTTGACCACTTCGGGGGAGGTGCTTTCGGCAAGCGCCGGGTCGGCATTCTGGAAGAGAATGTTGGCGTTTAGCATGGTTGCGCTGGCGCCGGTGGCCGTTGCCAGCTTAAGGAACGTTCTTCTTGAAATCCTGGGCATTGCGCTCGCCTCCTTATCCTTCTGATTTCGCTTTGGCCGCGTCCGCGGGGGACATGGGCAGGAATTCCGCCGGCATATCGGCCGGGGCTACATACCAGATGCTGGTGCCTTCCACATGGACGGCTTTTCGTTCTGCGATGTACTTGGAGATTTCGCTCTCCGGATCATCCACATCGCCAAAGATGCGGCTATGGCCCGGGCAGTGCACAGTGCACATGGGCTTTTCGCCATCCTGCACCCGGCCGTAGCAGAAGGTGCATTTTTCCACCACATTGAGACGATCGCTGGCTTCTTCTTCATTCGGAAGCACCACGCCTTCATATGCGGTGACTTCGTCCTTGACCAGGGTGCGGGCGTCGTAGGGGCAGGCGGTGACACACAGGCCGCAGCCGATGCACTTGTCATAGTCCATCAGGATCGCGCCCTCTTCCGAGGTGTAGGTGGCCTGAACCGGGCATACGGCCACGCAGGGGGCGTTCTCACAGTGCATGCACATGGGCAGCTGAAAGCGCTGGCGGCCATTGGGGTACTCGCCCCATTCCACAGGGACCACCCCGTTGTAGCTGACGCCAGGGCGGGTGCCATAGAGCATTTTGCAGGCCACAACACAGGTGTGGCAGCCGATGCAGCGGTCCAGGTTCAGGACCATTCCATACCTAGCCAAATGATTCTCCTCCAATTCTTTATTGGTTTAGCGATTGTATATATTCATCACTTCAAGTATTTTAGCACAAATGTGTGAACGGATGGCGCACAAAAATATACAAAATTCAAACAGAAATTATACAAATATGTCAAGGCGCGCTGCCCGGATGGAGCGGCGCGCCTTGATGTGATAAATGAGGTTTGAGGCTTAGACTTTGGTCACCTGGCAGAGGCCTTCCTTATAGGAGGGGAAGCCGGAGATGGGGTCGAAGT
>CAZSSU010000106.1:0-6176 GCA_964609415.1 uncultured Christensenella sp. | reverse complement strand
TGGTAACAAAATTGTTACCAGTCGGACGGACACGAAGGAGGTTCAGCAGGATGAACAAAGAGCCTATATCGCTTACGGATGTTGAGTGGCGTGTGATGCGGGCGCTCTGGACGCTGGAGGAGCCCAGCCTCGGCCAGATCCTGGCCGAAGTGGCGGAAGCCGGGTGGAGCAAGCACGCGGTGATTTCATTTCTTAAACGCCTGGAGGCCAAAGGCGCTGTCATCATCGATGCCAGCCGCCGCCCGCCCCGCTACCGGGCCGCCATCGCCCGGGACGCCGCCCAGCAGCATCAGGCTCAGGAGGTGCTTAAAAAAGTGTATGGCGGCAACCTCATGCAGATGGTGTCAAACGCGGTTTCCGCGGGCTCCCTCAGCCCCGAGGAAACCCAGGCCCTGATTGATATCCTAAAAAAGGGAGGATAATAAAGTGGCGAGCATTCAGGATATTCTGATGCAAAGCGGGATCTTTATCCTGCTGCTCTGCCTGATGCGCCCCTGGCTGAAGCGCGCATTAAGCGCCAGGGCGCGCCATGCCCTGTGGCTGATACCGGCCCTGCGCCTGGCGCTTCCCTTCAGGATCAACAGCCCCCTTAGCCTCTGGGCCTGGCTGACCCCGGCCCCGGCAAAGCCCGTGGCGCTTGCGCCGCTTGGCCCCGTCCCTTTCCTGCCAACAAGCCCTGTTTTAGCCCTGCCAAGCGTTCAAGTGCCTGTGGTAGCCCCCCAAGCAAGTTCCCTGCCCGCTGTGCCATCGGCGGCTGGCCTCCACTGGTCAGCCTGGCTGCCCCAAATGCTGATGTGGGCCTGGCTGGCAGGCGCTGTGGTGATGCTTGGCTATGTGATTATGTCAAACCTTCGCCTGAAGAGGCCCATCAAAGGCATCAAGCCTTTCTATATGCCGGACTCGCCCCTGCCGCTTTATGTGGTGCCGGGGCTGGCGTCCCCCTGCCTGGCCGGGCTTTTCCGCCCCCGGATAATGCTCAGCCCCGCCGCCCTGCAAACGGACACCCTGCTGCATATGGTGATCAGCCACGAGCTGTGCCACTGGCGCAGGAAGGATCACCTCTGGGCGGCGTTTCGAAGCCTGCTGCTGTGCGCCTGGTGGTGGAACCCCCTGGTGTGGCTGATGGCCAGCCTCAGCCAGGAGGACAGCGAGGCTGCCTGCGACGAGGCGGTGACCCTGCCCATGGATCAAGACAAACGGGAGGCCTATGGGATGAGCCTGATCGCCCTCATGCAGCCCCCGCACAAGGTGAGGCTGCTGGGCGCCGACACCGCCATGTCAAACGGCAAACGCCAGATGACAGAAAGGATTACCATGATCGCTAATTTAAAAAAGAAACACTGGGCCCCCGCCCTGGCTTTAACGCTGGTGCTGGCCCTGCTGATGCCCCTGGTATTTACTTCCGCCTCTGAGGCGTCCCCCGCCCCCCAATCAGACGCGCCTCCTGCCTCCACAATCAACACCCAGGAGATCATCCGGATGATGACGGAAGAGGAAGCCATCACGGCGGCCAAGGATGCGGTGATGAGCTATGTGGTGTATGACGCTGGCATTCAGGGCTTTTCCAACATCAAGACCGAAATAGCCTGGAAGGAATGGGCCGGCATCTGGAGCAGTATGTGGGTGGTGACGCTGGACGCGACCGCCGGCAACAGCCAGGAACAGCTGGAAGTGCATGTTCTGCCTGAGGACAAGGCCGCAGTTTATATTGGCCAGGGGGGTCAGCCTCTCTGGGAGGGGCCAGTCTACAGGGCTGAAATTCCCCGGAACAAAAACCAGCAAGCCTGGGCCAAAAACGCTGCCTATTTGAACAACTATCCCTACGCCAACGACTATCCCGCCATGATTTTGTTTCCGGGTGCGCCAGTGACCATCGCCCGGGTCACCCCCGCCGTGGGCGGCAACACCCAGGAGGAATGGGCGGATGTGATCCTGGGCAGCACCGATAACACCCCTGAGGTGTCCGGCTATGTGCTCCTTGAGCGTCTGGTGGATGAAAAGCCGGAGGCCCCCAGCCTGAAGGCCAGCGTTCAGAAGGAGGGGACGCCCCTCTTGAAAAACACGGGGCTGAGCGATGCCGCCTGGCGCAGCCTGACAAGCGGGCAGGAGCTCACCCTGCTGGGGCAGAGCCTCCGCTACTACTATGTTCAGGCGGGGGATGCCACGGGCTATGTGCCCCTGGATGCCCTTGATATTGACGAAAAGACCCAGGCGGCGCTGGCTGCCTTCCAGCCTGATGATCCCTTTGACAGCGTGCAGCCCGGCTGGATGCCCAGGAAGGCGGAGTATGAAAAGAAACTGCACACCTTGTACAACCAGTATGGCGATGTGGGCACCTGGCCCCTGGAGGCGAGGGCCCAGGGCAGTAAAATCGCCCTGGAATACGGCTTCACCTGGCTGTACGCGCCAGATGGTGGTCACATGATTCAGGTGCTGCCGGCCTCTGGAGAGATGGGCCAGGAGGAGGCCTACCAAACGGCCCTGAAAGCCGCCATGGCAGAATATGGCTTTGACGAAAAGGCGCTGATGCGCCACAGCACCAGCTTTGCCCATCATGAGAACAGCCCCGACAAACGGGAATGGGGCTTCACCTTTTGGCTCATCGGGGTGCCCAATTGTGCTGTGCGCCTGGATAGCAAAGGGAATGTGCTGGAGCTAAAGCAGCTGCCAGGCCCCATTGTGGGCAAAAACGCCGTGATCACCATGGACCAGGCCATCAAAATTGCCCGGGACGCGCTGGCCAACCAGGAATCAGCCTCAGCCAGCCAGCTTGACAGCTGGCAGATGAGGGTGGGATACATGTCTGACTTTGTAGAGGAAACGGAACGGGAGTACTGGGAAGTTTCCTTCCGGGTGCCGGACGCTGTGGCGCCGGGCATGGCCGGGGACTGGGTGGTGCGCGTCAATTCCCTGACCGGGGATGTGATTGATATCGCAAACCCTGAAGGCAACGGATAAGAGGAGGACAGGATGAAAAGACTGAGCGGAGGACTGATATGGCTTCTTTGCCTGACGCTTGTGTGCGCCGCGCTGGGGGAAACACAGCCTGACAGCTACCATGCCTACCTGGGCGACAGAGCCCGGATGCTAAAGGCGCATGGCCCCTACCATACCTGGGCGATTGAGCAAAAGGCGGCCCTTGACGCGCCCTATCTGAAGGAAGGCTGGATGACAGGCGACAACCGCGTCATCAACACCCTGCCGGGGAAGGACGATTTGCCCCGGGAGGAGGCCACCCTGAAGGCCATTGCCGCCCTGACAGCCGCCTATGACCTGCGGGAGGAGGAGTTGAGCCAGTGGGACAAGGAATACGATTTTTGGGAAATGGCACACGGCAAATCCTGGCTGGTCACCTTCAAATCCCCCCAGGAGAAGCCTGAGGACGCCTACAAAGCCTACCGGGTGGAGGTGGAAAGCCCCAGCGGCAAGGCAGCCTATCACGACATTGAGGAGCGGGATGGCCTGTATGTTCCCCTGGAGGAGGATAAGCCGCCGGAGCTGCCGGATGACATCCTGGAAAAGGCCATCATCGCGGCCCTGGACACCGACTGGGCCAGGGAACGGGGCCTGACCCGGGAGATTCTGGAGAGTTTCCAGGTGCAGCCCGCCCTGATGCCCATTGGGCAATTGCGCTCATTTAGCAACGCGAACTTTCCTGAAGACCTGGACAACGAGAAAATGGCCTGGCTGATTGACTTCATGAGCGATGACCCGGTGCTCAACGAGCACTTCATCACCCTTGAGGTGGCCTTCCTGGAGGAGGACGGCCAGCAGCTGCCCATGGAGCCGGCGGTCAACGGATAAGACCAAGCCAAGCATAAATGAGGGGGGAGGCGATATGCCTCCCCCCAAACAATTATATAGACATCATCAGCTGTTTTTCAGCACCACGTTTTTAATGGTATCGCCCACGTCCTCGCAGTGGTCAAAATAGCCCTCAAAGTCGTCGAAAATCTCTTTCCACACCATGGTGTCCAGCGCGTCGCCCTTTTCAGCAAACAAGCGCTTGACGGCGTCATAGTGCAGGCTGTCCCCCTGGGACTCCAGGGAGTTGATGCGCACCAATTTGTCATGGATGTGGCCTGATTTTTTGAAGTGACGGAACTCCTGGGCCAGCTCCCCCAGGGCCTGGGCGCATGCCACGGCCAGCTCGCACATCTGGGCCACCTCCGGGCGCAGCTTGGTGATGCCATACATGCCAATCAGCCGCATGATGTCATCCAGCGCGTCCACCACATCGTCAAATTCCCGGCAGATGGCGGCGATATCCTCCGGCTCAATGGGCGGCAGAAACTCCCTGGCCAGCCGGTCGATGGTGCGGTGGCTGATCTGGTCGGCCTGATGCTCCAGGGCGTGCATCTCATTCTGGCGTTGAGGGAAGGTGGATGGGCTGAAATCATCCAGGCTGTCCTTCAAAAACCGGGCGGCCTCAAGCGCGATGTCGCCATAGTCCACAAAGCTTTGGAAATAATCAAAGGGCACTTTTCGTTTCATGGGCGTCTCCTTTAGAAAATGGCCATAAACAGCTTGGCGGTGAGGTATCCCAGCAGGCCGCAGCCAGGGAAGGTGAGCACCCAGGTGAGCACCATGTCCCGCACCAGCGCCCAGTTGACAGCGCTGAGCCTTTTGGAGGCGCCCACCCCCATGATGGCGGTGGTTTTGGTGTGGGTGGTGCTGACCGGGATGCCGGTCACAGAGGACAGGAGCAGGCAGCCCGCCGCCGCCGTGTCAGCGGCAAAGCCCTGGTAGGGCTTGAGGGCCACCATGTCCATGCCCACGGATTTGATGATGCGGTAGCCGCCAATGGAGGTGCCCAGCCCCATCACCACGGAGCAGAGCACCATCAGCCAGATGGGGATCACAAAGCCGCCTGAGGTATCCTGGCCGGAGGAGAGGAAAAGCCCCAGCAAAAACACGCTGATAAACTTCTGCCCGTCCTGGGCGCCATGCATAAAGGCCATGGAAGCCCCGCCAAACACCTGAGCGCCCCTGAAAAACCGGGCGGACTTGCGCCGGTCACAGCGGCGGAAGGCGCCTTCTGTGGCCCGGACGGCCAGAAAGCCAGACGCAAAGCCCAGCACCGTTGACAGCGCCAGCCCGTAGAGCACCTTCACCCACTCCTGGGGGTTGATGCCGGAAAGCCCCCCGTGGAGGGCGATGGCAGCGCCTGAAAGCCCGGCGATGAGCGCATGGCTTTCGCTGGTGGGGATGCCAAAATACCAGGCCGCCGTGGCCCACACCACAATGGCAAACAGCGCCGCGCACAGCGCCACCGAGGCATCGTGGGTGTTGCCGCCAAAATCCACCATGTGGTAGATGGTCATGGCCACCTTGGGGCTTAGCACACTCATAATCAATACGCCAAAGAAATTCATCACCGCAGCCATTAAAATAGCGGCCCGGGGGCCGATGCTGCGGGTGGATACGCAGGTGGCGATGGCGTTGGGCGCGTCTGTCCAGCCGTTCACCAGAATCACCCCCAGCGTCAGCACACAGGTGACAGCCAGCAGGGCGTTGCCAGACAGCAGGGAGAGGAAACCGGCAAGGTCTATGCCCACAGGCGCGCTCCATTCTTTGAGAATCATACAGAATAAATGCAAGTTATCAATTGTGATTATACAGGGGGAATAATGCCTTGTAAAGGGAATGTAAAGCGTGGGAGGTGCCGTGCGGCTTGACAGAAATGTGGTTTTAGTGTTATGTTTTCACCGACAAATCCATCATAAGGAGATCGGGACATGAAAAAGATTTTGGTTCTCATTTTGGCCGTGGTGCTTGCCCTGGGTTACACCGGCGCGCTTGCGGAAGACGTCAACTGGCGCCAGTTTGAAGGCGGCGAGCTGATGGTGTATGTGGGCTCTGACGAAGAGCATGGCGCCGCCGTGGTCAAGGCCTTTGAAGAGAAGACCGGCATCAAGACCCGTTACATCCGCATTTCCGGCAACGACGCCTACACCCGCATCCTGGAAGAGCGGGAGAACCCCCAGGCGGACGTGTGGTTTGGCGGCACCTGGGATCCCTACATCGCCGCCGCCAACGAAGGCCTGCTCTATGCCTATGAGGACATCAAGCATGCCCCCTACAAGTCCGAGAACTACGGCATCGGCGAGCCCTACTGGTTTGGCATCTACTCCGGCTACATCGGCTTCATTTGCGACATGGAAGCCCTAGAGGAA
>CAZSSU010000105.1:3150-6297 GCA_964609415.1 uncultured Christensenella sp. | reverse complement strand
CTCCGCCGTCAAGCCCTTCAGCTTCACCGATGAGGGCTATCTGGCGCGGGTGGAAGCCCTCAAGGCGCTGATGGACTAAACCATTCATATGGATACATCAAACGGGACCGCAGCCGCGGTCCCGTTTTTCTGTCGAAAAAGTACATTGTTCCTCATCCCTCAAAAAACCGCAGTTTTTTGAGGGCTTTAGTGTTCCTTGCCGCCAACGGCGCTGATGTCGTCCTGGTTGTTCTGGATGGCCAGGATGGCCGCCTCGATGCCCCGGGCGATGTCTGATGTGCTGAGGCTGGGGGCGGGCACCGCTCGGCGGGCGGTTTGCTCGGGGATAAAGGGCACATGCATAAAGCCGCCCCGCACCCCAGGGTATTGGGTGTTAAGCGCGTGGAGCAGGCCATACATCAGGTGGTTGCACACAAAGGTGCCGGCTGTGTTGCTGACAGCAGCAGGCAGCCCGGCATCCCGCATGGCTTCCACCATGGCCTTGATGGGCAGGGTGGTGAAGTAGGCCGGGGCCCCTTCCGGCTCAATGGGCTGGTCGATGGGCTGGTTGCCCTTGTTGTCCGGGATGCGGGCGTCGTCCAGGTTGATGGCCACCCGCTCAGGCGTCAGATCAAAGCGGCCGCCCGCCTGGCCGATGCACAAGACTGCGTCAGGCTGGTGCTTTTCAAGCCCTGCCTTAAGGACGCTGATGGCTTCGCCAAACACCGTGGGCACCTCCAGCTTCACAATGTGGGTGTCGCCCACCTGGTCAGGCACCCGTTTTACCGCCTCCTGGGCGGGGTTCACCGCTTCGCCCCCAAAGGGGTCAAAGGCTGTGAGCAGCAGTTTCATTGTTTCCCTCCAATCAGAAGGCCAGCAGGTACATCAGCACGATGTGCACCGCCAGCATCACCAGGGCAAAGGGCGCCTGGGATTTGATGATGACATATTTGTCGTTGGTTTCAAGCAGGGCAGCCGGCATGATGTTGAAGTTGGCCGCCATGGGGGTCATGAGGGTGCCGCAGTAGCCGGCGGTCAGGCCCAAGGCACCCACGATGATGGGGTTGGCCCCCTGAGCAATCAGGAAGGGAATGCCAATGCCCACCGTGATGACCGAGAAGGCCGCAAAGCCGTTGCCCATGATGATGGTAAACAGCGCCATGGAGATGCAGTACACCGCCACAGCGATAAACTTGCTGCCCTCGGGGATGATGGCCTGCACCCCATTGGCGATGACGGTGCCCACACCAGCGGCGGTAAAGAGGGCGCCCAGCGCTGCCAGCAGCTGGGGCAGAATGCCCACGGTGCCCACGTTATCCATCAGGCGTGCGCCGTCCTTGGGCACATATTTGGGGTTCACCCGGGTCACCAGGAAGGTGACCAGCAGCGCCACCAGGGCGGAAGCGCCGATGGCGTTGTTAGCGCCCAGGTCCTTCCAGAAGGTGGCAATCAGCACCGCGGCCAGCGCCAGCACCAGCGCCGGCAGGAAGACCTTGTAGCCCAGCTTGTCGGCGTTTTTGCGGGTTTCCTCAGCGCTGGGCACATCGCTCTGGCTGGGCTTCACCTGGCGGGCGCCGGTCAAAAGCGCGATAAGCACCACGGCGATGCCGGTGATGAACTTGGGCAGGTAAGGGCCCAGGATAAAGGTGAAGGCCAGGACAAACCAGAACGCGGCTGTCATGATGCGGGAAGAATGGTTCTTGTCCCTGAGGGCTTTCACCCCCACCAGGATGAAGATGATGCCGATGATGATGTAGAAAAACTCCGCCACGGTCTTTGACAGGCCCCAGCTGGCGATTTCATTGATGTTCAGAATGCTGTCCATCTCACTTGCCTCCCTTGAGCACGCGCTCTTGCCTGCGGTCCAGCAGGTAGTTGTACAGGATGCCCAGAATCACCGCCGCGCCAAAGATATACCAGCTGGCGCCGGAGATGTTCAGCGCGTTGACATCCGTCAGGCCCTGCTCGTTGAGTGTGGACACAATCAGCAGCGTGCCCGAAGCGCCCATGAAGCAGTTCTGGGCAAAGAAGTTGCCGAAGTTCTCGTTGGCAGCTGACATGCCCTTGATCTGGTCCTCGGCTTTGGTGGGAAGCGGGCCATACTTGGCCTGGGAAGCGGCCTGGGCCATGGGGTTAATCAGGGGGCGCACAAACTGGGGATGCCCGCCGATGCGCAGGGAGAAGGCGGCGGCAAAGGAGCGAATCACCAGGTACAGGGACAGGATTTTGCCGGTGGTGGCATGCTTGATGCCCCGGATAAAGTCCACCGCCTTGTCTTTAAGCCCGTAGCGCTCCAGGATGCCGATGACCGGCAGCGTCAGCACAAACAGCGTGGCCGTGCGGTTGGTGAGGAAGGAGTTGCCCAGGGTGGTCAGGATTTCCAGGGGAGTCATCCCTGCCACCAGGCCAGTGGCAAGGCCGGCCACCACCACCGTGGCGATGGTGTCCAGCTTCATCGCGAAGCCCACCACCACGATCAGGACGCCGATGAGTTTGAGCACATCCATAGTTCCAGAATCCTCCTTTTGATAAAGATGAGACGCTACCAGAATACCTGATATCCGCGCAATAAACCAGTATGCATGGACAGCGTGTTGCATTTCATTTGTATAATTCCTGGCGGATGTATAAACCAGGGGGGTAAAGCAAAGAATTTTGGCTATTGCAATCATGTTTTGGTATACTGCTCCTATGGACGCAAAAATGGGGAATGATATTATGCCACTTGAACAGGCGGCACCATGATGGGCACAGACAGGGTGTCAAACAAAAACAAGTTCATCCATTATATAAATCACACAGTATTTCGTGTGAAGCATCGCTTCATGGTTTTTTGGGCCAGCGTTGCCGCAACCCTCATCGTTGCTGTTGTTTATCATGCGCAGCAGCCCCAGCCCTTGCTTCAATTAAGTGCTTCCATGGCTATTCGGATTTCTGCCTTAGTCATTTTAAGCATCGCTCTGTGTTATTCGATTGAAAGCCGTTATGTTGCCTCAGAAGAATACAAGTATTTCCGCAGTTTACCCATTCCGGGGTCTGTACGGTTTTTGGCCATTGTGATCCGGCTGCTGCCCTTCTCCAATGCCTTATCGCTCATGGTTATTCTCTGGTTGAATAGCGCATCCCACAGCCTCATCTTGATTCCATATATCAATGTCGTGGTCATTG
>CAZSSU010000105.1:0-3140 GCA_964609415.1 uncultured Christensenella sp. | reverse complement strand
GCTTTATCTACATCCCTTTTTCATGCGCTTAGCACCCTCAGGAAAACTGCTAGAAAATCACGGCTGTTTAAGTATGGATTATCAATCACTTTGGGTGCCGTCTTGCTCTATATTTCGGTTTTGGTTTTCAGGCTTCCTAAAGAGGGCGTGTTATCACTCATCACAGAAGGCTCAGATTTGCTGGTTCAGATGATTGTATCTCCCAGGATAGGGGTTTTTATCATTGCTGTGGCCTGGTTAGTTATCCTCTACTTTATGAAACAGCCTTATGAATTTGTCATTATGTCCCGCCATGCAAGGCGCTTAAAAAAGCATGGCCGGGTTTACAGAACCCTCATGACCAACCTGATGCTTAAGGACGCTCTCACAGGCCTGAGGCTGCCTATCGTGGCTGTTTTTGCCACCATGCAGCTCATCATGGGCGCATATCTGGCATCCCATCATGTTGATTCGTCTGCAAGCATCATTTTCATCCTTGTCGCGGCACTGATCACATCAACGCTGACAGAAAAGTTCTTAATCGACGAGGCAACGATGAAGTCCCTCATAAAAACCCTGCCTGTTGATTTGAAGCGATATTTCTGGGCGCGCATCTGGAGCGTTTCCTTGGTGCTGGCCCTGCCTTCATGGCTTGCCTTGTTGATGCAAGTGCCATTTTCAAATGTCAGCCTGTGGGGTTTCCTGCTTTCCGCTCTGGCGGTATTCGCAGTTGTTTTTATGTGGTGTGGGATGCAGTGTGCAGTTATCCTGTCGCATCTGGAGAATGAGCATAGCATACAGGCGCAGCTCACAACACGCGTGTTAATTTCCGTGCTGTTTCCGGTACTTCCTCTGCTTCTTCTTGTATCAGGATATAGAAAAGCAATGAATGCATATTGTGAGGATTAAGCAAGCATGTTGATGGTTAAAAACCTGGTTAAAATGTATGACGCCAAAGCAGGGCTGAAACAAGCAAATTTCACCGCATGGCCTGGCGATGTCCTCGCCTTGGTCGGGCCAAACGGTTCGGGCAAGACTACGCTGCTTCATGTGTTGTGTGATGTTCACAAAGCAGACAGCGGACAATGCACGCTGAATGGGACGCCTCTGGCGCTGTGCAAAGCGGACATCGGGTTCATGCCTGAAACGCCTTATCTGATTGATGCGCTCACTGGCATTGAGTTTCTTCGGTTCATCGCTGGTCTGAAGGGATTACCATCTTTAGATTCCATTGATGAACATATGGCGGCATTTGGTGTTTCGGCTTTTGCCACAAAAAGGATGAAAACGCTATCCCAGGGTCAGCGCAAAAGGTTTTCTTTGCTTGCTGCCCTGCTTGGCGAACCGCCGTTGCTCATCCTTGATGAGCCAACCAATGGCCTGGACACAGAGTCTTTAATCAAACTCAAGGGAATTTTGTTAGAGCGTGCCAAGCATAAGAAAATCACCCTGTTGTCCAGCCATGTGTTGGATTTTGTAAAAAATACAGCCAACAAAGTGGTGTTTATCAAGGCCGGTGAAACAGTGGCTGAGATGGATGCTTCCTGTGATGTGGAGCAAGAGTATGTGGCCATGTTCATGTAACAGGATGCTCATCCATCCATAGCGCGTGCCATCCACGATGCCGGGGCGGCGCGCTTGCGTATCCCTTTTTCAGGCGGTATGATAGCAGGCATTGCGGGCAAAAGCCCCTGAAAGGATCATGCATGACAAAGAAAACCGGGAAAAAGAAATTCAGCTGGGGGAAGGCCTTGTCCTTCCTTCTCTATCCCCTGCTTGGCGCCGCCATAGGGTTCTTGCTGGCCTGGTACAGCGAAAACAGGGATTTTGACATCTGGCCCCTTGAGGGCGGCATCCTCCCCTATCTGGCGCTGCTGGCGGGGTTTATCGCGGCCCTGTTCATCCACACCATCATCCACGAAGCGGGGCACCTGTTGTTTGGCCTGATGAGCGGCTACCGCTTCTCCTCCTTCCGCATCGGCAGCCTCATGTGGATCAAGGAAAATGGCCGCCTGCGCCTGCGCCGATTTTCCCTGGCGGGCACCGGCGGGCAGTGCCTGATGATGCCACCGCCCATGGTGGATGGCCGCTTCCCCTATGTGCTGTACAACCTGGGCGGCGTCATCCTGAATGTGCTGGCGGGGCTTTTGTTCCTGGGGCTTTGTATGCTGCTGCGTAGGCTGCCTGTCCTCTCCGCTGTGTTCCTGGTGGCGGCGCTTATTGGCTTCATCACTGCCATCACCAATGGGATTCCTATGCGCCTGAACATGGTGGACAACGACGGCATGAACGCCCTGTCCCTGGGCAAGCATCCGGATGCCTTGCGCGCCTTCTGGCTGCAGCTCACCATGAACGCCCGGCTGGCCCAGGGCGAGCGGCTGAAGGATATGCCTGCGGAATGGTTCAAAGTGCCTGATGACGCGGCCATGGGCAACAGCATCGTGGCCGCCCTGGGGGTGATTTCCACCAACCGCCTGATGGATGAGCACAAGTTTGATGAGGCCGATGAGCTGATGGCCCATCTGCTGTCTATTCCCAGCGCCATTTCGGGGCTGCACCGGGGGCTTTTGGTGAGTGACCGCTTATTTATTGAGCTGATTGGGCAAAACCGCCCCGAGCGTGTTGAAGGGCTGATGGATAAAAATCAGCAGAAGTATATGAAAGCAATGGGCAAATTCATTTCCGTCCTGCGCAGCCAGTATGCCTATGCCCTGCTCCATGAAAAGGAGGAGGCAAAGGCCGCCCAGTGGCTATCCAGCTTTGAGAAGGTCGCCCAATCCTACCCCTACCCCAGCGATGTCCAGGCGGAAAGGGAGCTGGTGGCCCTGGCCCGCGCCGCGGCAGAAAGGCAGGTGTGAGATGCCGGCCATTCCCCCCTATGCCCTTTACCTCATCGACGCGGACGGCACCCTGCTGGATTTTGAGGCCGGGGAAGCGGTGGCCCTGGCGGCCACCTTCCACCAGTTTGGCCTGCCCCTGGACGCCATGGACCAGTACCGCCGCATCAACAGCGCCCTGTGGCGCCAGCTGGCCCAGGGTAGCATCCAGCGGGAGCAGCTGTTTTCCAGCCGCTTTGGCCTGTTTGCCCGGGAGCTGGGGGTTCAACTTGATGGCATCCAGGCAAACCGCTTCTTTCTGGCGCAACTCAGCCATCAGGGGCA
>CAZSSU010000104.1:4908-6492 GCA_964609415.1 uncultured Christensenella sp. | reverse complement strand
ACCAATCCTCCTCCGGTGCCACGCTGTATATCGAGCCCATGGCAGTTGTGGAAGCGGGTAATGAGTTAAAGGAATGGGAAATCAAGGAGCGCATCGAAATTGAGCGCATCCTGGCACAGCTGTCTGCCCAGGTGGCGGAGCATGCCGACGATTTGCATGAAAACCTCGACATTCTGACGGAAATAGATTTTCGCTTTGCAAAAGCTGCCTATGCTCGGGAGATAAGCGCGATTAAACCAAAGCTAAACGACAAAGGCTTCATCCGTTTTGTGCAGGTGCGGCATCCGCTGATCCCCCGGGATGTGGTGGTGCCCTGTGACCTTTACCTGGGCGATGATTTCACCACCCTGATCATTACCGGCCCCAACACCGGCGGAAAAACCGTGACCTTAAAGACAGTTGGATTAATCAGCCTCATGGCTTTATCCGGCCTTCATGTTCCTGGCAAGCTGGGCACTGAAGTCGCCGTTTTTGATCAGGTATTTGCGGATATTGGCGATGAGCAGAGCATCGAGCAGTCGCTCTCCACCTTTTCATCCCACATGACCAACATCGTGTCAATTCTCCTGGAGGCTGACAGCCGGGACTTGGTGCTGTTTGATGAGCTTGGCGCTGGAACTGATCCCACTGAAGGCGCCGCTCTGGCGCAAGCCATCCTGGAGCAAATGCGCGCCCATCAGATTCGCACCATCGCCACCACGCATTACAGCGAGCTCAAGGCCTATGCCCTGTCCACCGCGGGGGTGCAAAATGCCAGTGTTGAATTTGATGTGAGCACCCTAAGCCCCACCTATCGGCTGCTGATCGGCGTGCCTGGTAAATCCAACGCCTTTGAAATATCAAAACGGCTGGGCCTACCAGATCGTTTGATTCAATCAGCTCAGACGCTCCTCAGCCATGAAGCGGTAAAGTTTGAGGACATCATCGCCAATGCTGAGGTTCACCGGCAAGCAGCAGAGAAGGAACGCCGCCTGGCTGAGGAAGCCCAGGAACAGATTCAGCAACTTCGCCGGGAAGCGGAAAAAAAGTATGAGGAGATTGCCCTGGAGCGTCAGAATGCCCGCCAAAAGGCACGTGATGAAGCCAAGCGAATCCTGGAGAAAGCCAAGCGGGAAAGCGCTGCGGTGCTGGACGAATTAAAAGCGCTGAAAGCAAACGACCCTAACGCTATAAACAAACTCCGGCGGCGTTTACGTGACGCTGAAGACGAATTGCATGATTCCTTTCCAGGACTTGAAACAAGCAAGGCCCTTAATCCGGATGATTTGAGCGTGGGCATGCCGGTGACGCTGAGCATGAACAATGCCCCGGCCACCCTGCTATCTCTACCTGACGCCAAAAACGAGGTACAGGTCCAAGCGGGCGCTGTTAAAATGCGGGTGTCTGTTGATCAACTGCTACCTGCCCCCAAACAGCGGGAGAAAAAGAAAACTGTGGTCCATACAGCGACAGGCGCTGCCAGCCGCAGTGTGAAAATGGAATGCGATGTCCGGGGCATGGCGCTTGATGAAGCCATTGCAGAGGTTGACAATTATTTGGACAACGCTGTCCTGGCGGGCTTTCATGAAGTGTCAATCATTCACG
>CAZSSU010000104.1:0-4808 GCA_964609415.1 uncultured Christensenella sp. | reverse complement strand
AATTATTTGGACAACGCTGTCCTGGCGGGCTTTCATGAAGTGTCAATCATTCACGGCAAGGGAACGGGCATCCTGCGCAGCGGGCTGAACCAACACTTAAAGCGCCATCCTCTGTTGGCTGGCCACCGGGCAGGCAAATATGGAGAAGGTGAAGACGGGGTGACGGTGGTCACGTTGAAATAGTTTACAAATCATTCAGCGTTTAGCCCGGAATCGGTCAAAACTTTAAAGTAATATTTACTGATACGCATCATGAAGCGGGGTGAATGAGATGAAACAATTGATTCTGGTGGTGGACGATGACCTGAACATCGCAAAGCTCATCAAGTTATACTTGGAAAAGGACGGGTATGAGGTTGTCCATAGTGCCCGGGGAGATGACGCGCTGGCGCAGCTGAAAAAGATATCACCAGCCCTGATTCTGCTTGATATCATGCTGCCTGGCATGGACGGGTGGCAGGTTTGTAAAGCCATCAGGCTCCAGAGCAAAGTGCCCATCATCATGCTCAGCGCCAAAGATGAAACCATTGATAAAGTCCTGGGTTTAGAGCTGGGCGCGGATGACTATATCACCAAACCCTTCGAGCCCAAAGAGCTTTTAGCCCGGGTAAAGGCAGTGCTAAGACGCGGAGCGCCGGAGGAGGAAGACGCGGGCGACAGCCTGTCGTTTCCTGGCCTTTCTATCAACCTGGCCAGTTACGAAGTGCTTTATGATGGGAATCCGGTGCAGATGCCGCCCAAAGAGCTGGAACTGCTCTTTTTCCTCGCAAAACATCAAAACCATGTGTTCACAAGAGAACAGCTGCTGGAAAAAGTATGGGGGTTTGACTACTTCGGTGACAGCCGCACGGTGGATGTGCATGTGAAACGCCTTCGGGAAAAACTTCCCGGCAGCGAAAAATATGGATGGTTAATCCGCACCATTTGGTCAGTGGGCTACAAGTTCGAGGTAAAACAGGCTTGAGCCGGGGCATCTTTGGAAAGCTGATGGCGCT
Source organism: uncultured Christensenella sp. (assembly GCA_964609415.1). Taxonomy (GTDB): domain Bacteria; phylum Bacillota; class Clostridia; order Christensenellales; family Aristaeellaceae; genus UBA6115. Next base: position 3,813 of record CAZSSU010000104.1, on the reverse strand, counting down.
TTTCATCACAGTCATTCTTATTTGTGTGCTGTTGATGCTGGGCGTCTTTGGCATTAGCGCCAGAGACGCGCAGATTGCCGGACGTGTTCGCGCGTTAAAAACCCAGGCTTATGATATTGCCTACCTGGCCGCTGTCCCCCAGCCTCAGGGCCTCAATGCTTTATTGGCTATTGGCACCACCTCCACCCGGGAAATGATGGAACGCAAACTGCGCGATGTCTATCAGGATTATGGGGCTTATGCTCTGGTGGTTGACCGCAGCGGGCAGATGACCTCTTATTTTTCCTCTGTGTTGAATGAAAACTCAGAACTATCCACCTCCTTTGACGCGAAGACGATTGTGGATACCTTGATTCAAGTACTGGGCGGGCAGGAAGTGGTACGCCAGGCTGATGGCCCCCAGGGAACCATGTTCACAGTGGCCGTTCCCTGGAAGCAGGGAGATCGGGTGCTTGGTGCTGTCTATATTCAAACCGCAGCGCAAACCGTGCGTGAATCCTATGAAGGAATCTGGCTTAGTTCTATCCTTGCCTCTCTTTTTGCCGCCGTGGTGGCTGCTGTCATCGCCTATTTTTTCACAAAACGCCTGGTGCGGCCGCTACAGGAGATTGCCCAGCACGCAGGCTCCATGGCCAGGGGCCTTCCAGTACCCCAGATATCAGAATCAGGCGTCAGGGAACTAAACGAATTAGCGGTATCCTTTAATCATATGTCCAAGCAAATCCAGGACACCGAGCGCATCCGCCGTGATTTTATTGCAAACCTCTCCCATGAACTGCGCTCCCCAATGACCAATATTCAAGGTTTCATCCAGGGCATGACAGATGGCACCATCAGCCAGGAGGAAGCCAAGCCCTATCTTGATATTGTGCTAAGCGAAACTAAGCGTTTAAACGCCCTCATCGCCGGGCTTTTCCGCCTCTCCCAGGCAGAAAGCCCGGAGTCTCCCCTCACCATGAATGATTTTGACATTTGCGAACTGGTGCGGCTTGTCATCATCACCAAACTGCCCCAGATTGAAGGCAAGGGCATTGAGGTGCTGACGGATTTTGAAGAAGAGAGTTTATATGTGAAGGCCGCCAGGGATCCGATTGAGCAGGTGGTGATCAACCTGCTTGACAATGCCATCAAGTTCACCCCCAGCGGTGGGCAGATCCGCGTCACCATCCGCAAAAAAGGCGTCCATCAAGTAGCAGTCACTGTTTATGACAATGGCATTGGCATTCTGGCCGAAGATAAGAGCAGATTGTTTGAGCGCTTTTACAAATCAGACCATGCCCACGCCTCAGGTGATGGCAGTGGGCTGGGCCTTGCCATCTGCAAATCAATCATGGATCGCCATGGTCAAACCATCCGCTTGGCAGACAGCGTCCATGGCGCCGCCTTCGAGTTTACCCTGGCAGCCGGAGAAGCGCCAAAACGCCATGCAGATTAAAGCCAGAGCAAAAATTAACTGGGCCTTAAATGTGCTGGGGAAACGTCCGGATGGCTATCACATCCTGGATATGCTCAACCAGCGTCTTGCCTTGTCTGATGACATTCACTTAAATCTAGCGGATGGTATTACGCTTACGGTTACCGGCAATCAGAACATCCCGGCAAATCAGGATAACCTGGTGTGGCGGGCCGCGTCACTGCTTCAGAATAGATCTGAGAAGCCCTGCGGCGTTCATATTCACTTGCATAAACGCATCCCTTCAGGGGCTGGGCTTGGCGGAGGCAGCGCTGACGCAGCCGCTGTGCTCTTGGGCCTAAACCAGCTTTGGGGGCTGGGATTATCCCTTGAAACCCTGCGGGAGATCGGTCTAAGCTTGGGGGCTGATGTCCCCTATTGCCTGGCAGGAGGATTTGCCAGGGTGGGCGGCATTGGCGAACGCATTGAGCCTATCCCCCATGCACCGCTCATACATCTTGTACTCATCCAGCCTGAAACCTCTCTATCCACTAAGATGGTTTTCAGCCATTTAAGCACACACCCCGCTTGTGACAAGGCAGATATTCAAAAAGCTTCTGTCGCGCTTGTGAACCAAGATCTAAAATCACTCAAGCAATATGCATATGACCAGATGCAAAACGCGGCGATTGCCCTATGCCCAGATATTAGAAAAGCACTGGATCATTTATCAGCCACCGGCGCGTTGTTTGCCCGCATGTCTGGCTCCGGGTCTGTAGTTTTTGGCGCGTATCAAAGTGCCAGGAAGGCGAAAAAAGCCCATGATGCACTTAAAACAAAATGGGAAACCTGTATTCTAACTCATACGATCTCTGTATAATCCCTACTCGGCCAAAATAGCCTGTAAAGCTGTCAGGTGTGTTAGTGTAGTGGTACGTATTTCAAGGGTACTGGATGTGGCGGTTTGGATGGTGGTCTCATATACGTCGATATCGTGATAAAGCGCTGATATGGCTTCAGCAGGCACAATGCGACCGCCCTCGCCAAAAACTGAAATGGCTACGTTATTCATTTGGTCAATGTTATAAATGTACTGTCTGACAAGCGCCAGTTTGCTGCCAGTATTTGACTGGACGCCGCCAGTAAGCCTGCTCACCTGATCAATTGCGTCTATTAAAGCGCTATTAATGCGGCGTTCCAGTTGTGCCTTGGTTCGGTTGATGGTGGCAGCCTGGTTGACCCCCCAGATGCCAAGTCCCACCGCACTAATAAGCAATACAGCTGCTACAGCCAGCAACACGCGGCGCTGCATCTTGGTGCCATACTGGGTCATGGTAGGTTTTTGCTGATAACGGTAGCTGTTCATGTCACCTCATCAATGGTGTTTATTTGTTTCACATCTTATCATGTTTTCCCAGCATGAACAATGCCACTAGCCATATCAGCCTTCACAGTTTATTCACGCGGGTCATCATCCCGCATGCTATAATGCGTTTATATCATGGAGGTGCTTTTTTTGATTCAGGCTGAACACATCACCCGGCGTTATGGTGCCTTTGAAGCAATCAAGGACCTTTCCTTTTCTGTTCAGACGGGAGAGGTGGTTGGACTTTTAGGCCAAAATGGCGCAGGAAAAACCACGGCGCTTCATGTCCTGTCGGGCTATCTCGCCCCCAGTGAAGGGCGGGTACGCATCCAGGGCATTGATATGGCTGACAAGCCGCAGAAAGCCAAGCGTCACCTGGGTTATCTGCCTGAAACCATCCCATTGTATCCAGAGATGACTCCCTATGAGTATCTTCGCTTCTGCTGTGATATCAAAGAAGTGCTTCCAGCTGACCAAGCGTCCCATATCCAGGAAATTATGGAGCTGACAGATATTACCCAGGTAAAAAACCAACTATCTGGCACCCTCAGCAAAGGGTATCGTCAGCGGCTGGGATTGGCCCAGGCACTTTGCGGCGGGCCTGAGGTGTTGCTACTAGACGAACCCACCGCAGGCTTTGACCCGGTGCAGTCCCATGCCTTTAGAAAGCTCATCAGAAAACTGGCAAAGAAGCATGCCATCATCCTGTCTTCCCATCTTCTAAGTGAGGTACAGGAGGTATGTGATCGGGTGCTGGTGATCTCATCAGGCCAGCTGGTCCTTGACCAGGCCATGAATCAGGGCACGAAACAAGCACCACGCTTCCGCGTGTCAATTGCAGCGCCCTCGGCCCTCGTGCTCTCACCTATCCGCCAATTGCCTGGTGTGCGACGGGTTGAAATAATCAACCGGGGAAGTGACACCACAACGCTCATCGTGGAAACTGAGCCTGGAAGCACCTTTCAACATGCCTTGTTCAGGCTTTTAAGCGGCTTGTCCGCACCAATCCTTGAACTGAGCATGCTGAGTGACTCACTGGAAGATGTGTTTTTGC
>CAZSSU010000103.1:0-6496 GCA_964609415.1 uncultured Christensenella sp. | reverse complement strand
ATTTACCCTATTATTGGGGTAGCAGAATATGGCTGGGAGTTTGTAGCCTCAGAAGATGGCATCACCATGGCCTTCCTGACCATGAGCATGGCAGAGGTTTTCCATTCTCTGAATATGCGCTCCCAGCGTGGCTCCATCTTTGGCCTGAAGACGCATAACAAGTATCTTTACATGGCCATGATTGTGTCCTTCCTGCTGACGGTGGCTGTGATTTATGTGCCCTTCCTCAGCAAGGCCTTCCAGTTTGAGCATATCAGCCTGTATGAGTTTGGCGTGTCCATGCTGCTGGCCATTTCCGTGATTCCGATTGTGGAAGTGACAAAATTCTTCCAGCGGAAATTTGGCAAGAAGCACGACTAATTCAGTTCGCACATCAATCAGGGGCTGCCGTTATATTACGGCAGCCCCTGAATTATTGAAAAGTGTTAGTGGTTGTAAACCGGTTCCCCGCTTGCAGAAGGAGCGGGATGGGCTTGGGCTGTGGCGGGCTTGGCATCAGGCCCATTGAGAATAGAAAGCGTCAAGGCGCCAGCCATGCCGTCAGCCTCCAGGCCGTTCTGGGTTTGAAAACGGGAGATGGCCTCCTGGGTGGCCCTGCCGTATTGTCCGTCCATCTCTCCCTGGTAATACCCCAGGGCTTTCAGACGCTCCTGCAAATGAATCACCTCAGGCCCGATGGACCCCATGCGGAAAAGGGCATCGGTGGCTTGAAAGTTGAGGACTGGTGGGGACAGCGTAGGCTGAACGGTGGTGTTAAGGAGCGTATCATAGGCTTGTTTGGTGTCGGTGGTCTTAATAAGCACAAAGGCGATGGCAGCAATAAGCACCAAAGCCAGGATGGCCAGCACTTTAGGCCTGAGGGAAGGCCGCTTGTCTTGTTGAACCATAGGACCTCCTTGTTATCAATACCGCCAGTATAGGGCGGCTGACTATGGCTGTCAAACAGCCGGAATGCTTGCGGGTTCCCATAGGCTTTGGTAGAATGATTCCATGGATGAAGGAGGGTTTATGAACCGCTTTGTTGTGTTTGATCTGGATGGAACGTTGCTTGATACGGTGGCCGATATTGCTGCCAGCATGAACGCGGTGCTGGCCCGCTTTGGACTGCCCCAGCATCCTAAAGAAGATTACATGCGCTTTACTGGCAATGGCGCTAAGAACCTGACCCAGCGGGCTTTGCTTGATCGGCAGGATTTGCTGGAGGCCGTGTATCCCGCGTATTTGGCGGAGTATGCATTGCACAGCAGGGAATTAACCCATCCTTATGAGGGCATCCCTGAGATGTTAAAGGGGCTTGTTGAACGGGGCATCCAGCTGATTGTATACAGCAATAAGGACGACAGTGATACCAAGGCTGTCATTGCACACTATCTTCCGGACATTCCGTTTTTGAAAGTTCTGGGCAGCCGGCCTGGCGTGCCCCTGAAGCCCGATCCCAGCGCCATGGAAGAGGTGTTAAGTGAGCTTGGCTTAAATGCGGAAGAGGGCTTGTACATGGGGGACACGGTGATGGACATGCAATGTGCGAAGAATCTAAACATCTACGCCATTGCCGTAGGCTGGGGCTTCCAGACAGCAGAAGAACTGCTGGGGGAATCGCCTGACCGACTGATTCATCATCCTATGGAGCTGCTTAAAATTGCTGACAGCTGGCCGGTGAAGGGCAACTGATCGGTTTTAGGCTTGCGTAAAAGCCTATTCTGGCATATAATTATAGCCGTAGTGCGCAAAGCACAAATCAGGAGGGATTGTCATGGCTTACAAGATTCAAGATACCTGCATCAACTGCGGCGCCTGTGAAGCTGAATGCCCCGAGAGCTGCATCTCCCAGGGTGATACCCAGTACGTGATCGACCCGGAGAACTGCATTGACTGCGGTGCTTGCGCCGATGTCTGCCCAGTGGACGCGCCTCAGCCCGAGTGATGATGCCAGCCCACGGCGCCGTGAAAACGGCGCTTTTTTTGTGATATTGATGCCTGGCGAACGGCTGTGTGACCTGGGTCGCCATGGGTTTCAAGTGATCCAGATGCCTGGGGATGATTGCTTCTCTCAGGACAGTGTGCTGTTGGCTGATTTTGCACGGGTGAAGTCAGGCAGCAAGGTGTGCGACCTGGCGGGGGGCAGCGGGGCTATCGCTATGCTGCTCATGGCGCGGGAGCCTGACATCACATGTGATTTGGTTGAGATAAGAGAGGATCTTTGTGAGCGGGCTTATCGCACGGCAAGCTTGAATGGCGTATCTGACCGAATGAGCGTGCATTGCATGGACTTGCGGGAAGCAGGCGCGCACTTAGAAAAAGACGCTTTTGACCTGGTGGTGTCAAACCCGCCCTATCATCCTGTGACCGGGGATGAGATGATGCCTGTCAAACGCCTGGCGAGGCAACAAGTGGCGTGTGACTATCAAGCGCTGGCAAACAGCGCCGCGTCACTGTTGCGTCATCATGGCCGCTTTTGTCTATGCTTTCCTGCAAGCCAAGTGCTTCAGGTGGCAGATGCGCTAAGGGCCAATGCGCTTGAGCCCAAACGGCTGCGATGCGTATCATCCTTTGCCCATAAAGCCCCTTATCTGGTCCTTCTGGAAGGGATGAAAGGGGCAAAGCCAGGGCTAATGTTAATGCCGCAATTGGTGCAGTATGAGCGGCCTGGTGCATGGACGGCTGACATGAAGGCCATTTATCAAGAAAGCGGGGACCTGACATGATCCTGATCGTCGCTGAAAAGCCCAGTGTAGCCCGGGACATTGCCCGGGTATTGGGATGTAGGGAGAAGGGACAGGGCTATCTGGCTTCCAAGGATCATATGGTCACTTGGGCTTTGGGACACTTAGTGACCCTTTGCGAGCCTGATGAAATAAACCCCGACTATAAAAAATGGCGGATGGCGGATTTACCCATTCTGCCAGATGAACTGCCAACCAAAGTGATCCCCAAAACCCGCTCCCAGTACAATGTCATTAAGGGGTTGATGCAAAAGCCCGAGGTCAGCCGCATCATCTGTGCCACAGACGCTGGTCGGGAGGGTGAACTCATCTTCCGGCTGATCTATCAAAAGGTGGGCAGCAAAAAGCCATTTGACCGGCTATGGATCAGCTCTCTGACTGATGTTGCCATAAAAGAAGGCTTTGACCTATTAAAGCCAGGCAGTGACTATGATGGTTTGTATCAAAGTGCGCTGTGCCGTTCCCAGGCTGATTGGCTGGTTGGGATGAATGCCAGCCGGGCATTCACCCTGCGTTATGACGCACTTTTATCTGTAGGCCGTGTGCAAACCCCCACCTTGGCGCTCCTGGTGAAGAGAGCCAGGGAAATTCGCTCCTTTGTGCCGGAGAAGTTCTTTACTGTTACGGCCGATTTTGGCGACTATCAAGGCAAATGGTTTGATCCCAAAAATCCTGATGACAAGGTGAACCACCGTCTGCCCAACAAAGAAAAAGCTGAAGAAGTTGTCAAAGCGGTGGCAAAACAGCCGGCTTTGGTAACGCAGGTGAGCGCAATTCCCAAGCGGGAGGCAGCCCCCCAGCTGTTTGACCTGACCAGCCTCCAGCGTGACGCGAACCGCAAACTGGGCTTTACTGCCGCCAAGACGCTCAAAACCGCACAGGCTTTATATGAAACCCATAAGTGCATTACCTATCCCCGTACAGACAGCCGCCACCTGCCAACAGACATGATTCCCAAAGTAGCCAAAACCCTGTCTGCGCTTGGTCCGCCCTATGAGGATTTGGTGGACAGCATTCCCCGGAAGGAGGGGAAGCTCCCCTTTTCAAAACGCGTGTATGACAATGAGAAGATCAGCGATCATCACGCCATTTTGCCAACGGACAAAGCACTGGCCATGGATAAGCTGACTAAGGATGAGGCAGCCCTGTATGACCTGGTTGCCCGCCGGCTCATTGCCGCATTCTATCCAGCTTATGAATATGATCAGATCGGGGTGGTGACGGAGGCGGCTGGACATCAATTCAAGTCAACTGGCCGGGTGGTGAGGGAACTTGGCTGGCGAAAGGTGGAGAGCGTTCCCAAGAATGATGAGGATAGCAAGCTCCCAGCCCTGACAAAAGGTGATGCGCGACAGGTGAAAAGCGCCAAATTGAAGGAAGAATCCACCAAACCGCCAGCACCCCACACGGATGCCAGCTTGCTGTATCAAATGGAGCATCCAGGGGCTTTGATTGATGATGAAGCGCTGCAGGAAACCCTGAAGAAAAGCGGGCTGGGTACACCGGCCACCCGGGCAGCGATTATTGAGCGCTTAATAAGCGTTGGCTATGCCGCCAGACGAGGCAAGGCCATCGAAGCCACTGAAAAGGGAGAAAAGCTGATCGAGGTGGTGCCGGATGAGATTGCTTCCGCTGAAATGACTGGGCGTTGGGAGCAGGCGCTGGAGGAAATCGCTGCCAGACAGCGTGATCCAGAGCGCTTCATGGAAGGCATCAAACGGCTGGCTGCCTTCCTGGTTGAAGCGGCGCGAAAAGAAGCAAAGCCGGTGGTTTTTGAGCGTGAGGCACGAGGAAAAGGCGGAAAAATCCGGAAAACCCCAACTACAAAAACCCTTGAGGGAGTGAACTGTCCGATCTGCGGCCATGCGGTGCAGGAAAACAGCAAGGCATTTGGCTGCTCCAACTGGAAGGCAGGCTGTCATTTCACCCTATGGAAAAACGTGCTGAGCCGGGTGAATGGGCCGGTGTTGAATCAGCGCATCGTGAAAGCACTGCTGACTGATGGCAGTGTTCATGGGACAACAGGCCAGATTCGCCTGGCAGAGGGATTCCTCAGCTTTTATCCCGTGGGCGCTGAGCGTGTAGCAGCGACTATTCCCATTGTTTATGAGGCGAAAAAGCGGGATAAAAACACCGCTGACAAGCGCTGAAATAGCGGCAAGCCGCCTTGACAAAGAGCAGGCACCTCTGATAGTATATGCCGGATGTTCGGCAGGGAAGCCTTCCTATCGTTCGGGAAAAACCCGAGAAAGGGCAGCGGCATGGACTTTATCCTGACAGGGGTTCGCATCCTCGCTGAAGGTGAGGGAGAACGCAGGGATATTGTTCTCTCTAACGGCACCTTGATTTTCGATTCCGCCTTGTGGCCGAAGCGGCCGATGAAAAGGCTGGATGGCAAAAACCTCCACCTGTTTCCGGGATTCACAGATGTACATGTGCATTTGAGGGAGCCCGGTTTTTCATATAAAGAGACCATTGATGCTGGCACCCGGGCAGCTGCCCGGGGCGGGTTTTGCTGTGTTTGCACCATGCCCAATTTGAACCCGGTACCTGATAGCATAGAAACGCTTGAAGTGCAAAGAGCTTTAATTAGGGACCATGCTGTCATTCAAGTTATTCCCTTTGGCGCAATCACCAAAAGCCAGAAAGGTCTGGAACTGGCAGATATGCCCGGGATGGCAGAGCAGGTCGCGGGTTTTTCTGACGATGGCCGAGGGGTGCAGCGCGATACGCTGATGCGTCAGGCCATGGAGCAGGCAAAGCATCTAAACAAGGTGATATCCGCCCACTGTGAGGATGAAACCCTGCTGGGCGGTGGTTATATCCATGATGGGCAATATGCCAGACAGCATGGTCATAAGGGGAACCCTTCTGAGAGTGAATGGCGCCAGGTGGCACGGGATTTAGAATTGGTGACAGAAATTGGCTGTAAATACCATGTCTGTCATGTGTCAACCAAAGAAAGCGTGGCGCTCATCCGGGAAGCAAAGGCCAGAAGCCTCGATGTGAGCTGCGAAACAGCGCCCCATTATCTGGTGCTGGATGACAGCCAGCTCCAGGAGGATGGACGATTTAAGATGAACCCACCCATCAGGGCCAGGGAAGACCGCGATGCGCTGATTGAAGGGCTGCTTGACGGCACGGTGGACATGATCGCTACAGATCATGCCCCTCACAGCCGGGAGGAGAAGGCAAAGGGACTTAGCGGCAGCATGAATGGCATTGTGGGGCTGGAGACAGCTTTCCCCGTGCTTTATACTCACTTGGTGATGCCTGGCATCCTGTCTTTATCAGCGCTTGTTGATCTCATGTCAAAGAAGCCCAACCAGCGATTTGGCATACAATCGCACAATAGCTACACCCTCTTTGACCTGGGCGCACAGGAAACAGTGAACCCGGAACAGTTCCTGTCCCTGGGGCACAGCACCCCCTTTGCGGGCATGGAGGTGTACGGCAAATGTTTGTTCACCCAGTGTGAAGGGCGGGCAGCATGGCAGGACAGCGCATTTTTTGGTGAGGAGGGCAAGGCATGAAGAAGTGCGTGTATCTGATTAAAGAGAATGAGCAGATTGCCGATAACACCTACCGTATGGTCTTTTCCGGTGATACCTCCGCTTTTAAAGCGCCAGGGCAATTTTTAAATCTGCAGCTCAGCGGGCTTTATCTGCGTCGGCCTTTTTCGATTTGCGAATGGGAAGAAGGCGAGGCCACCATTGTATATAAGGTGGTAGGGGCGGGTAGCCAGAAGATGGCCACGTTTAAGCGGGGACGGG
>CAZSSU010000102.1:0-6602 GCA_964609415.1 uncultured Christensenella sp. | reverse complement strand
GCAAGGTGATCTCCCGCATGCGCCGGGATGTGTTTGACCGCATGGTCTCCCTTCCCGTGGGCTTTTTCGACCAGCGCCAGACCGGAGATATCCTCTCCGTCATCACCTATGACATCGACACGGTGAACGAATCCCTCTCAAGCGACGTGATCCAGCTCATGCGCAGCTTGATCACGGTGGTGGTGTCATTCATCATGATGCTGTCCATCGCCCCCCAGCTGGTGCTGATCTTCCTGGTGACCGTGCCCGCTTCCGCCCTCTACACCCGCTGGGCCACCAGCCGCGCGCGGCCCATGTTCCGAAAACGCTCCGCCAAGCTGGGTGAACTTAACGGCATGATGGAGCAGATGATGGACGGCCAGCGCACCACCAAGGCCTATGCCCGGGAGCCGCAGGTGATTGCGCGCTTCGACCAGAAAAACGACGAAGCCGTGGCCGCCTATTCCAAGGCGGAATACGCGGGCACGCTGGTGTTCAGCTCGGTTAACCTCATCAACAATGTCTCACTGGCGCTGGTGAGTGTGTTTGGGGCCCTGCTCTATCTGGGCGGAACGGTAGGCCTGGGCGATATCTCCGCCTTTGTGCAATATTCCCGCAAGTTCGCCGGCCCCATCAACGAAACCGCCAGCATCATGGGCGAGCTTCAGTCCGCTTTCGCGGCGGCGGAGCGGGTGTTCCGGCTGATGGACGCCCTGCCCGAGCCGCCCGATGCCCCGGATGCCCGGGTGCTCCAGGACGTACAGGGTGATGTGCGGCTTAGTCACGTCAACTTCTCCTACCTGCCCCAGGTGCCCGTTATCAAGGACCTGTCCCTTCACGCCAAGCCCGGTGAGGTGGTGGCCATTGTGGGCCCCACAGGCGCCGGGAAAACCACCATTATCAACCTGCTGATGCGCTTTTACGATATAAGCGCTGGCAGCATCACGGTGGATAGCCAGGACATCTATTCCCTGACCCGGGACAGCCTCAGGAGCGCTTTTACCATGGTGCTGCAGGATAATTGGCTGTTCTACGGCACGGTGCATGACAACATTGCCTATGGCCGCCCCGGTGCCAGCCGGGAGGAGGTGGAAGCCGCCGCCAAGGCCGCCATGATCCATGGCTTCATCAGCCGCCTGCCCCAGGGCTATGACACCCTGATTGGGGATAGCGGCCACGCCATTTCAAAGGGGCAAACCCAGTTGCTCACCATCGCCCGGGCCATGCTGGGTGACGCCCGAATGCTGATCCTTGACGAGGCCACCTCCAACGTGGACACCCGCACCGAGCAGCGCATCCAGAAAGCCATGCTGGAACTGATGCGGGGCCGCACCTCCTTTGTGATAGCTCACCGCCTCTCCACCATCAAAAACGCTGATCACATCCTGGTGGTGCGGGACGGCGCCATTGCCGAGCAAGGCAGCCACGACAGCCTCATGGCGCAAAAGGGCTTCTACGCCCAGCTTTACCACGCCCAGTTTGAAAGCGCATAAACCCCCGCTTTCAGCAGGTGTTTAGCGTATAGTAGCCTGGGGTATAGAATAAATAAGCTCGTCAAACGAGACAAGTGCAACAAGAAAGGAGAACAACATGGGCATTATTTCCTGGATTATCTTAGGCGCGCTGGCCGGTTGGATTGCCAGCAAAATCATGAAGACGGATCATTCCATGGGGGCTGTTGCCAACATCATCGTGGGCATCATCGGCGCTTTCATCGGCGGCCTGGTGGTAAGCCTCGTGGGCGGCACCGGCGTCACGGATTTCAACATTCGTTCCTTCCTGGTCGCCCTGCTGGGCTCAGTTATCTTGCTGGCCATTGTGAAAGCTGTGCGCAAGTAAGCAGCGAAAATCGCTGAGTCTGTAAATCAAAACCACCGGTTTTCAGCCGGTGGTTTTGATTTGCTTAAGCTATTTACTTGCAGAGTTTATAGATGTTCAGCACATCCTGCCAGTAGAGCTTCTTCAGCCCGCCGATGGGGCTTTCCTCGCCGTAGGCGATGCCGGTGGCCCGCTTGGCCATCAGTTCCAGCTTGCTCTCGTCAATGCCCAGTTCACTTAAGCTCTGGGGCAGGCCCATGCGGCGGTAGAACTGCCGCAGGCGCTCGATGCCTTCCAGCACCAGCTCCTCCTTGTCCCGGAAGCCCTTGGTGACGCCCATCACCTTCACGGCAAACTGGACGAACATGTCGATGTTGTCCTTGTACACATAAGTCATCCAGGCAGGGGTGACCACCGCCAGGCCCGCCCCATGAGCCACATCATATACAGCGCTCAGCTCGTGCTCCATGTTGTGACAGGCCCAGTCCTCCTCGCGGCCCATGCCCACCAGGCCATTGTGGGCCACGGTGCCTGCAAAGCCGATTTCAGCCCAGGCATCATAGTTCCTGGGATCCTTCAGCGCCGCCGGGCCATTGGCCATGATGGTGTTGAGGGTGGCCTCGCACAGGGCGTCGGTCAGGTCCACATGGGTGGTGTTGGTGAAATAGCGCTCAAAAACATGGCTCATCATGTCGGCCACGCCATTGGCGATCTGGTTGGGGGGCAAGGTAAAGAACAGCTCCGGGTTCATGACGGAAATCAGTGGCCGCAGGTGGGGGCTGCCATAGCCGTACTTTCGCTGGGTATCCTCTTTGGTGATGACCGTGTCGCCGCTTGATTCGCTGCCGGCCGCTGGGATGGTGAGGATGATGGCCACAGGCAGCGCCTTTTTGATGGGCAGACCCTTGTCATAAATCTCCCAGACATCGCCTTCATAGTACACGCCCATAGCAATGGCCTTGGCCGAGTCAATGGCGCTGCCGCCGCCCACGGCCAGAATCAGATCCACCCCTTCTTTTTTGCACAGTTCAATGCCCTCATGCACCAGGGAGAGGCGGGGGTTTGGCATGACGCCGCCCAGTTCCACATATTCGATGCCCTGCTCCTTGAGGGAAGCCACCACCTGGTCATACAGGCCGCTGCGCTTGATGCTGCCCCCGCCATAGTGCAGCAGCACCTTTTTGGCGTGGGGCTTTAGCAGCTTGCCGATTTTCTGCTGGGTATCCCGCCCGAACACGATGCGCGCCGGGGCATAAAAATTAAAGTTCAACATATCATATCCTCCTAAACGTACTTAAGATGAGTATACCACTGCTGATGGAAACCAAACTAAGCCACAATATTGTTTTGCCACTTGCCGTATCTGATCAGCAGGATGCCGATGATGCACTTGAGCCCCTGGGCTGACTGGCTGATGGCGTATAGCGGCAGGATGGGCAGCTGGGTGCCCTTCACCAGGAAATAAGCGAAAGGCACCATCACCGCCCAGTTGAAAAAGGCATCAAACAGGAAGGTGATCACCGTGGATCCGCCTGAACGCAACACAAAATAGGCCGTGTGGGAAACGGCGTTGATGGGCATGATCACCGAGGTCACCAGGATGATGCCGGTCACCAGGTGGCGCACTACCTCTTCCGTGTTATACAGCTGGGGGAACACCGGGGAAAGCAGCGCCATCACCAGGCCAATCCCCAGGCAAAGCGCCACCGCCAGGAATAGCAGCCGCCAGGCCGTGGACCGGGCCCGGGGCATGTCCCCCGCCCCCAGGGCCTGCCCCACCATCACCGCGACCGCGTTGCCGATGGAGATAAAGAACACGTTGAATAGGTTGGAGATGGTGCTGGCAATGGAGATGGCCGCCAGCACATACAGCGCCCGCATGGAATAAATCTGGTTGAGGGTGGTGATGGCCAGGGACCAGAAGGCCTCGTTAAGCATCAGCGGAGCGCCCCGGCGCAAGACAGACTTCACCAGCTCCCCAGGCACCCGCCAGCGTTTATACACCCCATGCAGGTGGGAAACGGCCCTTTTCGCGTGCACCGCGTACAGGATGATGCCCATCTCCACAAAGCGGGAGAGCACCGTGGCCACCGCCGCCCCCATCACCCCCCAGGCCGGGAAGCCGAAATGGCCAAATATCAGCAGATAGTTGAACACCAGGTTGGTGAGCACCGCGGCCACACTGGCTTTCATGGGCAGCATCGTTTCCCCGGCTTCCCGCAGGGTGCTGGCATAGCTCATGGAAACGGCAAAGGGCAGCATGCCCAGCAGCATCCAGAGGATGTACTCCCGGCCATACACCAGTATGCTGTCAGCCAGGGCCGCCTCCCCCTCTCCCTGCAGGAAGAGGCGGATGAGGGGATCGTGGAAATTGACCACCACCACCAGATACAGCGCGAAGATGATGCCGATCAACCACATTTTCAGCCTGAAAGTGTCCCGGTAACCCTCCAGGTTTTTTGCCCCATAAAACTGAGCGCCAAAAATGCCGGGGCCTGACAGGGCACCAAAGATGAGCAGGTTGAAAATAAACACCAGCTGGTTGGCAATCGCCACACCCGACACCTGGGCGGTGCCCAGCTGCCCCACCATGATGTTGTCCAGAAGGTTCACAAAGTTGGTGACGCTGTTCTGGATGATCACCGGCACCACAATGGCGGTCACCTGGCGGTAAAATGCCCGGTCGCCAATAAACACGCGCTTGAAACGGCTCATATATCCTGCCTTATAAAATCACTTGCCCAAGGGCAATAATATTTTGTCACAATCGTCACCAATAGGCAAGAGACAAACGGCGCTTCCCGTCTGTCTCTCCTTATTAACACAAATCCACCAGAGGCATTGGAGGGCGGAGCCCTCCAATTGCAATCGTATCGCCCGGCTTTGCCGGGCGGGCGGGGTTTTGCGCAGCAAAACATTCCGCGCACTTTTCCTGGCCGTGAGCAAGGCGAACAAGGAAAAGTGCCCATGTCCCTTCCCCCCGAAACAAAATCCGCAGATTTTGTTTCGCTCTCTATTGCGCCGCCGCCATCGCCTGGGTCAGGATGCCCATGGCGTTGGCCAGGGCTTCCAGGCCGGGGTTCTGGCCGATCACAGTGTTCAGGTTGTTGATGGCGCTGAGCAGGCCTTCATACTGGGGCGTGCCGGGGGCCAGGGTGGCCAGTTGGCTGGAGGCTGCCACCAGCAGGTTCTGGGCGTCGGGCAGGAGGGTATTGGTGACCACACCCTGGCCGTAATCCCCCGCGTGGTTGTGCAGGGTGCAGGTCTGGGCGCCGGACAGGGCGGAGCCTGCGTTTTGTCCCGTAAAACCAAGCGCTGCATAAGCGCCCAGGTATTGGGACAGAACATTGGCATACTGGGTGCCAGCAAAACGCTCCAGGGGGTGCCCCTGGGGCAGCACCAAAGCGCCGCGGCTGGCCTGGGTTTCAGGCGGGCAGTAAGGCCCGGCGATCATGTTGCTGGCTGTGCAGATGGTGACATTCTGATGCATCTGGCAGGACACCTGGGGCACCGCTTCAGTGGCCACATAATCGGTCACCGTTCCATAGCCCATGGCGTCATGGCGGCAGGCCTCAGTGGCCAATTGCCCGGACACCGCACAGGTGGTCACCTTGGTGAGGCCATAGTTCTCAGGCCCCCCATCCAGAATGTCCCGGTTTTGCAGGTTCTTGTCCTGGTGGATTTTCGCCATAAAGGCTTGCCACAGCTTGGCGGCGGAGTTACCGCCGGTGGTTTTGGAGGAAAGGGCTTTATAATTGTCATGCCCAATCCATACTGCGCCAGAATACCAGCCGGTGAGGCCGCTGAAGAAAACGCCCTTCTGGTCGGAGTTGGTGCCGGTTTTGCCGGCTACGGTTTGCCCGGATATTTTGGCGGCGCGGCCGGTGCCGTCGGTGATCACCTGCTTCATGATGTCCACTGTCAGCCAGGCGCTGGAAGGCTTATACACCTGGCGCCTGTCCTGGCTGGCATGGGCGTCGTAAATCACCTTGTCGTTCTTGTCCATGATGCCCAGGAAGCTGATGGGCTGCTGGTACACGCCCCCATTCCCCAGGACGCCAAAGGCGGTGGCCATTTCAAGGGGGGTGATGCCCGAAGCCCCCAGCGCCACGCCAAAGGGGGTGGCCGCGATGTGGGACTCCGCCACACCCAGGCGGCGCAGGTAGTCCACCGCCCGGTCAACACCCACGTAGTTCATCATCACCCAGGCAGCGGCGGTGTTGTCAGACTTGACCAGCGCTGTGCGGAAGCTCTCCGGCCCCCGGTAGCTGCTGCCGCCATAGTTCTGGGGCCAGGAATCCTTCCGGTCGCTGCCCAGCCAGCCCTGGATGGGCAGGGGCATGTTATAGGCCACGCTGCCAGCGCCCGCGCCCAGGTCAAAGGCCGGGGCATAAACGGTGATGGGCTTGATGGAGGAACCCACAGGCATGTTCATGTCGGTGGCGCGGTTTAAGGTTTTCCTGGTGGTGGGCGGGGTACGGCTGCCCACAATGGCCTTGATTTCACCCGTGCGGTAGTCGATGATGGCAGCGCCTGCCTGGGGCTGGATGATGTCAGTAAAGGTGCCGTCCGGGTTTTTGGAGCGGAAGGTTTCGGTGCCCGGGTCGCGCAATTTGGGATAGTCGCTGTAGTTGTACAGGGTATCCTCCAGCGTCTTTTGCATCTGGGTGTCAAGGGCCAGGTAAACCTTGTAGCCGCCGGTGCGCAGCTTGGTCTCCATCTTGCCGCGGTTCTGGGCGGTGTTCTCCAGCCCTTCCAGCTTCAACAGCGTCTGCACCACATCCCGCACGGCGTATTCCACATAG
>CAZSSU010000101.1:3373-6633 GCA_964609415.1 uncultured Christensenella sp. | reverse complement strand
CATCCCCCAAATTTCTGATCATGTCAATCGCGGGGTTCAGCCAGTCGCCTATCAGATCCTCCACCAGGCCTGCGTCACAGGCATAGGCGATGTCCGGCTCAATGGGCAGTTTGGCCAGCAGCGGCAGCCCATACTCCGCCATCACGCCGGACACCTTGCCCTTGCCAAACACGCTATAGGCCTTGCCATTGTCAGGGCAGACGAAATAGGACAGGTTTTCCACCAGACCCAGGATGGGGATATCCATCTTCCGGGCCATGTTCACGGCCTTGCCCACCACCATGCCCACCAAATCCTGGGGGGTGGTCACCATGATGATCCCATCCAGCGGCAGCGACTGGAACACCGTCAGCGGCACGTCCCCGGTTCCCGGGGGCATGTCGATAAACATTACGTCCACATCCTGCCAGATTACATCGCTGAAAAACTGCTTCACCATGCCGGCCAGGATGGGGCCCCGCCAGATCACCGGGTCCGTGTCGTTTTCCAGCAGCATATTCACCGAGATAATCTGGATGCCGTCCCGGCTGGTGGCCGGCAGCATGTATTCCCCGATGCCCTTCGCCTTTTCCTTGATGCCAAAGGCCATGGGAATGGAAGGCCCGGTGATGTCCGCGTCCAGAATCGCAGTTCTCAGCCCCGCCCGGTTGGCGCTGACCGCCAGCAGGCTGGTCACCAGGGATTTGCCCACGCCGCCCTTGCCGCTCACCACGCCAATCACGCGCTTCACCCGGCTTAAGGGGTTCAGGCGGGCTTTCATGTCCTGGGGCTCTTCCCGGCTGTCGCAGGTCTGGGCGCAGCCATTGCAGTTGTGGTCGCAGTTTTCACTCATTCCAGCTGTCACTCCTTTAGTCCTATCAATCAAATTGATAATCCATGGCTGTTTTACTCCTCTGGCTGCCGCTTGTCAACCCAGCGGCCGCCCTCCGCCCTTGACAGCCCTTCCCTTCAACCCTATACTTTTTCATATGCAGCATCTTAAAATCTTTGCTGCCACGAAAGGGGACCCCATGCGTAAACTGCTGGCTGCCCTGTTGGCATGCCTCACCCTGGCCCTGCCCGTTCTGGGCGGCGCTATCAGGGCCGTTACCGATGTTTCCTACGATATCTTTGCCCCCCAGCCCGGCGACGCCCGGGACCTGACGGCCGAGTGCAAAATCAAGGTGGGCTCCAAGGGCTTCACCCTGGAGCGCCTCACTGACCGGGACTGGGACAGCTACTGGAAAGGCGAGCCCAGCGGCAAAACCATTGAAATCACCTGTCCGGAGCCGGCCTACGGCCTCTACCTCTGCTGGATGGAAGAGCCCCGGGAGTGGAAGCTTTCCCAGCATGTTAATGGCAAGTGGCAGGAGACTGAGCTGCCCGCCAGCCCCATCATGCACCAGTTCATCCCCCTGGAGGGCGCCACCAAGCTGCGCCTGGCCCCCATGAAGAAAAAGCCCGATTGGTTTGGCATGTCGGAGCTGTTTGTGCTGGGGCAGGGCAATGTGCCCCGCTATGTGCAGCGCTGGCAAATGCCGGATGACCGCTGCGACCTGATGGTCTTTGTCGCCCACCCGGATGACGAGTCCCTCTTCTTTGGCGGCGCCATCCCCTATTACGCGGGCGAACTTAAAAAAGACGTGGTGGTAACCGCGATTACCCCCGCCCACCGCCTGCGCCAGAGCGAGCTGCTCAACGCCCTGTGGGTCATGGGCATGACCAATTACCCCGTGTTTGGCCCCTTCCATGACGCCTATTCTCTCAAGCTGGACAAGGCCTACAGCCAGTTTGGCAAGGCCAAGGTGCGCAACTTCGTGGTCTCCCTCTTCCGCCAGTACAAGCCCACGGTGGTCCTCACCCACGATGTGAACGGCGAATACGGCCACGGCATGCACCGCATGTGCGCGGATGCCTCCCTGCTGGCCTTCGATAACGCCGCCAACCCCAGCAAGGATACCAAAAGCGCCGAGGCATACGGCACCTTCCAGGTGCAGAAGCTCTACCTGCACCTCTACCCCGAAAACCCCATCGTTATGGACTGGGACATTCCGCTCAATGCCTTTGGCGGCGTCACCGGCTTTGAAATGGCCCGCGCCGGCTATGCCCAGCACATCTCCCAGCACCGCTATGAGCAGTACCAGGTGGAGCCCCGGGACAGCGATAAATCCTGCTACGACTTTGGCCTGGCCAAGAGCGTGGTGGGCGTTGACGTAAACAAAAACGATTTTCTGGAGAACACGGAAGGAGCGATTGCCCCATGAGAATCCTTGTCACAGGCGGCGCCGGCTACATCGGCTCCCACACCTGCCTGGCGCTGTTGCGCGCTGGGCACGAGGTCACGGTGGTGGATGACCTGCGCAACGCCAGCCGCGAGTCTCTCAAGCGGGTCGAAAAGCTGGCCGGCAAAAGCCTCCAGTTTCACGAGCTGAATGTCTGCGATGGCAACAGGCTGGATCAGGTCTTTTCTGAAGCGCCCATTGACTGCGTCATTCATTTCGCAGGGCTTAAGGCCGTGGGCGAATCCGTGGAAAAGCCCCTTGATTACTACCAGAACAACCTCATGAGCACCCTCACCCTCTGCCGGGTGATGCTGCGCCACGGGGTCAGCCGCTTCATCTTCTCCTCCTCCGCCACCGTCTATGCCCCCGGCAGCCCCATGCCGGTGGAGGAAGGCGCGCCCCTTGGCTGCACCAACCCCTACGGCTGGACCAAGTTCATGGGCGAGCAGATTCTGCGCGACATTTCCCACGCCAACCCCGGCTTCTCCTGCGTGCTGCTGCGCTATTTCAACCCCATCGGCGCCGATCCCTCCGGCGACATCGGCGAGGATCCCACCGGCATCCCCAACAACCTCATGCCTTACATCACCCAGACGGTTTCCGGCAAGCTCCGGCAGCTCCAGGTCTTTGGCGATGACTACGACACCCCCGATGGCACCGGCGTCAGGGATTATATCCACGTGTCCGACCTGGCCGCCGGCCACCTGTCCGCCATGGACTACGCCATGAAAAACACCGGCTGCATCGCCGTCAACCTAGGCACCGGCATCGGCTACAGCGTGCTGGACATCGTCCACGCCTTTGAAAATGCCAACGGCCTCAAGGTGCCCTACGCCATCGGCCCCCGCCGGCCGGGCGACGTGGCCACCGTCTACGCCAACCCCACAAAAGCCCGGGAGCTCCTGGGCTGGGAAGCCCAGAAAAGCATCGAGGACATGTGCCGGGACTCCTGGCGCTGGCAGGAGAAAAACCCGCTGGGCTACGGGAAATAACATCCAT
>CAZSSU010000101.1:0-3273 GCA_964609415.1 uncultured Christensenella sp. | reverse complement strand
CCAGTGTTCAGGATCAGCGGATAATCCACCGCCACATCAGGCGTGCTGATGGGGCTTTCGGTGGGCTCCACATGGTTAGCCACCGGGTCGAAACCGTACTCTTTGAGCACCTCGGAAGCAAACTCAAATTTCCCTGAAGGCGTGGAGAATTTAAGGGCGCCCGTCAGATACTTCTTCTCGGGGTTCTCCTTCTTTTCCGCCGGGATATTCACCGGCTTGGGGGATGCGGCGCGCAGGTCTTCAAGGGTGACACCAGCGCCCAGCTGTTCCAGTTGGTGGCGGATGATCTTTTCTTCCGCATCATCGCCGCCGCCAAAGAAAATCTCATCCGGGAAGCCCAGCGCAGTGCCTACATCCGCGCAGATTCTCCAGTCAGGGCGCGCTTCGCCCAAGGGCTTGACAACCGGCTCCTTCAGGTAAATGTTCCGGCCGGAAATGGTGAGCGGCAAAGCGCGCTCAAAGGACATCGCCGCCGGCAGCACCATATCCAGATAGTGATGGGTCCAGCTGTTCAGATAGAAGTCAGCGGAAACCGTAAACTCCATCTGCTCAAAGGCCTGCTGGTATTCCTTGGTCTGAGGCCACATCATCGCATTTTGGCCCATCATGAAGGCCGCGCGGATATCCCCATCCCGGACATACTCAGGGAGCTTGTTGAGCTGGATTTCATTGATGAACTTGGCCCAGATGGGGAAATACTTCCGGTCCACGCGGATTTTATCCAGTTCGCTCTCGGGATTGGTCAGCGGATTCCCACCAAAGGGGCCATCCACATTCAAGCCCGGAGTATTGGATACGCGGCATCCACCTGCCACATCCAGGCTACCGCTCAGTGGGATGAGCGCGCCAATTGCGCGGCAAATGCCCACGCCGTTGACATGATGGGGGAAAGCAGCCCTGAATTGATAGGTGATGGGGCCGCCGGCGTTAAGCAGCATGTCAATGGCTGCCTGGATGGACTCCTCAGAAATGCCGCAGATTTCGGCAGTCTTAGCCACGGGGTACTCGGCGCAGCGGGCCTTATACTCCTCAAAGCCATGGGCGTAGTTTTCCACAAACTCATGGTCATAGGCGCCACTTTCAATATAGGCGTTGCCAAAGCACAAAGCCAAAGCCGCGTCAGAGCCCGGGCGGATTTGCAGGTGGATATCAGCCAGCCGGGACACGGTTGGGGTGACCCGGGGATCCACCATGATCATTTTTGTGCCAGCATCCTTGGCGGCTTGCAACTGCTCAAAGGCATAGGGGGAGGACCAGGCCGGATTGGTGCCCCAGTTGATAAAAACCTTTGTTTTTCCCGGGGTGGGGGCGCTTCCGGTGGCCAGCATGCTGGTGCCATAGTTCAGGCAGGCTGCCACGCGCGTGCCCGTAGAGCAGGTGGAGCTTTCAGTGCCGTAGTTGGGAGAGCCGAAGTTGAACGCCAGGCGCTGCAGCACAGGCCGCGGCTCCTTGGGGTCGCCAGTGGTGAACATGACCTTGTCAGCGCCGTATTTTTCCTTGATGCCGTTGAGTTTTTCGGCAATGGTGGCCAGCGCCTCATCCCAGGTGATGCGCTCCCAGCCGGGGTCTTCACTGCCTTTGGGGTTTGTGCGCTTCATGGGATACAGCAGGCGGTTTGGGTGATAAAGATCCTGAATGGAAGCGCAGCCCTTGGCGCAGATGTTGATGTTCGGGTAGCTTTCCCGGCGCTCAAGGCGGATAATCTGATTGTCCTTGACAATGGCCTTGATGCCGCACTTGGGGCCATGGTTGCACATAACACAATGGCTGTATTTTACTTCCTCCGGGGCATTCTCATCCGCCCTGGCAATGGCTTCCGGGAATAGGATGCAGTTCCCAGCGAGGGTATCCATCATGGCCGCGCTGATTCCTGTAGCAGTAGCAAGCTTCAAAAAGGTCCGTCTCTTCATCTTAAGCATTATTGCGCACCTCCAGCTCTTGCTTTTTCGCGTCAGGGTTCTTAGCCTTCATGAGGGCGTCTGCCAATGACAGCGGGAGATATTCCTCGGGCATATCCGCGGGGGCCACATACCAGATGCTGGTGCCCTCCACATGCACGCCGCCATGCTCCGCAATGTATTTGGAGATATCGCTCTGAGGGTCCTCTACATCACCAAAAATCCGGCATCTGCCAGGGCAGTGATCCACACACATGGGCTTCAGGCCGTTTAGTGCGCGGGCATAGCAAAGGGTGCATTTTTCCACGATGTTCATTTGTTCAGCGCTCTCCTGCTCATATGGCATGACAGCCCCTTCAAAGCTGGTTTCATCTTCCGTCACCAAATGCCTTGCATCATAGGGACATGCGGTGACGCAGGCACCGCACCCGATGCACTTGTCATAGTCCACCACCACGGGGCCTTCATCCGTTTTGTAGGTTGCAGCAACCGGGCACACGCTCACACAAGGCGCGTTCTCACAGTGCATGCACATGGGCAGCTGATAGCGCTGCCGGGCGTGGGGATACTCGCCCCATTCCACCGGTTTCACCCCGTTGTAATCCACACCAGGGCGGGTACCGTAGCACATTTTGCATGCCACAACACAAGAGTAGCATCCCAGGCAACGCGTCAGATCCAGCAACATTCCATACTTGGCCAATAGTCTTCCCTCCTTTGTTTTATGAAATTCTAACCAACTTAATTAAATTTTATAACGTGCAAGAAACACGCGTCAATGACAAACCTGTCAGAATTTTCAGGCCATTTTATGCAATTTTGTCAGTCGTGCATGTGTTGAAAAGTCAATAAAAAAGGCTGTAGCAAGCAAAAACTCACTACAACCCTTCACCACCCGGCATGCGCAATAAAGCCTGAATTACAGCTGCTTCAGCTGTTTATACAGGTCTTTCAGGGCGGGGTAAAGCTTCACATACAGCCCGTGGCAGGCCGCGTAGGCCTGGCTGGCCGCGGGCTCAGGGCTCAGCCTTTCCCCGGTTTTGATCATGCTGTCGCAGGCATTTTCCACGCTGTCATACAGCCCGGCTCCCACCC
The DNA here is from genome assembly GCA_964609415.1 of uncultured Christensenella sp. Taxonomy (GTDB): domain Bacteria; phylum Bacillota; class Clostridia; order Christensenellales; family Aristaeellaceae; genus UBA6115. Next base: position 280 of record CAZSSU010000101.1, on the reverse strand, counting down.
CTGCCAGAATGGCCACCCCCAGGGCCGGGCCTTCACTGGCGTGGATGGTGGTGGCGGGGATGTTAAACACATCCGACAGCATTTGCCGCCAGAAGGGGGACTGGGCGCCGCCGCCGGTTAATAGCATGCTCTCAGGCTTAGCCCCCATGCTGTCCAGAATGTCCAGGCAATCCTTGAGCGAATAGCTGATCCCCTCCAGCACCGCGCGCACAAGGTCACCCCGGCTGTGCATGGCGCTAAGGCCAAAGAACACGCCCCGGCAGTCCGGGTCCAGGTGGGG
>CAZSSU010000100.1:5841-6703 GCA_964609415.1 uncultured Christensenella sp. | reverse complement strand
ACCTGGAGGCCCGGGAGCGCACTGCCACCGGCATCAAAAACCTGAAGGTGCAGTATAACCGGGTCTTTGGCTACTATATTGAGGTGACCAAGTCCAACTATGCCCTGGTGCCCGAGCGCTATGCCCGGCGGCAAACCCTGGCCAATGCCGAGCGCTACACCACCCAGGAGCTAAACGACCTGGAGAAAAAGGCCCTGGGTGCGGCGGATGAAATCACCCGCCTGGAGAACAGCCTCTACCAGGGGGTGCTGGCGGAACTCAGCCGCACGCTCCCCGCGCTCCAGAGCCTGGCCCTGGGCTTTAAAACCCTGGACGCCTTGCAGGCCCTGGCTAAAACCGCCCTGGAACACCGCTATGTAAGGCCCCATATCAACCTGGAAGGCCGCCTGGACATCACCGGCGGCCGCCACCCGGTGGTGGAGCGGGCGCTGCCTGAGGGCAGCTTTGTGCCCAATGACACCGTGATGGATGAGGCGGAGCGGGTGCTGATTATCACCGGCCCCAACATGGCCGGTAAATCCACCTATATGCGTCAGACCGCGCTGATTGCCCTGATGGCCCACATGGGAAGTTACGTGCCGGCGGAGGCGGCGGACATCCCGCTGCTGGACAATGTGTACACCCGCATCGGCGCCCAGGATGACCTGGCCGGGGGGCAATCCACCTTCATGGTGGAGATGACGGAGCTGGCGGATATTCTGCGCAATGCCACCGGGCGCTCCCTGGTGATTCTGGACGAAATTGGCCGGGGCACCAGCACCCTGGATGGCCTTTCCATCGCCTGGGCGACGGTGGAGTACCTGGCGGACAAACAGAAGTCAGGCGCCCTCACCCTCTTTGCCACCCACTACCATGAATTAAG
>CAZSSU010000100.1:0-5831 GCA_964609415.1 uncultured Christensenella sp. | reverse complement strand
TAAGCCGCATGGAGGGGGCGCTGCCCGGGGTGGTGAACCTGAGCGTCCTCACCAAGGAGCTGGGGGATGAGGTGGTCTTCCTCCACCAGATCAGGCGGGGCGGGGCCGACAAATCCTTTGGCGTATATGTGGCCCGGATGGCAGGCGTGCCCAAAGGCGTGGTGGCCCGGGCCCGGCAGATTCTGGCCCGGCTGGAAGCCAGCGAAATCACCCAGGATACCATCGGGAAGAACATCCTGGAAGGCCGGGGCAAAAAGAAAAACGAGCAGATGGCCCTGGGCGAATATGCCCGGGTGGAACTGGTGCAGGAGCTGGCGGAGATGGATGTGCTCCAGATGAGCCCCATGGACGCCCTGAACGCCCTGTTTTTATTAAAAGAGAAAGCAAGGAATTTGTGACGTTTTGGATGATTGTTTGGCAGCGGGAATAGCAGGTAGCGACGTTCTGATGGAAACAATGAGGTCAGCAGCAAATGGAGAATAACAAGAAAAGAATTCAAATCAGAAACAGCACAACAGATTTCATTGTTTTTACCAAGCAGGCAGGCGAGGACGGCATTGAGGTCAGGGTGCATAATGAAAATATCTGGTTGACCCAAAAAGCGATGGCACAGCTATTTGATTGTTCCGCTGACAATATCAGTTTGCACTTGAAAAACATTTTTTTATCCAAAGAGCTGGATGAGATGTCAGTTACCGAGGAATCCTCGGCAACTGCTTCTGATGGCAAAAGCTATAAAATGAAGTTCTATAGCTTGGATGCGATAATCTCCGTTGGTTACCGTATTAATTCTATGAGAGCAACGCAATTTCGGCAATGGGCAACAAAGGTTCTAAAGACATTTACGATCCAGGGATATGTTTTAGATAAGAACAGATTAGAAAACGATCAGGTGTTTGATGAAACCTATTTTGACCATTTGCTTGATGAGATCAGAGAAATCAGGGCGAGTGAAAGAAAATTCTATCAGAAAATTACCGACATATACGCAACAGCAATGGATTATTCACCTACCGCCGCCACTTCACAAGCCTTTTTTGCTACTGTTCAAAATAAGCTCCATTATGCAATCCATCGCCATACTGCCGCAGAGTTAATCATGCAGCGGGCGGATCATCAAAAGGCGTATATGGGGCTAACGACTTGGAAAAATGCGCCAGATGGAAAAATTGTAAGAACCGATGTCAGCGTTGCTAAAAACTATCTTTCAAAAGCCGAAATGAAAGATTTAAATCATTTTGTCTCTATGTATCTGGACTATGCTGAAAGACAAGCGAGAAGACACATCCCAATGACCATGGAGGATTGGGCAAAACGATTAGATGCGTTTTTGAAATTCAATGAAGAAGAAATTCTGAATGACAAAGGGCGCGTAACAGCGGAAATTGCAAAAAGTTTTGCGGAAAGTGAATTTGAGAAGTATAGAGTGTTACAAGATCGCTTGTATCAAAGCGACTTTGACAAATTAATCAAGAATATAGATTCAGATCTTCCCTTTACAAATGAGTATCTAGCCGAAGAGGATGAACGATGACATCAAGCATTCATGTATTGCCCCAGGAGGTGGTAAGCCTCATCGCCGCGGGCGAGGTGGTGGAGCGTCCGGCTGCCTGTGTGAAGGAGCTGGTGGAAAACAGCCTGGACGCCGGGGCCAGCTCGGTGACGGTGGCGATTGCAGGCGGCGGGCTTGATTTGATCCGGGTGACGGACAACGGCTCCGGCATTGAGCCGGAGGATTTGCGCCTGGCCTTTGCGCCCCACGCCACCAGCAAGCTGGGCCGGGCGGAGGAGCTGCACAGCGTGGCCACCCTGGGATTTCGGGGGGAGGCCCTGGCTTCCATTTCCCGGGTGAGCCGGATGACCATCACCACCCGCAGGCGGGGGAGTGAACTGGGCATGCTGGCGGAAAACGTGGGCGGTGAGATGGGGCAGATCCGGGAGGCAGCCTGCGCTGAAGGCACCCAGGTGCAGGTGCGGGATTTGTTTTTTAACGCGCCTGTGCGCAAGGACTTTATGAAGCGGCCTCAGCGGGAAGCCGCCCTGGTGGCCGAGATTGTGCAGATGATGATTCTGGCTCGGCCCGACGTGGCCTTCAGGCTGACCGCGGATGGCAAGCAGGTCTATGCCAGCCCTGGCAATGGCGAGATGTCAGGCGCTGTGCTGTCGGTGTTTGGCGTGGATGTGCTCAAGGGCCTTAAAAAAGTGGACGGCGGCGAGCAGGGGCTGCTGGTGAACGGCTTTGTGGGCGTGGGGGAGCAGGCCCGGGGCAGCCGGGCCCAGCAGCACTTTTTCCTGAACGGCCGGGCGGTGCGCTCAAAGGTGTTAAGCCAGGCTGTGGAAGAGGCTTGCCGCCACCGAGTGATGATTGGCCGCTTTCCCCTGTGTGCGCTGCATTTAACCCTGCCTTTTTCCAAGGTGGATGTGAACGTGCACCCCAACAAGTGGGAGGTGCGCTTCGCCGATGAGGGGGCGGTGACTTCTGCCCTCATGGGGGCTGTGGCAGATGCCCTGCAGGAAGCGCCGCTGTTTAACCCGCCGCCCCTGTTTGAGCGCCCTCCCACCCCGCCGCCGGCGCAGATCATGCGGGCGGAGCCGGTTATGCGGGAAGCGCCTCAGGCCCTGGTAGCCCGGGACAGCGTGGCGGAAGTACCGAAACCCATGGCAGAGCCGGTGATGCCGGCCTCACCAGTGGAAGTGAGCCTGCCGGTGCCTGAAGTGGAGCAGGTGGCCCATGAGGCCTTACAGCAAACGCCGCTCAATGTGATTGGCGTGGCCTTTAACACCTACATCGTGGCCCTGCACGAGGACAACCTGCTGCTGATTGACCAGCACGCCCTGCATGAGCGCATGCTCTTTGACCGCATGATGGCGCGCCAGGGGGAAACCCAGGACGTGCAGACCCTGCTGGTGCCCCGGGTGATGTCCCTGGATTACCCGGCGTATCAGACCTTTATCGCCTATCAGGAGGATTTGGCCCGGGCGGGCTTTGTGGCGGAGGACTTTGGCGAGCGCTCGGTGCGCCTGACGGGTGTCCCCCTGGCTTTGGGGGAACCGGTGGCTGAAAGCGCTTTTCTGTCCGCGCTGGACGAGCTCCAGGGCCAGGGCGGCCTCAGGGGCCGGGAGCGCCTGGAAAAGGTGATCCTCTCCGCCTGCAAGCACGCCATCAAAGGGGGCGAGCGCCTGCCAGAAGGGGCCTTGCAGGCCCTGGCGGATGAGATGGTACAAAGCGGCATCACGCCCACCTGCCCCCATGGCCGGCCTATTGTGCTGGCCCTCAGCCGGGGAGAGCTGGAGCGCCGCTTCGGGCGGATTCAGAAATAATGGGGACAAATTCCGATAATCGCCCGATTATTGTAGGGTTTGTGGGGCCAACCGCTTCCGGAAAATCGGATTTGGCAATGAAAGTGGCGGAGAGCCTTGGTGGCGTCATCCTCTGCATGGACGCCATGCAGGTGTACCGGGGCATGGACATCGGCACCGCCAAGCCCAGCCGGGAAGAACAGCGCCGGGTGCCCCACCGGCTGTTTGACGGGGTGGCGCCGGATGAAGCCTATTCGGTTGCCGCCTATGTCCAGGATGCCAGGGCGGCGATTGGGGATTGCCTGGCGGAAGGCAGATTGCCCCTTTTCTGCGGGGGCACGGGGCTTTACCTGCGCGCCCTGCGCCAGCCGCTGAGCTTTGGCCACACCCCGGGGGATGAGAGCATCCGAGCGCGCTATCAGGCCCTGGCCGAAACGGAAGGCCTGGAAGCCCTGCACCGCAGGCTTGAGGCAGTTGACCCCGTCACCGCCAGCCGCCTGCACCCCAATGACCAGCGCCGGGTGATCCGGGCGCTGGAGGTGTATGAACTGACCGGGCGCCCCTTTTCCGCCCAGCAGCTGCCGGGAGAGGAGGACAGCCCCTACCGCTTTGTGCTGTTTGGCCTGAAGTGGGAGCGGGAGGCGCTGTACAGCCGCATTAACCAGCGCGTGGACCAGATGATGGAAGCGGGCTTGCTGGATGAAGTCAAAGGCCTGCTGGCGGCGGGCATATCGCCGGAAGCCCAGAGCATGCAGGGCCTGGGCTATAAGGAGCTAGTGCCCTATTTGAAAGGACAGGCCAGCCTGGCGGAGTGCCTGGAACTGATCAAGCGGCGCACCCGTAACTACGCCAAGCGCCAGGAAACCTGGTTCAAACGGGAGCCGGGCATCCACTGGTTTAATGGTGAGGGGGACAGGGCAGCCCAGGCCGGGCAGGCAATTCAGATGATCAAGGAGTATGTATGAGGGATATGGAACAGCTGGCCAGGCAGGCGGAAGCGGATTGCCGGGCGGTTTTTGAGCGCTTTGAGGCGGTGGAAAACGCCTGCACCAGCCGGGTGATGGACGCCTTTGAAAAACACCGGGTGGAAGCCCGGCATTTTACACCCTCCAACGGCTATGGCTATGGCGACCTGGGCCGGGATAGCCTGGAGGCGCTGGTGGCGGATATTTTTCATGCGGAAGCCGCCATTGTAAGGCCTCATATCACCAGCGGCACCCACACGCTGGCCCTGGGCCTGTTTGGCCTGCTGTTGCCAGGGGATGAATTGCTGTCGGCCACTGGCAGCCCCTATGACACCCTGAGCGAGGTGATTGGCCTGGGGAATGAGCCGGGCTCTCTGCGTGAGATGGGGGTCACTTACAAGCAGGTGGAGCTCAGCGCTTCAGGGACGCTTGATATCCCGGCGGTGCTGGCTGCCATGACGGAAAAAACCCGGGTGGTGTTTCTCCAGCGCAGCCGGGGCTACGCGCTGAGAAAAGCGCTGCTGCCCGGGGACATGGCCCCGCTTTTTCAGGCGGTGAGGGAAAAGAAGCCCGACGTGTACCTCATGGTGGACAACTGCTATGGCGCCTTTGTGAACGAGGATGAGCCCAGTTTTTACGGCGCTGATGCGGTGGCGGGCAGCCTGATTAAAAACCTGGGCGGTGGCCTGGCCCCTACCGGCGGCTATATCGCGGGCAGCGACCGGGCCATCCAGCGCATTGCTTATCGCCTCACAGCGCCTGGCATCGGGCGGGAGGTGGGCAGCTATGAGGGCAGCTACCGCCCCTTTTACCAGGGCCTGTTTATGGCGCCCCACACCGTGTGCCAGGCCTTGAAAGTTGCGGCGCTGGCGGCCCGGATGGCAGAGCTTTTGGGGATAGAAACCTCCCCCGCCTATGACGCACCCCGGGCTGACATCATCCAGGCCCTGGTGCTGGGGGCGCCAGACAAGGTGATCGCCTATTGCCGGGGCATCCAGAGCGCCTCCCCGGTGGATGCGCACCTGAGCCCGGAGCCCTGGGACATGCCGGGTTATCAGGATCAGGTGATCATGGCGGCAGGGGCCTTTGTGCAGGGCGCTTCCATTGAGCTTAGCTGCGATGCCCCCATGCGTGAGCCCTTCGCGGTATACCAGCAGGGTGGGCTCACCTATGCCTCAGGCCGCCGGGCGCTGCTGAGGGCTTTTGGCAGGCTGGCAGCAGAGAGATAAAAAAATCGCATAACCCTGATATTAATTTCTCATATATCGAATATGCTTGCAGTATAAGGGGGGTTTATGGTATAACCATGCTATAAACCAATTATATGGCATTGTCTTTTTATGGAGAGGGGTTGGTGCGCGGAAAAAACGAGGCAAGCAGGGCGACTAGCCCCTTTATGGATCAAGCGAATTTGAAGGAGGTTTGATGTGCTTTATTTTGTGATTGGCCTGGTCATCCTGGTGGTGGGCGGCTTCCTCTACGGCAAGTTTGTCGAGAAGCAGTTTGGCCCCGATGACACGCGCCCCACCCCCGCCATTGCCAAGCAGGACGGGGTGGACTACATTC
>CAZSSU010000099.1:3106-6920 GCA_964609415.1 uncultured Christensenella sp. | reverse complement strand
AGGGCTTAAAGGTGATGATGTCCGGCAAGTCGCCCGAATGGGTGAAAGCGCCGATATAGGCAACCTTGGTAGCCTTTTCATCCTCGTCCCTGACGCCTGCGCCGCTTGCCACCTCACGCAATGCTATTCCCTGTGCGCTGGGTGCATAGCTGCGCAATTCGCCCTGCTGGTTCCATAGTGCCGGCCGCTTAGCGGGGTCGGTGATGGTCAGGATAAACTCGTAATCCGTCCGCAGAAAGCTGGTGTTAAACGCCACCATCTCCACTTCAAAGCCGTCCCCTTTGATCACATCAGCTGGCGTCAGGCTTTCCCGGGCTGCCGCGGGGCTAACCCAACTCGCCTTAAACGCACCTGCTGATTCAAAAGCACCGGAAGCCACCAGGCGCTGGGCTATATCATTGCCTTCAGGCAGCAGATTGTTAAACATCATCAACGAGTGCCCCTGCACCAGCATGATCTGCTTGTTCTGGAAGGCGACTTCAAACTGTTTTTCCCAGGCGTCATGGTCATCAGCCGTGCTGTTAGCGTCATCAGCGTAGTTGGACTGATCCTCCACAATCTCCCAAACCGGACGCAATACGTCAAAGGTCAATTCCCAGGTGATGTCCCCCTGTGTGCCGGCATCAATCTGCGCGTCCAGGCCATGCTTCCCATCAGAGCCGCCCTTCCCCCGCTCAGGCACCCAGAATCCACCATCAAACCCCAAGCCCTGGCTGGCAAACACATGGTGATCAAGGACTTTGGCCCCATCTGAAGCCTTCAAGTTTGCCACCACATACACCGGCTTTCCGCTGATGGGCTTCGCTTCAAAAGCCAGGGACAAAATGCTGCCGTCAAAGATGGCATCGGTCACAAAAATCTCTACATCCTCATGCTTCAGTTCCTGTCCAATGGCTGTAATATGCTGCTTGGCCACCTCGTCATCTATCTGCTGGTAGTCTCTCACGCTGTAGCGGATGATCTCCGCCACCGCGATGGCCATGGTGGCCAGAATCAGTGCCATGGCAATCGCCATGCCAAAGCTTAAACGTTTTTTCACCTTAATATCCCCTTTCATCATGCCAAGGACTTCCCGGCTATCCATTTCCCGCCAGCTGAGGCCTGAGAGGCTGCTGTCCACCCGGTCTTTAAAGGCATTATTCATCTTCCTCAAACCATCCTTTCAGCTTGGTGCGCAGCTGGGCGCGGGCCCGCATTAGCCTGGTTTTCACCGTGGCCAGGGGCATGCCCAGCGCCTGAGCAATGTCAGCCTGGGTCAGTTGTTGATAGTAGAAAAGCAGGATCACCACCCGGTATTTCTCGGGCAACTGGGCAACGGCCTGCAGCACGGTATCATCCCTGAAGGCCTGGATATAGCCAGGCTCCGGCAAATCCTCCAGCGCTACCCGCCTGTCAAACAGCTTGAACCAGGTGGTTTTGCGCATATCGCGGCAAGTGTTAATCGCAATCCGGGTCAGCCAGGTCAGTTCGCGGCTTTCCCCGCGGAAGCTGTCCCATTTTCGGTAGGCTTTCAGGAAGGTTTCCTGCACGGCGTCCCGTGCCATCTCCTCATCCTGAAGGTAGAGGTAGCACATCCGAAGGAGGGCGCTGCCATGGCTTGCCATCAGGGCTTCCATGGCCTGTTCTGCCGTTTCTCCCGGCGCCTGGGTTAAACGCATCTCCCCACCTCCTTCTATCCGTTTGACGACAGTTTCCCCAAAAAGGATTCAAAAAGAAAAAATGCCCAGAGCCTATGCTGTGGGCATCATATGGCGTTCATCCCGGTCACACCGCTCGGGCGTCACCATGAGGGCCGTAGTTCTTCTCGTAAATCATGCGAATCCCTTTAAGGGTCAGGAGGCCGTCAATGTGATCAATCACCTGTGATTCCTGGGCAATCAGGTGGGCAAAGCCACCGGTGGCCACCACAATCGCGCCAGGTTCGCCCATCTCCACTTTCATCCGCTCCACAATGTAGTTCACCTGGCCCACATAGCCATACAGCAAGCCCGCCTGCAGGTTTGTCACCGTTGAGCGGCCAATGATCTTTTCAGGGATCACCATTTCAAAGTGGGGCAGCTTGGATGTGCCCTTGACCACCGCCTCCTGGGACAGCCTGACGCCGGTGCAGATGCAGCCGCCTAGAAAATCTCCCTTGCGGGAAATCGCGCCAAAGCTGGTGGCCGAGCCAAAGTCGATGTATATGCAGGGCGTGCCATAAATGGCGCTGGCGGCCACTGCGTTACAAATCCGGTCGCTGCCCAGCTCCCTGGGGTTTTCATACAGGATGTTGATGCCTGTTTTGATGCCCGGCACCACAAAGGCCGGCTCCATGCCAAAGAAATCCCGGCACATGTGCTCGATGGTGAAGTTCACCGTGGGCACCACGGAGGATATCATGATCCCTTCCACCACGCCGGTGGAAAGCCCCGCATGGTGAAACATCCCTTCCATGATGATGCCGTATTCATCGGAGGTGCTGGCCAGGTCCGTGGCGATGCGCCAGGACTGGATCAGCTCCATGCCGGAAAACAGCGCCGTTTTGATGTTGGTGTTGCCAATGTCAAGGCTCAGGATCATGTGAGGCCCTCCTGAAATACTATGATTTGATGTATTTTTTAAGCGCCCCCACGATCACCGTGCCCAGGAACGCGCAGATTACTGCCTCCAGCAGCCCCTGAATGCCCACAAAGGCAAAGATAAAGGCCAGGGCGTTGGGAGAACCCAGGGTGGTGGCAAAGCCCTGGATGAAGTCTGTCTGGTAATAGAACAGCACCAGCGCCCCCATGAACAGCACTGTGTTGATCAAGGCCCCTGAGATGCTGGCCAGGGCATACTGGCTGCCCCGGTTTTTAACAACGCGTTTAAGCGCCAGGAAAATCAGCCCACACGCAAGGCCCATCAACAGCCGGGTGGGCACCGTGGTCACAAAGGCACCAAAAGGATTGATGGACAGCAGCGTGGCTCCAAAGGGGCTTTTCCCCGACACACACTGCCAGAAGCTGGTTAGCCCAAACACCGTGCCCAGGATGGCCCCGGCGCCCGGCCCCAACACAATTGCCCCCACAATCACAGGGACGGTCATAATCGTAAATTCAAGCCCTGGCGTCCTGATATAGCCCAGGCCAGTCAATTCCAAAAGCAGCAGAATCACCACCAGCACCGCCAGCTGGGTCAGGTAAAGGGTCTTGCCGCTTCGGGCAGCGTTTCTTTGCATTTTGTCCTCCGTTCAGGCTCCCTCTGGGATGCCCTACGCATTTTGTTTCAGCTTACCGTCCGGCTCCCGGGAGATACCGGCGGAACGATTATAGCAAGGGGCTCAAGTGCTGTCAAAGAAGCAAATAAAGGACCGACTTAACTTGACATGCGGGGGATTCATTGCTACTATTTTATCACAAGTGAATAGGGATGATCGGTCAAAGTGTTTGTGGTGAAAACCGCTTATACGGAGTAAGTCATCTAAGTCCTTCGGGATAGGATGTTCTTATTTGAGATTAGACTATCAGGGTGGATAGCCAATGATTTTGGCGCTGCCCTGTTTTTGGGTTCACATAAGAATACTTATTTTCGAAGGAAAGGAGGTACTCCCATGAAGAAAGCGATTATTCCATTGGTCTTAGCTGTGGTCGTGTTGATTGTTTTTCTCAATGTCAACAAGCAGCCTAACGCAGCCGGATATGTTCTTTCAATCGGAATTGGCTTGGGCCTTGGCGCCATCATCAATAACCTGATCTTTAAAAAAAGCGATGACACGCCGGATGCAAGCCAAGCCACGGCCGAATCAGTTGCAGACGAAAACTCATGAAGATCTGCCCGCGTAAAAAACGCAGCGCAA
>CAZSSU010000099.1:0-3006 GCA_964609415.1 uncultured Christensenella sp. | reverse complement strand
AAAAAGGGCTGTGCCAGTTCATCCGGCACAGCCCTCATTCCTTGCTGATTTCACGATGTCATCTGTCGCTGATTTGCTTTGCCGCTTCCTTAAGCTTCAGAGAAGCCGCGTATACCTGATTCTTTTTCTCCCCCGCCTCAACCAGCGCTGCCATGGCCTCCCGCATGTCCATGCCCGCAAGCAATGCTTCCATGAGCCTGGCCTCCAGGCTGAGAGCCGTTTGCTCAGGCTTCTTCTCTTCCGCTGTTTCCGCCAGCCTGAGCACAGCGCAGTATTCCCCTTTGGCGGTCTTTTCATTGGCCCTCAGCGCTTCCAGCACCGTTTCCACGCTGCCACGCAGGGTTTTTTCATGCAGCTTGCTCAGGTCGCAGCTGACGGACACCCGGATGCCCGGGTACACCTCCGCCACTGTTTCCATCAGGGCGATAATCCGGTGGGGGGATTCATGCACAAGGGCCAGCTGGGTATGCCCGGCCATGCTTTTCAGCTTGTCCCTCAGCTCCCCCTTCTTCCGGGGCAGAAAGCCAAAAAAGGTGAACTCTGTCTCCTCAAAGCCGCTCACAGAAAGCGCCGCCGCGAAAGCGCTGGGACCAGGCACAGCCTGCACTTCAAAGCCTGCCTCGCTCACTGCTTTAACAACCTTGGCGCCAGGGTCCGAAATGCCTGGGGTTCCTGCATCGGTCACAAGGGCGATAGATATATCCCCCTCTGCCATGCGGCTGATGACCTGCCCGCTTTTATACCCTTCGTTGTGCTCATGGCAGCTTTCAAGCGGCGTCTTAATGCCATGGGCGTTTAGCAGCTTGCGGGTCACCCGGGTGTCCTCCGCCAGAATCAAGTCTGCCTCCTTTAGCACCCTCAGCGCCCGGGGGCTCATATCCTCCAGGTTGCCAATGGGGGTAGCCACCACATACAGCACGCTCATCATAATTTCTCCGCCACGCGTAGCTTAGCGCTGCGTGCCCGAGGGTTTTCCTCAGCTTCAGCCATCGTGGCCGCCTGGGGATAACCCTTGGGCAATTTCACCGATGGCTTTATCCCGCAGACGCATACCGGCATCCGGGGCGGACACACACAGCCCACCTCCAGGCGCTTAAAAGTCTGCTTCACCACCCGGTCCTCAATGGAATGGAAGCTGATCACCGCCAGGCGGCCACCGGGCTTCAGCAGGCTCACCCAGTCTTCCAACGCCCGGGCCAGGGGAGCAATCTCGTCGTTCACCGCAATGCGCACCGCTTGAAAAGCGCGCCGGGCCGGGTGCCCTTCGTCTTTTTGCCGCACGGCCTTGGGGATGGCCCGGTCCACAGCACGCACCAGGTCGCCGGTGGTTTCAAAGGCTTTCTCCCGCCTCATTTCCAGGATGATCTGCGCAATCCGCGCAGCCCAGCGTTCATCTGCATACTGGTAGAGGGCGTCGCGGATGGTGATCTCATCCTCCGTGTTAAGCCACTGGGCTGCCGTGATGCCGCCCGTCCTGTCCATGCGCATGTCAAGGGGCGCATCCGCGTGATAGGAAAAGCCCCTTTCAGCGCTGTCCAGCTGCCAGGAGGACACGCCTAAATCTAGCAGCCCGCCATCCAGCATCGTGTCTGGCAGCAGGGTTTTCACATCATGAAAATTCCCCTGGCACAGGGTGAGCCTGGGGTCATCCCCCAGGCGTTTGCGGGCAGCGGCCAGGGCTTCCGGGTCCCGGTCAATGCCAAAGAGCCGCCCCTTCTCCCCCAGGCCCGCCAGGATACCAGCGCTGTGGCCGCCCCCGCCAATGGTGCCGTCGGCATACATACCGCCCGGCTTTACCGCAAGGGCAGACAGCGTCTGATCATACAGGACGGGCAGGTGATGGAAGCCCCGCGCCTCGCTCACGCCTCCAGCTCCCTGATGCGCCGGGTGATGGTTTCCAGCATCTCCTGGTTGGTGCTAATCTTATCCTTCTCCTGCTGCACCAGGTGGGCAGGCGCCTTGGCCACAAAGCCTTGGTTGGCCAGCTTGCCCTGGCCGCGCTTGATTTCTTCCTGAAGGCCAGCCGCTTCCTTTTCCAGCCGGGCGACTTCTTTTTTGATGTCCACCAGCTCGCCCAGGGGAATCAGCACCTCGCCTGCTGGGCATACCGCTGACACGGTCTTCTCATCAAGCGTCTTGTCCTGGGGGATAATCGCCACCTCTTTTGCCCCGGCCAGGCGCTGGAAATAGTGCCCTGCCGCTGCCAGCGGCTCAGCCCAGCCTTCGGAAGCCTTGATGTAGAGATTGGCCCGCTGGCCAGGCTGCACCTTCAGCTCCTGCCTGAGGGCACGGATGGCGCGGATCATGTCCATCACGCCTGTCATCTGGGCTTCCGCCTCGGGGAAGTCATATGCCGCCTGGGGGCTTGGCCAGTTGGCCAGCATGCAGGACGCCCCTTCGTTTCCAGGAATCAGGGCATAGACGGTTTCCGTCAGGTAGGGCATAAAGGGATGCAGCAACCTAAGAAGGGCAGAGAGCACATGGCTCAACACGCCCCGCACCTGGGCCTGGCGGCTTTCCTCCCCGCCAAAGAGGTCGCCCTTGGACAGCTCAATATACCAGTCGCAGAAATCATCCCAGGCAAAGTCGTAAATGGCCTGGGCAGCCAGCATCAGGTCGCCCGTTTCCAGGTGGTGGGTCACTTGATCGGCCGCCCGGTTCATGCGGGATAGGATCCACTGGTCAGCGGGCTTCAGTTCCGCCAGGTCAAAGTGTTCCTCCCCTTTCAGGTTCATCAGCACAAAGCGGGAGGCGTTCCAGATTTTATTGGCAAAGTTGCGGGCAGCCTCGGTCTTTTCCCGGCTGAAGCGGGAATCGGCCCCCGGCCCCACGCCAAACACCAGGGAGAAGCGCAGCGCGTCTGCGCCGTATTCGTCAATCAGCTCCAGGGGGTCAATGCCATTGCCCAGGGATTTTGACATCTTCCGCCCCTGCTCATCCCGAAGGAGCCCATGAATCAGCACCTGGGAGAAAGGCGTCTCGCCCATGTTCTCAATGCCGGAGAAA
>CAZSSU010000098.1:4401-7044 GCA_964609415.1 uncultured Christensenella sp. | reverse complement strand
GCCGTGGCTTCGCCGGTGGCGACCCGGGTCACAGCGCGCTCAAGCTCGGTGCGCAGGGTGGAGGAAATGCTCACGATGGGGAGGACGCCGGCATAGGGCAGGCCTTCTTCCACGGCCTTCAGGGAGGCATCCAGCAGGCTGCCGTCATTGATGTAGGCCTGGTATTCAGGCAGCGCAATGGCATCGGCGTAGGGGCTGATGGAGCCCACGGAAATGGCGTACTTGGTGGAGTTCTCAGCGTTGGTGAGGTAGGCGATAAAGTCAACCGTGGCCTTGTCTGAGGCCTCGTCCTTCTTAAAGGCGATGGCGCCGCGGTTCCAGGCGGGGTACCACTTCACTTCGCCATCGTTGATGGCGGGGGCCACGCCCAGCTCAAAGCCATCGGGGAAGATGTATTTGTAGCCAGCCACGCTGCCAAAATACATGCCCAGGAGCTTGGAGCTAAAGTCATTGGAGAAGTACTGACCGGTGGGGTTGAGGGTGAACACCTCTTCCTTCACCAGATCGCCAAACCACTGGATGCGCTCGGCGGCCTTGGGGTTGTCGATGACGACCTTCTTGTTTTCCACATCAATGTAGCCGGAGCCATTCTGCATGATCAGCATGTGGGCGGTGTCCACCAGGGAATCGGTGCCAAAGCCGGCCACGCCAAATTTTTCCTTGATGGCGCGGGCGGTGCTCTCCAGCTCTGCCCAGGTGGTGGGGGCAGCCAGGCCCAGCTCATCAAGCATGGTCTTGTTGTAGAAAATCATGGGGCCGGAGCGGTAAACGGGCATGATGTGCATCTTGCCGTCTTCAAACACCATCGCCTCGTCATAGACGGGCTTGGCCAGGTTGGCCTTCACGCGCTCCAGCGCCTCGGGGGCCAGCAGGGCTTCAATGTCCAGCACAAAGGTGTTGGCCTCGTCCTTGGCGTCCACATACTTGGCGGCTTCGGAGGAGAAGTGAATGATCATGTTGGGGCCGGTGCCGGTGCGCACGCCGTTGAAGACCTTGTCTTCAAAGCCGCTGCGGGGCTGGGACTGCACCACCACTTCCACATCGGTGTGCAGGGCGTTGTAGGCGCTGGCGATTTCCTGGAGGGATTTCTCCTGCTCATCGGTAAAGGTATGCCAGAGCACCACCTGGGTTTTGCCCTGGGCCAGGGCTGGCAGCAACAGCCCCAGCATCAAAACGGCTGCCAAAATCAGGGTGAGGGTTTTCTTGAACATGTGAAGTTGCCTCCTTTGTTTTCCGCCCCGCGCTTGAGCGGGGCTGGGGAGCGGGCATTCTCCTGCCCGCGCAGACAATTAGATTATACCCTCTCCCAGCCCCGCCATCTGCCTAAAAAATACTTTTTCCAAAAAGTCCTGACGATTTTACCCAGCCTTTACCCGGGCAGCTGGCTGTCGTCCCGGCTGTCCCGGAAGCGCTCCAGGGCGCTGAGCAGGCCCTTGGGAAAGGGCACGCCCAGCAGGGCCGCGTTTTCAATGATAGACAGGGCCTCGTTGGCCCCATAAAAGCCGATGACGGCCAGGCGGCACACCGATGCGCTGAGCAAGGCATCCAGCGCTGTGGCCAGAATGACCAGCAGCACCATCAACAGCTTCCGGCTGAGGCCTTCAAACAGCGCCCGTGAGAGGAAGCCGCCGCCCGGGGTGTGGGCGCTGCGTCGCATGAGGCCGGTGACCACGCCAGTGACCAGGTCAAGCCCCATCAAGAGAAACAGCAGGGAAAGCGCCGCATCCCAGCCGCCCAGCAGGGTGCTGAGCCAGGCCACCAGGCTCATGCAGGCGCCAGAGACGGCGCGGCAGATGTTTTTCAGGTCCATTTGATTCCTCCTTATAAGTTCATTAATTTCAGGGTGGTTGCACAGGCGCTGCCGGTGGGCGGGATGCCCGCCATGTGCTGGAAGGCCTTGAGGGCACCCATTGTCTCCCGGCCAAAGACGCCGTCCGCCCCGTAGCGGGGCAAGGGCAGGCCGATGGCCATGAGGCGGGCTTGCAGCGCCCGCACCGCCTCGCCCTGGCTGCCCATCTGAAGCAGAGCGGGGGCATATTCCGGCAGCAGCCCGGCATCCATGCCGCGGGGAAGGGCATAGTGGGTCCAGGGATAATCCCCCAGGCGGCTGAGGAGCACCCCCGCCTTGTGGCTGCGGGCATCCACCACCCGGCCATCCCCCAGGCTGATGCCCGCATGGCGCATAGGGCGGCTGTCACCGCTTGCCCGGTAGAGGGCGCAAACCTGGCCTGCCGCCTCCGGCGCCAGGGGGCCTTGAAAAACCCAGTTGCCCGTTTTCCACTGAGTGCTGGCCCCGCTTGGCAGCTGGATGCCCGCCGCCCCAAAAGCCCGGCGCAGCAGCTGGGCACAGTCGTAGCAATTTTTGCCGGCATAGCGGCAGCCGGCGCAGCTGCTGCGCGTCCCCATCAGCCGGGGGCAGGCTTTGCGGATGGCCTGGGTATAGGCCGGGTACTGAGCCATCAGCCGCTCCCGGTAGGCAGGAGTGCACCTGTGCCCGGTGCCGCCATACACATAAGGGGCACCGATGGCCGCCAGGGCAAAGTCACGGACGATCCGGCTTCTGTCCATCATCCCTCCCTCAAGGTAAGGCTGAGGCGGCTATACAGAGTGCCCGCCCCCTCCTCACTGGCCACCTGGGCCTGG
>CAZSSU010000098.1:1995-4301 GCA_964609415.1 uncultured Christensenella sp. | reverse complement strand
TCACCTGGAACCAGGCGGGGCTGGGCGGCGCTCAGCGCCCGCAGATCCTGGTATTCCCGCTCCGCTGGGGTGAAGCCCGCCTGGCGCAGCCCCGGGAGGGGAAGCCAGGCCCCTCCCGCCTTCACAAACAGGCTCATGCGCTGAAGCAGGCCCCCTGAAGCCTGGCCTGAAAAAACCAGGGATTTTAGGAACACACCGCTGTCAGCCTCGGCTTCATCCCGGGCGGAAGCCAGCATTAGCCCCAGGGGCGACAAGGCTTCCGCCGCCTGCTCCGCCAGCGCGTCCGCCTCCTCAGGCAAGGAGGCCCTGGCCGACACGCGGATGCTGACCGCATCCAGCCCCCGCTCCCCCGCCTGATAGTCCATCAGGGAAAAGCTGATGGCCGGCAGCGGCTGCGCCTGCTGGGGCCAGGCCCGGCTAAGGGCAGCGGGCAATGCCTCCAGCGCCCGGTACAGCTGGTTCATGATGCCTGTCATGGGGCCAGCTCCATGTCAATCTCCTGGTGCCGGGGGTACACCCGGACCCCTGCCACCTGGTAGCAGCGGCTGTCGCCCTGCATGTAGATGTGGTCGCCTTCCCGGATGGAGAGGGGAACTTGGGGCATCACCGTCCAGCTTTCCGCCACCCGCATGCCGTGCTCGCTGCGCACCAGGCGCTTCTTGGGTGGGCAGAGGGTGCCGGTGAAGGGCACGCGGTTCACGCTTTCCACCCGGGCCACCCCACCTGTCGTTCCGCGCACCACATGGGTTTTCACCCAGTCCATTTTCCTTTGCCAGCGCACAGTTAACCGCATAAGCTCACCGCCTTTCCCCTTCTCCAGGGCCTGAGCAGCACTTTGATGTCCTCAGGCATTGTCTCCGTGGTCACGTCCACCTCGCCTTCCCGGCGACTGCTTTCCCCCTCCATGCCCAGGCGGTTATACAGCATCACTCCCAGCCGGGTCACCGCTGTTTCCATCCCCGGGGGCAGGGTGGCCCTGCCCGTATAGGACAGGGCCAGGGCCTCCCCCTGGCGGAGCAGTTCAGTCAGCAGTGCCTCTTCAGGCGGGCTGTCCAGGGCCAGCAGGGTAATCAAACGGCTTTTCATGTCCTCCATCTCAGCCCTCCCGCACTTCCAGGGTGATGGTTTTCACGGGCTTCATGTCCTCCCGGTTCACCAGCATGGCGTGAAGATACAGCTTGCCCGTGGTGGGGATGGCCGCTGTGTCCCCCTGCCAGTCAGCGGTGCCAGTGAGAGCGGTGCCAAAGGTGCCCTTGTCCGCTCCGCTGTCATCCAGCGCCACCACCCACTTGTAGCCGGCAGGCGCTGCCAGGTGGGACGGGATCACAAGCGCTGTTTGCCCCGTCCCCGCAGGGCGGCTTTCCATGCAGCAGTCCTGGGGCAGCACCTGAATCCCGGTGAAAACGCACAGGCTCACCAGGCGGCTTGTGTCATACAGGTAGGCGGCGCAGTGCTTGGAGGCATAGACGGTATCCCGCATATGGGAGGCCTCCCGCTCCACCTCCACCTGGGTCTGGGTTTTGGCCACCAGGCGCAGGGCACCGGGCTTTAGGATGTAATACTGCTTTTCCCCGGTCACCTGGTTTTCCCTGATTTTGTCCGACACCAGGATCTGACAGCCCCAGATTTCCCCCACCACGCCGGACAGGATCATCTTTTGCCCAATGTCGCTGGCCCTGATATAGGCCGGGTCCTTCCTGAGGGCTGCGTAGCCCTTGGCGTCTGTGATCAGCACCTTCTCCCCCGCCAGGTCCTCCCCAAACAGGGTGAGGGCATCGGCCACCGTGTCGCTTGAGAGTTGCTTCACCGGGTATTTCCGGGCATAGCCCGCGTCAGAAAGCCTGTCAAACAGGGCGTCATCCACCGCGTGGTCAATGGCCCGGGCCAGCTGCCTGGCCGCCTCGCCCAGGGGGTCACCAAAGCCGGACAGCCTGGCTTCGTCTGTCACCCGCACGGCCTTGGCGTATTTCCTGACGGTCACAGGCACCGTGTCGGCGCTGAGGATGCCGGGGGACACCTCCCCGTTTTCCGCCACCTCCTCCGCCTTGCCGATGTAGCGGAAAGCCGGGAACTTCAGCGTGTCACCCGGCACGCCCATGAGGCTTTTGTCCAGCGTCGCCAGCGGCAGCAGGGCAGATTTCTCACCAAAGGCGCCTTCCACCATGTCCGCGATCACCTCGGGGATAATCAGGTGCTGTTTCAAGGTTGTTTCACTCATTTATCTCTCTCCTTTATATTGGTCCAGGTAGTCATTCCGGTCGGTTTGGTAGAGGAGCGCCCGCTGGGCATAGTCAGCCTGTCCGGGC
>CAZSSU010000098.1:0-1895 GCA_964609415.1 uncultured Christensenella sp. | reverse complement strand
ATTCCGGTCGGTTTGGTAGAGGAGCGCCCGCTGGGCATAGTCAGCCTGTCCGGGCGCCCGTTTGGCGGAGGCCTTGGGCACGCCCAGGGCGCTTGCTTCGGTCAGCCGCCTGGCCTCCTTGGCCAGGGTCAGGCCTTGTTCCAGGGCTTCATCGCTGGCATAGTCCAGGTGCGCCGCCAGGCTGTGGGGCAGCCCCGCCTCCGCCAGCGCTTCTCGGGCCTTGATGGCCCGCTCCCTGCGCGCAATTTCAGCCTCGCGCTTCATCAGTTCCGTTTCTCTCAAGTCCAGTTCTTCCATGGTTCCTCCTATTCGTTTTCCGCTGTGTCCCGGGGCAGGATAGGCGCGTTGTCAAGCAGGGTTTGTTCCGGCACAATGCCCTTCAAAAGGGACAGGGCCTGGGAGCGCTCCAACTCATTGACAGGCAACCGCCGGGGAATTCTGATTTCCAGCTGATCAGCGTCAACAGAGGCTTGGCCGCTTGCCCTTAAAAACCCGGCCATCACCCGCGCCCGCTCCCTCAGCCCCCGCACAAACCAGCGCTCCTTCATCAAAATGCGCTGTTCCAGGTTGAAAAGCTTGTACTTGATGGCGATGCCTGAGGCGTTCCCGGCAAAGCGCTCATCGGCAAAGTCAGGCGTCATGGAGAATTTGTGGATGTCCTCCACCAAAGCGCGTCTGAGCACATCCACATCCCGCTCCGAGGGGTTTTTCACCAGCCACTCCGCCCGGGCTTCGCTATCGGGCAGGGCCAGGGTGCGCTCCTGACGCAGGCGCTCCATGGCGCTGGGGCCCGGCTCCTCTGCGATGCCCATCACGCCTGTGAGCACCAGCAGCGCGTCTGAAAACTGCATCCGGTCGTTCACGCGGTCAGACTGCAGCAAGTCATAGGCGTCCACCAGCGCCAGCACCTCCTCAAAATCCCCTCGGGCATCCTGGCCGTTCAAGTATTCCGTCATGGGGATGCGTCCAAAGGGATGGGGGTACCATTTAGGCCTGGGCTTTGAAAACCTGCCGGCAGGGCCAAACACCGCCACCCGGTCAGGCAGGTATAGGCTCAAGTGTGTGCCACCTGCCTCCCTGAGCACCCGGCAGCCAAAGAGCGGCCGCTGCGCCACCGTGTCGTCATGCACGATGAAGCTGTCCCTGGGGTCAAGGGCGCACACCCGCGCCTGCCCTTCCCCATCCTGGTAGCACAGCGTCATGCCCCGGCCGTACACCGCCTGGGCCACCGCCGCCTCCATGTCGGCGCTGTCAGCCTCTGCCCGCCGGTAGGCCATTTCCAGGGCATAAGCACCCTGCTCATTCCCCGGGCAGGCATAGCGCACCGGCTCCCCCAAGAGGTAGCCGCTTGACACCTGGGCGATATACCGGGGGAAGCCGTTCACCAGCCGCTGGTTGGGCAGCCCAGCCAGGCGCTGACGGGACAAGACATCGTGTTTGCCCTGGTAGTAGCGCCACAAGCGGCTAAGCCTTGGCAGCTCCCGCTCAAACTGATTCATCACCTCCTTAAGCGCATCCCAATCCGGCAATCCCTGATGCATAGCCCCTGGGTCCATTGTGATCATTCCTTTCTCACCTCCTTTCGCCCGGAGGCTACAACACACAGGCACTGACATATAATGACATTCTCACTGACATGAGGTGACATGGGGTGACATGGGGTGACATGGGAACGCAAAGACAAGGGGGAACCTTTTTTCGAAAAAGGTTCCTCGTGCCCATTCAAAAAACGCTGATGGAATAGCATATTGAGAATTAACTTCCCATCCCATCACGGCATTCATGGATCACGCCTATCAATTCTTTATTGAAAACGAAGCCGACATCAGACAGCAGATAGGCTGAAACAATGTGAGAAAGTTGCATGTTGGTTTAACCACACAGCGTCTTATGTT
>CAZSSU010000097.1:0-7110 GCA_964609415.1 uncultured Christensenella sp. | reverse complement strand
GCGGGCTTCGGCGATGCCATCGGTGAAGTCGGTGCCCTCCCAGAAATCCGGCGGCATGTTCTTTTGGATGATGTTGGAGGCAATGCCGACGACGCCCAGCTTCAGCCCATTTTTATGGATCATGGTGCTGGGCTTAAAGAACAGCTTTTTCGTGCCCTGATGATACACATTGGCGGCCAGGATGGGGTAGCCCAGCTTTTCCTCCAGGCTTTTGAGGTGCTTGGGCGTGTAGGCGGCATCCCAGTGGAAGGTCATGGCGTCAATGCCCAGGGCTTTCAGGTAGGGGATCATCACCTGGCCTTTGGTCTGGACGGCTTCATAGCTGCCATGGAGGGTGTCACCGTTATCAAAGACCAGCAGTTCATCCGGGTACTTCCCGCGGTATTCCCTGATTTTGGTTTGAATGCGGGGGAAGCCGCCCAGGGTTTCTATTTGAAAACCGCTGGGGGTGTAGCGGGCATCTCCATGTTCATGAAGGTTGGCGTGAGTATCGTTTATCTGCACAATGCTGAGGGTTTTCGGCATGATCATCGCTCCTTTCCTATAAGGGGAGTATACCCGTTGGGCGGATTCCGCCCGCTGGGGTGATGTTTAGAAACGCATATAAATGGATACATATCAAGTGGCTGGGGAAACCCGCCGAATGGATAAATCAAGGAGTGTTTTGACATGTTGAAAATCGCAATTATTACTGGCAGCACCAGGCCCGGACGCCTCAACGAGCAGGTGGCCAAGTGGGTGCTGGAAGAAGCGAACAAGCGCGGAGACGCTGAATATACGCTGGTGGACATCCAGGATTACAAGCTGCCCCTGCTGGATGAAGCCCTGCCGGCTGGCTACGGCCAGTACAAGAACGCCCACACCCAGAAATGGGCGGCGGCCATCAAGCCCTTTGACGGCTTTGTGTTTGTGACCCCTGAGTACAACCACGCCCCCAGCGCGGCGCTCAAAAACGCGCTGGATTACCTCTATGCCGAGTGGAACAACAAGGCCGTGGGTTTTGTGAGCTATGGCAGCGCCTATGGCGTGCGCGCGGTGGAGCATCTGCGGCAGGTGGCAGGAGAACTGCAAATGGCCGACGTGAGAAGCGCTGTGCAGCTGAGCCTGTTCACCGACTTCAAGGATTTTTCCGAATTGACCCCCGCCCCCATGCACCAGAAGAACCTGAACGACATGCTCGATCAGCTGCTGGCCTGGAGCGGCGCGCTGAAGACCTTGCGGAAGTAAGCAGATCAGTTTATTTTGCAAATCCTGCGCCTGATATGGGCGCGGGATTTTTGCTTTTCAGGATGGGGGAAACGATGACTGCCTTATTTGTCAAATCCCTGGCCTGAGGATATAATGACGCCAAACAATGCGCTGGAGGGACAGATGGACTGGGTGGAACTGACGGTATCGACCACGAGCCTGGGGGCGGAAGCGGTTTCGGCTTGTCTGGTAGGAGCGGGGGCCTTGGGCACCCAGATTATCGACCGGGCAGATGTGCCAGGACCAGAGGCGCTTAGAGAAACCTGGGCGCTGCTGGATGAGGCAATGATCAGCCAGATGCCTGAGGATGTGCAGGTGAAGGCCTGGTTCCAGACGCCTGAGGAAGCGCGCGCGGCCATGGAGGCGGTGACGCTTCTGAAAGACAGGGCGGATTTTGACGCGGGTTCTCTGGCCGTGTCCACCGGTCAGGTGGCGGATGAGGCCTGGGCGGAAAGCTGGAAGAAGCATTTCCATCCCATCCATATCGGGCGCTTTGTGATTTGCCCCAGCTGGGAGGCCTATCAGGCCCAGCCCGGGGAGATGGTCATTGAGATGGACCCGGGCATGGCCTTTGGCACCGGCTGGCATGAAACCACCCGGCTGTGCCTTGATATGATTGCCCGGCATTACCAGGGGGGCCGGGCGCTTGATGTGGGCACTGGCTCAGGGATTCTGGCGCTGGCCCTGGGAAAACTGGGGGCAAAGGATGTGCTGGCTGTTGACATTGACCAGGGGGCGGTGAAGGCGGCCCGGGAAAACGTTGCCGCCAATGGCTTTGAAGGCGTGATCCGGGTGGAAAAGGGCGACCTCACCCAGGGCCTTGATGGCCCCTTCGCCTTTGCCTGTGCCAATATCCTGGCGGATGCCATCATCATGCTGGCGCCTTCGCTGCGGCCCCTCATGCTGCCCGGCGGCACCTTTGTGGCTTCCGGCATTGTGAAGGACCGGGCGGATGACGTGGTGGCGGCGCTCAGCCAGGGTGGCTGGCGGCTGATGGACAAAACAGAGGAAGGCGAGTGGGTGGCCCTCGCTTTTGAGGGTTGATATGCCGATATTTTTCCCGGAGCATGAGGAAAATGGCCTGGCAATCTTGTCCAAAGAGGACAGCCACCATGCCCTGCGGGTGCTGCGCATACGGCCTGGCAGCACGGTGCAGGCGGCCTGGGAAGGCCGGCGCTTTTCAGGCGAATTACAGGATTGTCAGGGCCTGGCAGCTGTGAAGCTGGCGCAGGAGCTGCCCTCCACCGAGGCCGCTTTGCGGGTGACGCTTTATCAGGGGCTGCCCAAGGGGGATAAGCTGGAGGCAGTGGTGCGCGCCGCCACAGAGCTGGGGGCACATGCCATTGTGCCCTGCCTGTTTAGCCGCTGTGTGCCCAGGGCTGAGGCAGCCCTGGAAGGCAGAAAACGGGAACGGCTGGTGAAAATCGCCCGGGAGGCGGCCATGCTGTCCTACCGCACGGTGCTGCCTGAAGTGGGGGAACTGACGTCCTTTGATGCGTTTTGTGAGAAGCTGACATCCCACCAGTTGGTGCTGGTGCCCTGGGAGGAAGCGGGGCAGGCGGCGCTACCGGAAGCGCCTGATGGCGTCAGGGACATTGCCCTGGTGATTGGCCCAGAAGGGGGCATCACGCCCGATGAAATTGCCCGCATGGCGGCTGTGCCCGTCAGCCTGGGCCCGCGTATCCTGCGCACCGAAACGGCAGGCGCCGCGGCGCTGGCGATGCTGATGGCAAGAACAGGAAACATATAAGTGAAAAAAAAGACAAAAACCGTCGCCTTCCAGACCCTGGGCTGCAAGGTGAACCAATATGACAGCCAGGCGATGCTGGAAAAATTTCTGGAAGCAGGCTATCAGCAGGTGGACTTCAACCAAAAAGCGGATGTGTATGTGGTGAACACCTGCGTGGTGACGGCGGTGGGTGAGCAGAAAAGCCGCCAGATGCTGCACCGCGCCAGGCGGCAAAACCCGGAGGCTGAGCTGGTGGTGGCGGGCTGCCTGGCCCAGAAGGACGCAGACAAGCTGAAAGACGCGGGCGTGCGCCTGGCAGTGGGCAACCAGCACCGGGCCCAGGTGGTGACCTTGCTTGAGGAGGCGGTGAAAGCCGGGCAGCAGCTGGTGGCGGTGGAGGAAATCACCAGGATTCCCTATGAAAACCTTGCCATCAGCCGCCAGGAAGGCAAAAGCCGTGCCAACATCAAGATCCAGGAAGGCTGCGACCGTTTCTGTGCCTATTGCATCATCCCCTATGTCAGGGGCACCATCCGCTCCCGGACGCCAGAGGACATGGCGGCGGAAGCCAGGCGCCTGGCCCGGGCTGGCTACCGGGAAATGGTGCTCACCGGCATCCACCTGTCCAGTTATGGCCGGGATTTGGAGGGGGCCAGCCTCCTTGACGCGGTGCGGGCCATTGCCGAGGTGCCAGGGCTTGACCGCATCCGCCTGGGCTCCCTTGAGCCGGTGATCGCCACGGCGGATTTTGCCAGGGCGCTCTCAAAGATCCCCCAGGTTTGCCCCCAGTTTCATCTATCCTTGCAGTCGGGCAGCGATGGGGTGCTCAGCCGCATGCGCAGGCGCTACACGGCGGCAGAATACCTGGCATCCGCCAGACATTTGCAGGCGGCCTTTCCCGGCTGCGCCCTCACCACCGATTTGATGGTGGGCTTTCCCGGGGAAACCGAGGTGGAATTTGAAGAATCCCTGGCTTTTTGCCGGGAGGTGGGCTTTGCCCGGATGCATGTGTTCCCCTTTTCAAGAAGGGCGGGCACCCTGGCTGACAAGATGCCGGGGCAGCTGCCCAAGGCGGTGAAAACACAGCGCGCGGGGAGGGCCATTGCGCTGTCAGACGCGCTGTCGGAATCCTTCCGTCAGGCCCTGGTGGGAAGCGCTCTGCCGGTGCTGTTTGAGTCGCTGGAAGGGGAGGAAGCCCGGGGCCACAGCCCCCAGATGATTGAGGTATCCGCCCCAGGCGGCGTGCCGGGGGAAATCATGCAGGTGACCATCACCGGGCTTAGTGAACAGGGCTTGAAAGGACAAGTGCGATGAAGGAACAGCAGCCATACGCCATCCTCACCGAGGCGGCCTGCGACCTGCCCCTGGAACGATTTAAACAGGCGGAGGTCAAGGTAGCGCCCATGCCCCTCACCCTGGATGGGGTGCATTACCAGCATCATCCGGATGAAAGGGACCTGAGCTACGCGGATTTCTACCGGATGCTCAGGGCTAAGGCCCAGGGCACCACCGCCGCCCCCTCGCCGGAATGCTATGCGGAGCTTGCGGAACAGGAGCTTCAGGCAGGGCGGGATGTGCTGTATTTGGGCTTTACCTCTCAATTAAGTGCCTGCTTCCAATCGGCCAGGCTGGCGCTGGAGGAACTGAAACAGAAATACCCCCTGCGAAAGGTCCTGCTGGTGGATACGCTCTCTGGCGCCATGGGGCAGGGGCTGCTGGTGGAGCTGGCCGCCCGGGCCAGGAAGGCAGGGCGGAGCATTGAGGAAGCGGCCCAACTGATTGAGCAGAGCAAGCTGAAGGTGGCCCATTATTTTACCGTGGCGGATTTGCACCACCTGCGCCGCAGCGGCAGGCTGGGGGCACTGAGCGCCGTGGTGGGCACAGTGCTGCAGCTTAAGCCCATCTTGTCGTTGAATGACAAGGGCGTGGTTTACATGGCGGAGAAGGTGCGCAGCTATCAGAAGGCCATGAGCCGCCTGGTGGGGCTGGTGAAGGAGAAGGCGGTGAACCTGACAAGCCAGATCGTTTACATCAGCCACACGGACATTGGAGACATCGCCCAGGTGCTGGCGGAGGATATCCGCAGGCTGGGCGCCAGGGACGTGGTGGTGCAGCTGCTGGGCCCGGTGATTGCCAACCACGTGGGGCCGGGGGCCCTGGGCGTTTCATTTCTCACGGCCAAACGATAAGGAGGAGTATCATGAAAGATTGTTTGTTTTGCAAAATCATTGCCGGGGAGATTCCCTCCCAGAAGGTGTATGAGGATGAGCGGGTGTTTGCTTTCCGGGACATCAACCCCCAGGCGCCTACCCATGTGCTGATTGTGCCCAAAGCGCACCTGTCTGGCCTTGATGGCCTGGAGGAAGCGGGGGATGATATCCTGGCCGCCTGCCTGCGCGCAGCCCACAGCATCGCGGCCCAGGAGGGCATTGGAGAAAGCGGCTACCGCCTGATATCCAACTGCGGCCCCCACGCCTGCCAGAGCGTCAGGCACCTGCACTTCCATGTGCTGGGCGGCAAGCAATTGAAGGACCGGATGGACTAAAACTGAGCCCGCTTGTAGAAGCGCTGGCTGATAAACGCAGATATGCCAAAGAGAAGAAGCCCCGACGCTGCCATCACTGGCAGCGTCCAGCCTTTTAGTATGCTGATCAGCCCCAGGACCATCGCCTGAAAGCCCTCGTTGCCCTCCCCGTAGTTTAGCCAGTTGGATATCTTTTGTGGCAGGATGATGGCGGCGAGGTAGATGACGGTGCTGAGAAGCCCGCTCCACTTGGGTTTGACAAAGGCAACTGGCATCATCAGCGCGCCATACAGGATGCCCACCACGGCGATCATGGGATAAAGGGCCCAGGGGGAGAAGGGCAGGGCGACGCCAAAGGCGCTCAGCAGCCACATCAACAGGCACATGTAGAGTGGAAAGAGAAGCGCGCAGCCAAGGTAAAACAGGTATTTCGCGCTGACAATGGTGCTGCGCTTGATGGGGAGGGTGCCCAGCAGCAGGTTTTCGGCCCCGCCACCAAGCCCTGGCCGGGCCAGGGTAATCAACAGGTGCATATACATGATTTGAAAAAAGGTTGCGAGGATGGGGCCGCCGATAGGCTTGTTCAGGCAGATGGGAATCACCGAAAGGCCCAAAACCAGTGCGCCCAGGTGGACGCCCCAGGTGAGGAGCCAGTCTTTTTTCAGCAAATGTCTCATGCGGCTCTCCTTTCAACGGCTTCCGGCCGCCCCATGGCAATCAGGTAACAAGCAAGAAAACCAACAAGGCCAATCGCCAGACAAGCCGGCAAACTCAGCCAGGGCAAGAACACCCCTTCACCTGGCTTTGTCAGCACCATCAGCAGCGTGATCGCTATGATGATGAGGATTGAGACAACTTGGGACATATCAGATGGCAAGCGAAGCGCCAGGCAGGGGCTGATGCCTGCTGCCAGCAGGCTGAGCGCCATGGCCTTGGGGATGATCAGCTGCATAAACACCCGCCCGCTGATCTGCCCTACCACAGCCACAAACCCTGCGGCGATTATGCCCGCGACCAGGACAATGGCTGCCTGGAAGAGAAAGAGGCCTTGGACCAGTTCCCTGGATGTCACCGGAAAATGAATGCGGATGGTTTCCAGCTTATACAGGCCCTCCCCGCCGTTTTGCGGGGTAAAAACGATATAGGCAATCAGGAAAGCAGGGAAAGCGGAGGAGTCGAAGCCGGGCATCAGGGCATACATCGCAAAGGGGGCGACCAGGTTTGAAAACAGCAGCGGCAGGCTCTGGGCCAGCAGCTTGAACTGCATGATGACCAGTTTACTTAACATAAGCCCTCCCCTTGGTGTAGTAGAACATGATGTCCTCCAGGCTGGGCTTTTCAAGCACCAGGTTGCTGCCTGGGACGCGGCCATTGGCCAGGCCTTCAAAGCCCACAGGGGTCTGTGAAAAGCCGATCAGTTCGCCTTTCAGCGCTTCGGTCAGGTCCTCAGGGCCGCCCTTGACCAGGGTGAAGCGGGCGAGCAGGCTGTCTTTCTCCTCGGAAAATACCAGCTGGCCATTGTGCAAAAAGGTGATGTAATCCGCCACCCGGTCCAGGTCGGAGGTGATGTGGCTGGAAAAGAGGATGCTGTTTTCCTCCCGCTGGATCA
>CAZSSU010000096.1:0-7111 GCA_964609415.1 uncultured Christensenella sp. | reverse complement strand
GGCGGCGCGTCCCAGGCCCAGCAGGGCGGGGCCGTCTTCGTTGCTGATGGATTCAAAGCCGTCGGGGAAGAACTTGGTGAGGGCGGCGTAATCCGTCAGCGCTTTCACAAAGGCTTCGTTATTCATTTTCTTTTCGCCGGCTTCGTACAGGAGGCGCTCCTCAATGCCGCCCACATAGTTGGGCAGCATGCCCAGGAACACGCACTCCAGGATGTCCCAGTCAGAGGCGATGCCGTTGGCAAAGGGCTCCATGCCTGTGTCCTTGATGGCCTGGGCCAGGGTCAGCAGCTCTTCAAAGGTCTTGGGCACTTCCCAGCCGTTCTCGGCAAACATGCCCTTGTTGTAGTAGGCGATCTGGGAGACAGCGGCATAGGGCACGGCAAACATCTTGCCATCAGCCCCGCGCCAGCCGTCAAGGGCAGCGGCGGGGAAGTTGGCCTCCAGGCCTTCCACATCATCCAGCGCCATGAAATAGCCGTCTTTATACAGATTCTGGCCCACGGCGTAGGAGCGGGCATACATCAGGTCAGGCCCGGTGCCGTTTTTAAGCTGCAGTTCCAGGGTGGGGTTGTACTGGTTGGGCACAGTGGGCTCAAACACGATTTCAACCCCGGTCATTTCCTTGTACTTGGCCAGCAGTTCGGTCACCTGGGCGGTGTCATCGCTGCGCCAGGAGCCCATGGTCAGCTTGACGGGTTCTTCGGCCTGCGCCATCAGGGGCAGGATGCCAATCATCATCAGGCAGGCCAGCAACAGAGCGGTAAGTTTCCTCATAAAGATTCCTCCTATTTACTTATGATATCCATGATCCATGATATCATAAATGCCAATCATGAACAAGACCGGCGCTAAGCAGCGCCGGTCCAAATAATTATTCGTTTTACTTCAGCGGCACCTCCACCGCCAGATCCGGAAGGGTCCGGGTTTCATAGCGCCAGCTTCCGCTGACAAGCAGGGTGTGGGCCTGTTTGATGTCCGTATCGCTCACCCGGGAGACGGGCTGACCTTTATATTCTGACACCCAGAGCAAGGAACTCACCAGGGCCTGGGCCTTCAAATCATAGCCGTCAAAGGTGACCGCCTGCTCGTTTAGCTTCTGGATGGGTTTGTGATCCGCGTCCCCTACTTCAAAGGTCACATAGTCGGGGCCGGTGGCGCTGTGGTGGATGGTGCAGCCGTTTTCGTTTATCTGGACGGCGTGAATGGTCATTTCAGCGCCATTTGATAGAGGTACCCTGGCTGGGAAGGGCCCGGTGAGGGGCAGCGCGGCAGGCAGCGGCTTTTCCCTGTCTTTTTCCATATCCTGGTAGGGGATAAGCCGGAGTGTTGTCATGTCCTCCCCGCCCAGGAAGTACACCTCGTTATGTACCTCGATGGGGTTCACGGGGCTGGCCAGGCTGCTGCCCTGGTAGCCGGTTAGAATCATCGGCAGCCGCTTGCCCGCTTCATCCTCCAATACACAGGGGAGGGCGTCGATGCCGCTGCGCCCGTCATCCCGGTTGAGGACGAGGATGCGGTTGCCAAAGGGGCCAAAGGAGACCCGGGCAATGGTGGCCTGGAAGGTGATGGCTTTGCCCGAAAAGCGTTCATAGTTTAATGTGATTTGCTGCTTGGGCTTCACCGCCCGGGTGGGATCCTTGGCCTGGCTCCTGTCAATCCTGACCGGGCTTGCGTCCCCAAAGGACAGCATGGCGCCATCGGGGACGGGATTCTCCAGGGTCAGCACCGCCAGGCATTGGAGGGCCTTGTCCCCGTCCGGATGCCCCTCTTCCCAGATGTTCACATGGGGCAGGTGTTCCCCATTTATATAGGGCATCACAAAGGGGGCCGCCTGGTCATAGCTTTCCTGAGCGCTGCCGTATTCCAGGGGCAGGAAATCGGGGAATTCCGCCCTATAAAACACCGCCATCGCGTCATCCGTCAGGGCGATGTTCTGGATGTGGATGGCAATCTGGCCCTGCTTGTTCTGGGTGCGGCCATCCTCCTGATGGATGCGGATGTCCGTTTGCCCGGTGATGCCGGGCAGCATGGCGGCGTCCTTGATCAGACGGCTGGTGAAGCCCTTGAGGTAGGGGATGGGAGCGCCATCACCCAGGATGAGGCGGCCCTCCGCCAGCGATAGGGGCATCAAGCTCAGCAGAATGAGGGTGGCCAGCAGAAAAGCTAAGGTTTTTTTCATCATCATGTTATTTGTCCTCCTTGGGGGATAGGGCCAGGGTCACCTGGTCAAAGCGTTCCTTGGTCATGCCGTTGTAAAAGGAGAGGGTGATGCCTGTGGGCGCCTCTTCCATCGCGCCAAAGGACTGCGCCAGCCGCACCCCGCCATCTGCCTGGGTTTCAAGGGATAACTCAAGGTCGCCGTTTTCCCGGGGGCGGCCGGTGGCATCCAGCCAGTGCGCCCAGATGCCGTCCGCCATGTTCACCGCTTGCAGCGGCGTGGCATTCTCACTGAGGCTGTAGCGCAGGCTCAGGTAGCTGGCGATGGGCGTGGTTTCCACTTCGCACAGGCTGAGCGTGAGGCCAGCCAGAGGCAAGTCAAGGGGCGTCCTGGCGGCAAAGGTTTTGATGTGGGGGCTTTTTTTGAGGCTGAAGTCCAGGCTGCCCCTGGCCTCCTCATCAAGGGGCTGATTCACATCAGTGGCAAGCAAGTGCAGGCGCAGCTTCACTTCCTCCCCCTGGGCCGGGGCGGACAGGGTATACAAGAGGCTATCATCCTCATACCGTGACGCCTGGGTGGACACAAGATGGGTTTCCCCAGCCAGGCTAATCTCTTCCACCCAGGCCTGAACCAGGTTTTGCCTGGCGGCCAGGGCCTTTTCGGCAAAGCTCTCGCCTGTCATTTCATCGCCAGTCTTCTGGTAGTCAGCGGCCCAGGCGGGCTGGGCATTGCGGTCCATCAGCAGGGTTTTACTGGAATCCTCTGGCCTGACCCGGATGGTCATATACACCTGGTGGCCGTCGTACAGGGCTTCTTCCAGCGCAAAGTGGGCTAGCTTGGGCTGCTTCACCTCAAAGGGGACATTGCTTTGCACCATCTCCTGGGCCTGGGGCAGCAGGCTCCCCCGCAGGGCCTGGTTCAGGCTGTCCAGCAGCCCCAGCCGCTCCAGGGCAAAGGCGCTGCCCAGAAGCAGGGTAATCCCCAGCGCCATCGCCAGGGCGGGTGTTCTGCGCCTGGGTGGGCGCTGCGCCATCAGGGCGCTTCTCATCCTGTGGGTGAAGCCGGGGGGCGTTGCCCCGCAGGCCTCCTGCCACAGCGTTTTCATGTGATTATCTTCCATCGTTTTCCTCCGATAAGATCTCTTTCAGTTTCCCACGCCCCCGCTGCATCCGGGAGAGCACCGTGCCCTGAGGCAATCGCAGGGCCATGGCCACCTCCTTGATGGATAATCCTTCAAAGTAGTGCAGAATCAGCGGCAGGCGCTGGGCAGGGGGCAGGTTTTCCAGCGCGTCTTTCAGCATCAGCGCGTCCTGGGAGGGGCTTTCAGCCGCCTCCGGCAGGGTTTCAGCGGGCACTTCCCGCTGCTTTTTGCGCAGGATGCCGTAGCATTCGTTGATCATCACGCGCACCAGCCAGCTTTTGAGCCGGCTTTCATCCCGCAGGCTGCCCGCCTTTTTCCAGGCGGTTTCCATGGCGCTTTGCACCGCGTCCTCCCGGTCCTGGGGGTTTCTTAAAATCCCGCAGCTCACCCGGTAGAGCAAATCGGCATATGCCAGCAGGCGCGTTTCCAGAGACTCCTTGTTCAAGCTGCTCGTCCTTTCCTGTGCCAGTGTTGTCGGGCCTGACATCTATAGGATGCGCGGGGCGCTTCTTTTATTCCATATCCCATCATAACACGCAAAAAATTGTCTAAAGCGGGGAAAGGCCGGGTATGCTTTTTCTGAACGCAAAAGCGCTAAAAAACACAAGGAGATGACACATCATGAAAATAAAAGTTGGACAGAAGGCCCCAGATTTCACCATGGCAGACAATCAGGGCGGCAAGGTTAAACTATCAGACCTCAAGGGCAAGAAAGTGCTGCTTTCCTGGCACCCCCTGGCCTGGACCAGTGTTTGCACCGACCAGATGCGCGCCCTGGAAACCCATAAGGCGGACTTTGATAAGCTGGGCGTGGTCGCCTTTGGCATCAGCGTTGACTCTGCCCCCAGCAAGGATGTGTGGGCCAAGGTGCTCGCCATCAAGGATACCAAGCTCCTTTCCGACTTCTACCCCCATGGCAAGGTGGCCGAGGATTACGGCATCTTCCTGGAGGAGCTGGGCGCCTCCGGCCGCGCCAACTTCCTGGTGGATGAAGAGGGCGTGGTGCAGTGGCTCAAAATCTATGACGTGCCCCAGCTGCCCGACATTGATGAAGTGTTGAAAGCCATCAAAGACCTGGGCTGACGAGGGATGGTTGATTTCGGGGAAGGAGCTTTTTGAAAAAAGCCCTTCCCCGAACCCCTTCCCGAAAAACTTTATCAGTGAATTAGCCAATCAGGGCTACAAAAAATTGTGAAGTTTTGGCAGGGAGGGTCCGGGAGGGCGCCTTTTTCAAAAGGCGCCCTCCCGGCATATCCCATTGACGTTCCCTGCGAAAATGCTTAGAGTATGCCACAATGTGTCTTGAAAGGGTTCTTAAATGTCAGAAGATACGTCGTTCCGGTCTTCAGCCAGGCTGCTCTATGTGATCACCGGGCTTTTCTGGCTGTCCCAGTACGCCTATACGCCCTATATCAATCGGGAGCTGGCGCGGATGGGCATGAGCGCCACCTATATGGGGCTGGTGCTGGGAGCCTACGGCCTGAGCCAGACGCTGCTGCGGCTGCCGCTGGGCATGCTGTCAGACAAGCTGGGGCGGCGCAAGCCCTTTGTGGTGGCGGGGAGTGCGGTGGTGACGCTGGCGGCGGCTTGTTTTTTGCTGTTTTATTCGCCAGGTGGCTTCCTGATGGCCAGGCTCCTGGGTGGCATGGCGGCGGCGTCCTGGGTGGCGTTCACGGTGATGTACAGCGGCTACTTCCCCAGGGAGGAGGGGCCCGGACGCATCACAGAGCTCAATGTGGTCAATTTTTCCGGCCGCATGGTGGGCTATGTGCTGGTGATGGCGCTGGTGGTTTACCTGGGCGTTAAAGTGTCATTTGCGGTGAGCCTGGTGGCAGGGGCATTGGCCTTAGTTCTGTCCCTGTCGCTGCGGGAGCCGCGCCTTGAGCGGAAGGATACGAGCCTGAAGGCCATGCTGCGGGTGGCGGGGGACCGGTATTTGCTGGCTATATCCGCCCTGGGTATCCTCACCCAATGGGTGGCGTTTAGCAGCTTTTACTCCTTCAATGTGAATGCGGCCATGGCGCTAGGGGCCACTGAGCGGAACCTGAGCCTGCTTCAAATCGCGTTGATTGTGCCCAGCATTCTGTCAAACCTTCTGGCCAGCCGCGCGCTAAGAAAAAAAGCCAGCGCGCGGATGCTGGTGACGGCTGGCTTTTTCCTGGGTTTTCTCTATTGTTTGCTGGTGCCCCTGGCCGGGAGCCTTCCGCAGCTCTATGCGCTGCAGACTCTGGGCGGCGTCTCGTCCAGCCTCACCTTCGCGGTGCTGCTGGGCCAGTGCGTCCGGGATATCCCGCCCCACAAGCGCTCCATGGCCATGGGCTTTTACCAGGCCACCTACGGCATCGGCATGACGCTGGGCCCCCTCACCATGGGGATGATGGTGGACCATATGGGGCTGAAGGCCGCGTTTTTTGTGATTGCGGGGCTTGCGCTGGTGTCGTCGGCGCTAGCATTTATTCTGATGAAACCTAAACAAACAGCATAGATACCCCGACCACGGTGATCACAGCGCCCAGCACTTCCCGGGCGCTGACGCGCTCTTTGAGGACAAAGGCTGAGATGGGCAGGATCATCACCGGCATCAGGCTAAAGAGGATGGAGGCGATGGCCACCGGGATCAGCTTGATGGAGAGCATGGACAAAACCATGCCGATGAGGGTGCCCAGGGTGACGCTGACAGACAAGGTCTGCCGGCCTTTTTTGGTTTTCAGGATGGGGAGCAGTTGCCCCCATTTTTTAAGGACGCTGAGGATGATCCCTATGCCCAGCACCCCGCCCACCAGGCGGATCTGGGCGGCGGTGACCGCGTCAAGGCTTGCCAGGCTCATTTTGCTAAGAATAACCCCGCCGGCCTGACCCAGGGTGGCCAGCACCGCAAAGAGGATGCCCAGCCAGTTCAGGCCTTTTTGCTGGGGGCTGGGCACATCGCCTTGAATCACAATCATGATGCCTGTGACCGCCACCGCAATGCCAATGATATGCTGGAGGGTGAGGGCTTCGCCCATGATGGCCCAGCCCAGCAGGGCCGCGATGAGGGGATTGGCGGAAAAAATCAGCAGCGTGCGCTTGGCGCCAATCTGCTGGAAAGCGGTGAAAAGGAAACCATCGCCGATGGAAAAGCCGATGAGCCCGGAGAGCATTAGCATCGCCCACTGGCGGGGCGTGGCCTGAGGGATGAGGCTGCCGTTCATGAATAGCGCCAGCAGGCTCACCAGGATAAGGCCGCCCAGCTTGGTCAGCGTGTTGATGCCCCAGCTGGACAGCCCCTTTCCCAGGTGCTCCACGGCCAGGGAGTTAAGCGTCCAGCAAAGCGCCGCCGTGATGGCGGCCAGTTCACCTAAATAGGGCATGTATTGCACCTCATGCTTGCTCCTCAATGGCGCTGATGGGCTTGGGGGCATGGTTCACATACAGGCAGTGGGTGTAGGGGATGCCGCCGCTTTCATAAACGGGGGATTCCTCCGCCAGCTCCCAGCCAGGCTTGATGTCCAGGTTGGGGAAGAAGCGGTCGGCGGGGGCAGTGGCGCGCACCCGGGTGACGTGGGCCTGGCTGCAGCTGTCAATGAGCAGCGTGTATATCTGCTGCCCGCCAATGAGCATCACATCATCCGGGGGATAAGGAGCCAGCAGTGATTCCAATTCATGCAGGCTGCGGGCCATCACCACGCCAGGGGGCGCATAGGCCCTGCCCCGGCTCAGCACGATGTTGAGGCGGTTTTTAAGCGGCTGCCCGCCGGGGAGTGATTCCAGGGTGCCACGCCCCATCACCAGCACCTTGCCCTTGGTTGTCCGGGCGAAGAACTTCAGGTCCT
>CAZSSU010000095.1:0-7218 GCA_964609415.1 uncultured Christensenella sp. | reverse complement strand
CAAAGTGATGATTGTCTCATCCCATAATACACTGAACGATGAGATTTATCTCTTGAATGGATCGTGATGGTGGAAAACAGCGCCGAAAATCCGGAGCTACACTTATATGCGCAACCTTTTTGCGATGTACCCCTGCCCTTGCTAGCCGGTATCAAAGCCATTATAATAATCCTGCCGCTTGGCATAATGATTGAACAAGGACAGGGCTTGATGAAATTGGATTTTTGCTCGCTCAACAGCGGGTCAAACGGAAATGTAACGTATGTGGCGGCGGGTGATACCCGCCTTTTGATAGACGCAGGGCTACCTGGACGCAGCATTGTGGGCATGCTGGAGCAAATCAAGGTGTTGCCGGAAACCATCAATGGAATCCTTGTGACCCATGAACATAGCGACCATGTGAAGGGCGTGGGGGTATTAAGCCGGAAGTATCATATCCCGGTTTATGCCAATGAAGCCACCTGGGAGGCGATGTATCGCACGGTGGGGGATGTGCCACCCCATCTGCGCCGTGTGTTTGAAAGTGAGAATGATTTTTTCGTAGGGGATATCGGGGTGTTTCCCATTCCCATATCCCACGACACAGTAGAGCCTGTGGCTTTCAGGCTATATTCTGGCAGCCGCAGCGTGGCCGTTGCAACGGACATGGGAAGGGTTTCAAAGCAGGTGCTTCGCTACCTGGCGGGGACTGATATTATCCTGCTTGAAAGCAACCACGACCCGGATATGCTCCGTCATAACATCAGGTATCCGGAATCCCTGAAACAGCGCATCATGGGGACCCGGGGCCATTTGAGCAACCTGAACTGCGCTGAGACGCTGCTGTCCCTCTATGAAACCGGGGTGAGGCATGCGCTGCTGGGCCATCTGAGCCATGATAACAATACCCCTGAGCTTGCCATGCAGACGGTGCAGAATGAAATCATCCGCCAGGGTTTAAAGCCTGGCCAGGACATCCGCCTGGAAATGGCCTGGCGTGACCGGGTGGGCGGTTACTTCAGCATTGAATAGGCGGCTCATTGGCAGCGTGCTGGGTGCCGGGGCGAGTGTAGCGCTGGCACTGGTGGTACCGGCGCTGTTTTCTAAGGATGCTGGGTTTGCTCAGCTTTGTCTGCTAATGGCTATTCAGGAAACCCTGCTCATAGGGCTACCAGCCCTCTTGTTGATGATGCGATCACCAGCTGCTGAAGCCCATCTTAAAACGCTGTGGGCAAAGCCTGACGCCTACAAGGGCGGGCTGGTCATGCTGATGGCGGTGGCATTTACCCTGGTTAGTGTGCTCATCACCGTGATTTTTCTAAGTGTTCTCCAATCCTTTGGCGTTAAGCCCCCTGAGGGCGTGGCCCTGGTGCCGGAAAACTGGCAGCAGCTTTTAATGGCAATGCTCTGTGCTACGCTGCTCCCCGCCGTTGCGGAGGAACTGTTGTTTCGCGGCTTGATTCAAGGCGGACTCGCAGCCCGTTTCAAGCCAACGCTGGCTATATGGGTCAGTGCGCTGCTATTTGCCATCCTGCACAGGAGCCTATTGGCGTTTCCGCAGATGCTGGCCATTGGGCTGGTATTGGGTGGGCTGAGGCAGCATTCTGGCGGCTTGTGGCTGCCCATCATTTTCCACATGTTTTACAATGCCGCGGTGTTGATTCTCAACTACACCCGCACGGTGCCCAGCCTTGGCATGATGCTGGTGTGTACGGCGGTATTTACCATATCTTACAGACTATTGATGAAGGAAGGAGCCAACGATGCAGGTCAAGGTGATCGGGTTTAGCGGCGCTTATCCGGCCTCGAATGGCGCGTGCTCAGGCTATCTGGTCGTGGATGGGGACAGGCGGATCATGCTGGACTTTGGCAGCGGTGTGTTGCCCAGGCTCATGGCCATGATGGATCCGGCGGATTTATCAGCCGTGGTGATGTCCCATTGGCATTTTGACCATGCCAGCGACTTGTTGCCGCTTTGCTACTACCTGGATGTGAACAGGCTCCGGCTGCGGTTGGTAAGCTCTGATGAGCCGCAGCCCCTGCGGGAGATGTTGCTTGGCCGGTCTTTTGATTTGGATAATTTGAGCCAGACGGGAGAAATTGAGGGGTTGAAGCTATCCTCCCTGCGCGTGAAGCACCCGGTGCCCGCTTACGCACTCAAGCTGACCAATGAGACAGGCAAAACACTGGTTTATACCGGTGACGCGGTGGGTGGGGATGGATTGGTTGATTTTTGCAGGGGCGCTGACTTGTTAATATGTGACGCGTCCTTTACCAAGGCACATTGGCATGAGGGTTTGCCCCATTTCAGCGCAGCCCAGGCAGGAGAACTGGCCAGGGAGGCAAATGTCAAGCAGCTGATGCTGACCCATTTTCAGCCTGGCGCTGATGTGAAAACATTGGTGCGTGAGGCGAGGGAGGCCTATCCAACGGCTTTCCCTGCCAGCCTGGACCTGACGGTAGAGGTTTGATGAAAGCCCCCGCCTTTTCAACACAACGGCCGTTGGCAGCCTGCGCCCTTTTCTATGGCTCGGGGGTTTTTGCGGGTGGAATGTGGCGGGGATTTTCCTGGATAATCCCGGGGATAGGCTTGTTGTGCGGTGTGGGAGCGCTGGTGCTGTGCCATAAAAAGGGCCCCGCTATGGCGGCCATATGTGTATTTCTGGGGATGACGCTAGCAGGCTTAGCGGCCCATCCCGCTATGCCCGATCCTGGAAAATATGAGATACAAGGACGGGTGAGCGGTGAATCCATCCGTCGTGACACAGACGGCAGGGTAACCGCAAAACTGACCGACATCACAGCCACAAATGAGAAGGGAACCCACCCCATCAAGGCCGCTCACTGGACTTTTTATCCTGGCAAGGATGCGATTGTACCAGTAGACGGGCAAGTGGCTACCTTTAGCGGCAATCTCTATCATCCAGCTCCCCAGAAGAACCCATATGGTTTTGATTTTAAAGCTTTTCTGCTGCAAAAAGGGATTCCTGCAGGCATCAGCGGGGCCAGGGAGCTGAGCTTTTATCCTGCGATACAGCGCTTGCCCCAAAGCCCCTGGATGCGCGCCAGGCTTTATTTGGCTAGTCAGTTTGACCGTTTTTTGGGGGATGATTCTGGTTTAGCTAAGGCACTTATCATTGGGGTGCGGGAGGATATCTCTGAGGAAACAAAGCTGTCATTCCGCGATGCGGGGGTAGCCCATGTGCTGGCGGTGTCAGGGCTTCACGTTAGCTTGCTTGTTGCCATCCTATACGCTTTGTTAAGAAGGTTTCATCTGTCGCGCAAGGTGCTTTTTGTCATCTTTGCGGTGTTGCTTTTGGCTTATTGCCGCTTGCTTGATTTTTCCGCCTCCATTGTCAGGGCCAGTGTGCTGTCGCTGGTGTTCCTGTTGGGGCGCGCGATTCATCGGCGTGTGGACCCGTTGACAAGCCTCGCCTTCGCCTTCCTATTGATTCTGCTATTCCGTCCGCTGGATTTATTCAACCTGGGCTTTCAACTGTCCTTCCTGGCGGTGCTGGGCATCATCATACTGGGGGACAGCCTGATGATGCTTTATAAGCGATGGGAAAAGCGGCGCCATCCTCATCCAGCCATTACCAAAGTAACGACGGCCTATATGACGACCCTGGCTGCTACCGCAATGACCGTTGTGCCCTTAGTTGGCGCGTTTCATGCCTTTTCCCTGGCAGGGCTTCTGATTAGCCCGTTGGCTATTGCCGGGGTGGGTATTCTGATGCCTGTTTATCTGCTGGGGCTGGTGATCAGCCTGGTGTCTTTGCCGCTGGCTCAAATACTGGCCTGGCCCATCATCAAGATAACCCAATGGTATGAGGGTATGGTGGCTTGGGCAGCTGAACTGCCTTTTGCGATTGTGCGATTGCCGTCTCCTGCCTGGTGGCAGACGCTTGTTATCTTGGGTATCCTGATATTGCTGACCCGTTATGTTGTGATAAAGCCAAAGAAGCGCACGATTGCCATTTTATTGATGGTGGTTTTATTCATCGGGCTTCCCATGTTGCCACAGCCAGACCCAGTGCGCTATATGCAGCTTGATGCCGGGACAGCTGACAGTGCCATCATCCTGGATGGAGATAAGACCCTGGTGATCGACGCGGGGGAGCATGGCGGCGATCTGGCCAGCTTTGTTCTGTCAACAGGCAGACGGATTGATATGCTGCTCCTTAGCCACTTGCATTCAGATCATATGGCTGGCCTTGAGCAACTATTGAATGAAGCGGTGCCCATTGGTGAAATCATCATGGCATCCGGTGCCCATGAGGCGCAGGTGTCAGAGGGCAGCCTCAAATGGCTTGAGGTGGCGAAAGAACGGGGCATCCCCATTCGGGAGATTGGGGCTGGGGATGGGATTGATTTGAACCGTGTGCGCGGCAAGGTTTTATGGCCTCACAACGGAGCGGCTTACCCCGGGCTTGATGCTAACCTGAATTCTCTGGTGATGTTGTGGGATTTGGATGGGGTAAGCTTGCTCACCACAGGTGACATTGGCGCTGAATACTCACATTATCTGGATGTCTCTGCCCAGGTGCTAAAGGTGCCTCATCATGGCTCCCGACATGACGCCACGGATGCGTTCATCAAAAGGGTGAATCCCGACATCGCGCTGATTACGGCCTCAGGGACACAAGCAGACCGCTATACCCAGGCGGCCAGCAGGTTAATTGATGCCGGCGCACAATACATTGTGACCGGTGAAACAGGCGCTGTGACCATCACCTGCCAGAACGGACAGGCTGAGGTGACAGGATACCTGGAAGGAGGGCTCATCCATGGATTATGACGCATTTTTTCAAGAGCTGAAGCAAGGGAAGATTCGCCAGCTTTATCTGTTTGAGGGCGAGGAGGAGTACACCAAAGAAAGTGCGCTTTTAGCCCTGCGGGAAAAGACCGTGGATCAGCAGATGGCAGTAATGAATGAAAGCATCCTCATGGATCCCAAGCCTGAGGCCTTGATTGCCGCCTGCGAAACGCTGCCCGCTTTTTCTGACCGGCGGCTGGTGATTGTGAAGGATTCTTCATTATTAACCCGTGCCGCAAAGGCGGATACAGGGGCTGAGGAGAGTGAAGAAAGCCCGGCGTCCAGCAAGGCTGCCAGCGGGGACATCAGCGCCTACCTGTCGCGTTTGCCTGATTACATATGCCTGGTCTTTTATGCCCGGGGAAAAGCGGATGGCGGGAAGAAACTGGTCAAACAAATCAAAAACGCGGGTGGCATGGTGAGCTTTGATAAGCTGGACCGTGGCAAACTCATCAAATGGATTGCCAAGGAGCTGAAAAGCTATGGCAAACAGATCGACCGGAACACCGCTGATCAACTGATATTCGCCTGTGGTGACGACATGCTGGTGCTGAAAAACGAGTTGGGGAAATTGGCGGCTCATGC
Source organism: uncultured Christensenella sp. (assembly GCA_964609415.1). Lineage (GTDB taxonomy): Bacteria > Bacillota > Clostridia > Christensenellales > Aristaeellaceae > UBA6115. Next base: position 1,838 of record CAZSSU010000095.1, on the reverse strand, counting down.
AGGTGAGCGGGAAGTGGTTAGCCTGGAAGATGTGGATCAGGCGGTGACCAAAAGCGTTGAATACCGCATTTTTGACCTGGCAGACAGGGTGGCAGGCGGCAGGGCAGCCCAGTCCTTAAGCCTGCTAAGAGAGATGCTGTCAGCGGGCGAGCGCCGTTTGGCGCTGCTGTCCTTATTGCAGCGTCAGTACCGTCAGCTATTGTTCACAAAAATCATGCTGGAGGATGGGCAAAGCCAGGCGGCCATTGCTGCCAGGCTTGGCGTACCGCCCTTTGTGGCCAGAAAAATGGGGGACATGGTGCAGCGCCAGGATGAAGAGGCGTTGAAGGAAGCCTATAAACAATGCATCAATCAGGAGTTTATGATCAAAAGCGGGCAGATAAGCGAGGAAGGCTCCTTAGAGCAGCTGATTCTGACCCTTTTGGTGATGAACAAAGAAGGGGGGAAAGGCCGTGGCCTTACAGCAAGAGCTTAATGATTTTTCCCTGCCCCTGGACCAAACAGGCTGGGAGAAGCTGGAAAGATTCCATGCGTTTTTACTTGCCAAGAATGCAGTGATGGATTTAACCAATGTGCCAGAAATGGAAATGCCCTTGCGGCATTATGCGGATTCCCTGTTGGTGTTAAACCATGGCCTGATTCGTCAGGGCGCTCAGTTGATTGATGTGGGGACAGGGGCCGGTTTCCCTGGGATGCCCCTGGCCATCGCAAGGCCGGATATCCAGGTAACGCTGCTTGAGAGCATGCAAAAACGCTGTGATTTTTTATCGGAAACGGTCAGCATGCTGCACCTGGACAATGTGAAGGTTGTGATGGGGCGGGCTGAGGAAAAGGCCCAGGCACCGCTCCGGGAAAGCTTTGACCTGGCCTTAGCCCGGGCGGTGGCTAAACTTCCTGTGCTGGCGGAATATCTTCTGCCCTATGTGAAGATAGGCGGCAAAGCCTTGTGCTGGAAGGGACCAGCAGTTAAGGAGGAACTTCAAGCCGGACAAAGCGCCTGCCAGCTGCTTGGCGGGCAGATGGGAAACTTGATTGACCTGAACATTCCTGGTCGTAGCCACTATATCCAGGAGATGGCGAAGGTGTCGGCAACGCAAAAAAAATACCCGCGCAAGTCGGGCATTCCGGCAAAAAAGCCTTTGGCATAAACAGGAATGAGAGACAAAACCGCGTATAGCTCAGCTGTGCGTGGTTTTTTTGATAATTCGCTTGCCCAGCCCCTGAATCAGACTAACTAGGATCAGCATCACCGCCACCGTGGCCCAGGTAATATCAGTCTGGTTGCGCTGATGGCCATAGCGGATGGCAAAGTCACCCAGCCCTCCGCCGCCTACAGCGCCAGCCATGGCGGTGAGGCCCACCAGGCTCACAAAGGTGATCATGGTGCCACGCACAATGCCTGGGATGCTTTCCCTGAGCAACACCTTCCAAATGATGGACAAGGGGCTCATGCCCATGGCCTGGGCTGCTTCCACCAGCCCGCCATCAATTTCTGATAGCGCTGCCTCAACCTGTCGGGTAAAGAACGGGACGGTGCCGAACACCAGCGGCACAATGGCCCCGCTAGTGCCAATGGCGCTGCCAGAAATGAGCCGTGTGAGGGGGATAAGCGCTGTCAGCAGGATGATAAATGGAATGGAGCGGAAGGTGTTTACAATTTTATCAAGCACGGTAAACACAAGCTTGTTTTGTTTGATGCCGCCAGACCTAGTGACCACCAGGAGCACACCAAGCACCAGCCCAATCACAAAGGAAATGCCCCCGGAAACCGCCATCATGTACAGCGTTTGCCAGATAGCGGTGATAAACTCATTGGATTTTTTCATCAGATTGGGCAG